>CALZTP010000010.1 GCA_945829115.1 uncultured bacterium | reverse complement strand
ACCCGTGACCTCCAGCGTGACAGGCTGGCATTCTAACCAACTGAACTAACACACCATGTTTGTTCCTTGACAATTTTCTTTATGACTTCTCAGTTGCGGTGTGTACGGGGCTCGAACCCGTGACCTCCAGCGTGACAGGCTGGCATTCTAACCAACTGAACTAACACACCTTTTTTGAGTGTCATCGTGCTTTCGAAAGTGTCATTCTTTCTTAGCGGGTGCAAAGGTACTACTTTTTTTTGACTCTACCAAGTTTTTCTGCATTTTTTTACAAAAAAAGTTGCATAATTGTTGCATTAGCATATTTTTCACCGTTGTAGAGCCATTCTTTTAGTGTTCCACCAAAGCAAAAGCCACTTTTTTCAAGCATGCGTAGAGAGGCATGATGCTCTTCTGGCACTATGGCATAAATCTGTTTCAGATGGATGATGTTCTTTCCTATCTTGCTGATTTCAGAGATAGCTCTTTGGGCATAGCCGCACCCTTCGTGCTTTTTAAGGATGGCAACTCCTAATTCCGCCCTATTATGTTGTGGAGAGAAATTGAACAAGTCAATAATCCCTATAGCCTCCTTCCTCTTTCCTTCCGTTACTTCAATGATATAACGTACCTGTTCATCTTTATATATATCGCACGCATTATTGGCAATATAGTCTCTTAGGTGAAAACGAGATAAGGGAGCCGTTTGACTTCCCACGTTCCACATCTCTGTGTCGTTCTCTATCGTGTAGAGCAGTTCGAGATCTTCTGGTTCTAAAGCTCTGAGTCGCATCTGTCCTTTGTCGGGATAATGAATACTAAAGATATTGCAAGTATTATGGTGAGGTAAAGGAAAGCTACATTCATGTATATATAGTAGCAGACGATGTTTGCAATCATCGGCACTGTCAAGAGCGACATGCGCAAGGAAGCCATATGGAAATGCCCTTTCTCTCTCTTTTCGCTGATAACCTTCTTTACAGCCTCAAACTTAAACAGTCGCAATGCAAGCGGAATGTTGCAGATGGTTAGAATCTGGAGTATAGTGGTTACAATAAACTCCTGCTCCTTATTCCCGTTACAAAGAGCTCCCTCAAGAAGTATGTTTGTCTCGTAAAGACCGATAACGATCAATACTATAAAGACTGCCACCGTAAGTTCTGTTGTCAGCCAAGATCTGTATTTGTTCATGTTTTTTATTGTTTGTTTTCTATAAATCTATTTTTGTTTTGGTTATTTTTAATCGCTCTTTTTGTTCTGGTTATTTCTAATCGTTTGTTTTATTCCTATTGTTACTATAAGTTTTTTTCGTTATTTCATCTCCGTACGGTTTACGATAGAGCGCCCAAGTGTAACCTCATCGGTATATTCTAACTCGTCACCAACGGAGATTCCTCGTGCAATTACCGAGAGCTTTATTCCGAATTTCTGCAGTTTCCTTGAGATAAAGAAATTTGTGGTGTCTCCCTCCATTGTTGACGCCAAGGCGAAGATAACCTCATTTATGCCTCCCTCCTCCACGCGAGAAATGAGGGAGTCAATGGCGATATCGCTCGGACCGATGCCGTCCATAGGAGAGATGATTCCCCCGAGAACATGGTATAGTCCGAAGAACTGTCCAGTTCTTTCTATTGCCATCACGTCTTGAATATTCTCCACGACACAGATAGTAGAGGTGTCGCGTTTTGGATTGCTGCATATCGGGCATAGCTCGCTATCGCTAATGCTATGGCATACCCTGCAGTATTTTATCTCCTTCCTCATGGTAGAGATTGCGTTTGCCAACTTCTCTGCTTCTTTCTCCTCTTCTCTTAAAAGGTGAAGCATCAGTCGCAAAGCTGTTTTGCGACCGATGCCAGGAAGTCGAGAGACCTCATTAACAGCTCTCTCGAGTATTTGTGATGGATATTGTTGTTCCAAGTTTTCTTTCTGTAACTAATATTTTTATCTATGAGAATCCTCTTTTATCTGCATTATATATACCGTAAAGAAGGAATCTGTATTTATCCCTTTTCGATAGGAATCAGTGTGATTTCTTTACATAAGGAATAATAGCAACGCAGTTTAGAATCTGTAGCCAAGGGTGAGAGAAAGTTGTGCTCGTTTGTCAGAAACCTTTGTGGCATCGCAGATATTATTCATTTCTTCACTGCCCTTGTCAGCATAGAAAGCCATAAATGGGAAGTACTCGCCATCTGTCTTTGAGTATTTCACAGCAAGGTCGGCAAAGAAATTCTTCATAGAGAAACCAATACCAGCAGTAACACGGTTTGTTGCCTTCCAGTTCACATAGTCTGTTCGTGATGCGTAGTAAGTGCCTTGAGAGTAGATGCTACCGTCACGGTATCCGTCTGCCGAATACTTAGGAGAGACGTAGTTATAGCCTAATCTCAGTGCGAGGCAAGGCATCACCTTTACCTCTGTGCCCACCTTCACAGTGTGTACTCCCTTGAGTGTTTTCTCTGTATGATACTTCATCAGTTTGTCAGACGAAGAAGACTCCTCCCAGGTTCCGTAGTAGTCGTCGTAGTATCGATCATCAATGACACGGTTGTCGAGCGACTTATAGTCACTGTATTCGTATGTCACACCAAAGGCGAAATCCTGTCCAACGGTATGTCCGAGAGAAAGTCCGAAGAGCCATGGTGTGTTCAGCTTGAAGTCAAACACCTCTTCAGAAGGTGTGTAGTCGTAGTTTCCGTGGTCTTTTGGCAGGTTGTTGTAGAGAGTGGTATAGTTAGAAGATGTCAGCTTATACCATGTCGGAGTATGCACATAAGCACCAATGCGGAAAGGAGAATCCTCAAGCGGTCTTCCGATTAATCCAAGTTTGATATTCATTCCCGTACCCGTGATCTCTCTGACATCCTCCAGCTCCACTGTTCCAAGTGCAGTACGGTCGTCAGCGGCAAGAATGCTTTCGGTGTAAAGGCTCTTGTTCTTGTAGTGTATGTCCTGCACACCAACGGTGAGTCCAAGGTACAACCTGTCGTTGAAGTTTGCACTGATATTGAAGTCGTAGTCGGCAACATAGCCCTCTTCTATCTGCTGAATGTTGAAACGGTCAGAGTTGTAGTAATACTTAAAGTGCTCTTCGATATTTCCGTTCTTGTCAACAATGCTATTCAACGTATAGTCGTAGAGATAGTCCACCTGACTGTAGTTGTTCTCGTTCTTATCCCAGTCGAAATATTTACTCTTTATGAACGATAGCTTGTTCTGCGAAGCGTTGTCAAGACTGTTGCTGGCAGAGAGAAGACTGTTGAAATTCCGTGATTTATGGTAGTTGAAACCAAAGTTCAGGTAGTTTCCATTTCCAGAAGGCATTGCCATGATAAAGCCTATCTGGTCGAAGCTCGCCTTTGTCTTCGAAGGGTCAAGGTAGTTTACGTCATTTCCAGAAACCGTCTGCATGCTGAAGGTTGTTGTTGCCTGCGTCTTTCTAAAGAGTCCAGTGCCAGCAGGGTTTGTGCTCATGGTGGAGATGTCTGCTCCGAGTGCTTCCATCGCACCTCCCATACCCACATATCTTGCTGTTCCGCTAAGGTCCTTCTCTGTCAACGTTGCACTCTGGTAAGTGTCTTGAGCATTTCCCGCCATTGCTGCCGAGAGAAGGATTATTGATGTCAGTATCTTTTTCATGTCGAATGTTTTTTCTTTGTTGTTTGAAATAGTGTAAATATTCTTATGGAGCATCCTTTTCAGGATGTTCTCAAAGAGAATACTTAATTTTTTTTGTTGCCTTATATGTGATAAGGGTTCTATCCAATTACAAATAAGGTGTTCCCTTATAACATAATAAGGTGTTATCTACGCCTACCTCCACCGAAAGAGCCACCAACGGAGCCTCCGCCACCGCCGCTGAACGAATGTCCTCCTCCAGAAGAGAAGCTACCGCCACCTCGGCTTCCTCCTCCGTAGCTACCTCCTCTATATGCTCCCTGAGCAGAGCTATTTCCTGCCTGACGGTAGTTTCCAGATGAATAGCGGTCGGTTGCAGTGTAAGAATTGTCTCTTCTGTAGCCAACACCACGGTGTCTGTCCATCCTGTCGCCATTTCTGTTTGCTATATCATAGTTGGTTGCCCTTGTGGAGGTAGCAGAGCTTCTGAAACTGTGATTCCTTGTTCCAGCGAAATGCCTGTTTCCTGGATTCGTGTTCAGTGTTATGCCTCCAGAAGGTACATGAACGGGATGATGGAAGTAGTAATGGTTGTAGTAACATGGGTCGTACCAAGCATATCGGCGAGTGTAATACCATGGGTCATAGAAGCCATAGAACCAAGGGTCGTAAAACCAAGGGTCATACCATGCTGTGAACGAATACCACGGGTCGTACCATCTCGCATACCATCTGAAAGGATGTATTCCTGTATACGGACCATAGAAATGTCCCCACCAATAGAAATCGTCGAAGCGAGAGAGACGTTTGCAATAGGCATAGTCATCATCGTCTACAACGATGTATTTATATACCGTGTCTACACGCACTGGCTCTGAATACGCTCCATCTCCGATTGAAAACTCTATTATGTCGCTGGCAATAGAGTCTTTGCTATACACTGTTGTGTCTGAAACGGCATAAGGAGAGAAGTTCTTCCTAACATTGCGGCGGTTGTATTCATCGTCAGATTTGTTGATACCGCTATAGTAGTCGGAAGAAGAGATTCCGTATTCCTTTGCCTCTTCCCTCCTTTTTCTCGCCTTTTCCTTTGCTTCTTTCTGTGCCTTGATTTTCTCCTTTGAAGGTGTGAAATACAGGTCGTCTTGTGCAAAAGACATGCTTGGCAAGAATCCGAGGGCAATGATGAGTATAATAATTCTTGTTGTCATATCTTTGTTGTTTTATGGGTTAAGATTGAGGTTTCAGCACGTTTTTTTTACTTCTTGCTGCAAATTTATATCAAAAATCACTGCAAATATACTGTTTTTTTCCTAAATATGCGAGGATTTTCCCTATTTTTTTATAATTTTGCAGAGGATTTAACGTTATAAACATTAGATTAAAACTTTTTTCAAGAAAAAAGAGTCTCATGCCCTATATTATAAAAAAAGGTGTGATGCCAGAATGCAATGACAAAATGTTTACTATGGAATATTATGTAACTCATTTTACAATAACAGCCGAAGAAGAACTCATGCAGATAAGCCGAGAGCTTTTGGTTGACTCTGTCAGCGAGGCGGGATATGAGTCCTTCGAAGATACTGAGAAAGGAGTGGATGCTTACGTGCAGACACAACTCTACGACCCAGTGCGCACGAAGGAGCTCGTAGAAGACTTCCCAATCGAAGGTGTGGAAATCACTTTCGTTTCAGAAGAGGTGGAACCACAAAACTGGAATGAGGAATACGAGAAGGAGATTATCTCTCCTATTCGTGTCAACGAGAATTGTATTATCTACGATGCTCAGAGTCCAGAGGCTGAAGAGTTGTCGAAGGAGGCTCCCATAAGCATTGCCATCGACCAGAAGATGGCGTTTGGAAATGGTGCTCATGAAACCACTAAAATGATTGTGGAGCGCCTCCTTAACCTTGACCTTGATGGCTGCCGCCTCCTTGACTGTGGTTGCGGAACAGGCATTCTCTCTCTTGTGGCAAAACGTTGTGGCGCTTCTCACGTCACTGCATATGATATAGACGAATGGAGTGTGGAGAACACGAAACACAATGCAGAGATAAACGGCATTGACCTTGTTGACGTGCTCCTTGGTGATGTTAGTGTTCTCAGTCATGTAGATGGTGTCTTCGACATCATTGTGGCAAACATAAACAGAAACATCCTCTACGATGATATGCCTTTCATCCTTGAGACTATGGCACCTGGCGGCAGACTTATTCTCAGTGGTTTCTATGAGGAAGATGCAGACATGCTCGTGGAGCGTGCTGCTGAGTTTGGACTTAAAGAGGAATGCCGTAAGGTTACAAACAACTGGACAATGTTGTCATTCATTTCATAACCTCTGCAACATTTCTACAAGAGATTAACTTGTTCTTGTACAATTTTCTTTCATAATATTATATACAACGAATGTTCTTTCAACGCTTAATAATACTCCTGCTATGTACAATGGCATCAGCACGACTGATATCGCAAACGGTGTTTACTGAAGTATCGGGCACGGTATCAGACGGACAGTATGCTCCTCTGTGGCTCTCGTCAAACCGCCATGGAGTCATCTCTCCGTATGCCAACTCTTCATATGAAAGGGTAGGGGCTTACGACTCTTTCTCGCTTGGAAAAGATAGCGCAAAGAACACTCGCTTTACATATTGTGCTGATATCATGCTCTCGCAGAATGCTGTGAGTAAGTTCTTCATACACCAGCTTTATGCAGAGTTGAAATATCGGAAGTTCACATTCACACTCGGACAAAAAGAAAGAAACATAGAACATCGAAACGACACGCTCACCTCGGGAGGACTGTCAAACGGAATCAATGCGCAACCAATGCCGGGAATTGCCGTACGTTGTGACTATTTCACTGTTCCGGGGTTGAGGAAATGGCTGAAAGTGAGGGGCTACCTCGGTGTCTATAAAACCACCGATGGCAAGTGGCAGAAGAACTGGGTGGCTGACGATCCTTACTACCACTACACCTCCAACATCCTACTCCTAGAGAAAAGTCTCTTCCTGAAAATTGCACCAGAGGACTCGAAGTTGTTCTTTGAACCTTCTCTGCAGATGATTACACAGTTTGGAGGCACAAGCTATAATGTCTATGGAAGAAACCATTACGATACCTCACAACCTATACACCACCCAGAGAATCTCAAGGCATTCTGGAATGCTTTCTGCCATATAGGTAGCAATGATGTTACAGATGGAGCGCATCCGAATTCTTTAGGAAACACTCTTGGTTCCTACAATATCGCATTGACTTGGAAGGATACAGATTGGATGGCGCGTGCATATTTCGAAAGGTTCTTCGAAGACCAGTCGATGCTAACCGTGCAATACGGCATCTTCGATCATCTCCTCGGCATTGAGGTGGAACTCCCTAAGAATAGATATCTCAGTGGAATAGTGCTTGAACACATCTCTACGAAAGATCAGTCGGGACCTATATACCACGACCTTACGGAGAATATGCCAGAGTCATACACTGGAACAGACGACTATTACAACCATAACCTCTACAGTGGATGGCAACACTGGGGAATGGGAGTGGGAAACCCGTTAATAACTTCTCCTGTTTACAATAGCAACCATCAGCTGAGGTTTAGAAACAATCGTGTGAAGGCATGGCATCTCGGTGTGCAGGGAAATCCTTCTGAACGACTCTCTTGGCGGGCGCTTACCACTCTTACCCAGAACTGGGGAACATACATTGAACCGCTTGACGATATTGTGAATACGCAACACTATCTCCTTGAGGCTGCCTATGTTCCTGCGTTCATGCCGAAACTGAAGGTGACGCTTGCTGCCTCACTCGACCACGGAAAGATTCTCGGAAACAGTTTCGGAGCGCAGTGCACCTTCCGATACACCATCCGTTTACCTCGAAGATAATTTCAAGAGTGGATTCTTGCTCTTTCTATTGCCTTTCAGTCGATTGTAAGCACTGTGACCCCTTGGCTTTCATTCTCGACTTTACAATTCTCTTCTAACATATATAATATAAACCTTATGTTTTTCGTCCAAAAAATCACATACCGCATCATTGCTGCCATTCTCCTCGCCTGTCTTTTCTTCTCTACCTCGTGTGAGAATAAATGGCCAGACAATGGCGATTTTGATGGTATGTGGCAACTAATGGTTGTAGATGATGGTACGGAACATGATATGAAAAGCACGAAAGTGTATTGGTCGGTACGTACTAATCTCATTCAGTTCAATGAGGGAAAACCAAGCACAGTAAGGTATTTCGCGCATTTCAACAAAGCGGGCTCTATGCTAGAAGTGTATGATATCTGTTACGACTCGGTAAATGCTTCTGAAGACGATAATAACGAATGGATTTCGTTCGACAAGCGGGGGGTGCTCTTCCCTTACGGCATTGATGCTGTTGAAGACTCACAGCGTCTAGGACGTTTACATCAGATTTTCACCATTGAGACCTTGACATCTAAGTCACTTGTCTTGAAAACGGAGAAATACACTCTCCGCTTCCGGAAATTCTGAGTATGCTCTTCATTTTGGCATACGTAGAAGTGGGTGCATATAGGCGGATAGACGATAATAACCAATGTGTAACAAGTAATGCTGTATCTTGCTTTCATCGGTTATTGACAATCCTCTCTCAAGATTTCTATTGACTCTTTTGGTGACTTATAAGTTTTTTTTGAATATTGTCTTGTTTGACATAAGTACAGATAAAGAAGCTGGTGGTATCAGGGGGTACACTAATGCATCCCGAGCCTATTATTAAGTCAAGCTATTGCATAAAAAAACCTCGTAAGTGATACTTACGAGGTAATGTTTCAGCGGGTGCCCGCAGGGACTCGAACCCTGGACATTCAGAACCACAATCTGACGCTCTAACCAACTGAACTACGGGCACCATGTTGGCGTGTTGAGAAGTATTTCTCAAAAGCGAGTGCAAAGGTACTACTTTTTTCTTAAACCACCAAATTTTTTGCGACTTTTTTTTCTTTCTGACGGAAATTTGACTGGTAAAAGCCTAAGAAAAGGTAAAATTTGCTGTTTTAGTATGCTCGCGATAAGAATATGGGCTATCTGTTAATATTACAGGAAAACCTTTTTCTTCGACAAATTCCTTCCGCTTTATTTTTCCCTATAGCCTTCCTTTTGGAGTAATCGTGATGAGTGACAAGAATCTCTTCTTATCTGACATGTCCCTTTGTTACCTTCCTTTTGGAGTAAGCGTGATGAGTGGCACGAGCATCTCCTCCATGGAAATGCCTCCATGCTGGAATGTGTCCTTGTAGTAAGACACATAGTAGTTGTAGTTGTTTGGATAAGCAAAGAATGCATCTCCCGTGGCGAAGATATACGATGAAGAGATATTCGGTGAAGGCAGTTGTGCTTCTGCAGGGTCTTTAATTGTAAAGACATCCTTTGCCTGACAGTTGAGGTTTTTCCCTACCTTATATCTAAGGTTCGTATTTGTATTTCTATCACCGATAATCTTCACTGGTGTAGAGGTGCGGATTGAGCCATGGTCGGTGGTTATTATGATCCTGCATGGAATCTGAGCTAATGAGCGGAACAGTTCTGCGAGAACAGAATGTCTGAACCAGGAAAGCGAGATAGAACGGTATGCCGATTCGTTGTTTGCCAATTCTCTCACCATCTTCGACTCCGTTCTTGCATGAGATAGCATATCAATGAAGTTCACCACAAGCACGTTCAGGTCATTCTTCCTAAGAGTGGTAAGACGGTCGAGGAAAGCCTCCGCCCCCTTTGAGTCGTTTATCTTATGGTAAGAGAATGTATCGTGCCTGCGGAATCGCTCTATCTGCGTACGTATCAACGGTTCCTCGTTGAGGTTCTTGCCCTCCTCGCTGTCCTCATCTACCCATAGCTCTGGGAACATCTTCTCAATCTTGTTTGGCATCAGTCCAGAGAAGATTGCGTTCCTTGCATACTGTGTTGCAGTAGGTAGAATACTTATATATGTCTCTTCATCGATATTAAACGCATCTGAAACTTCAGAAGAGATCACCCTCCACTGGTCGTATCTGAGATTGTCTATCACAATGAAGAATAGTGGTACATCAAGACTATCAATGGCAGGGAACACCTTCTCTCGGAAGATATCTGGCGAGAGCATAGGTCTTTGGTCGTGTTTCATGAAGGTTTGTGGTTTCACCCACGTCATGTAGTTCTTCTTTATGAACTTTGCAAATGAATTGTTTGCCTCCGACTTCTGCATGGCGAGCATATCCTGCATCTGCGACTCCGTCTCAGCAAGCGTCAGTTCCCATTTAACGAGTTTATGGTACATTTCCACCCAGTCTTCCAGAGTGCGACATTCATCTATCTGCATAGAGAGTTGAGTGAAAGACTGCTGATACTGGCTCTGTGTAACCTCGGAAACAATCTCTTTCCGGTGTATATGTTTCTTCAAGGTAAGCAGAATCTGTGAAGGGTTTACAGGTTTTATAAGGTAGTCGGCAATCTGCTGTCCTATTGCCTGATCCATAATCTGCTCCTCTTCTGATTTCGTAACCATTACAACGGGTGTCTGCGGCTGTATCTCTTTTATTTTCTGAAGCGTCTCCAGTCCGCTGATTCCTGGCATCATCTCGTCGAGGAGTATAAGGCCAAAGACCTCGTGTTGACATTTCTCTATGGCGTCGGTACCGTTAGAAACGGTCACGACGTCATAGTTTTTCTTTTCAAGGAATATAAGATGGGCGCGAAGCATTTCAATCTCATCGTCTACCCATAACAGTTTTGCGTTTGTCATGATGTTTGTTTTTATGGATACCTACTTAGAATCCATCAAACTCAAAGTATTCATCATCGTCTTCTGCTGTCGATGTCTTTGACGGATTATCCTGTGAGGTTTTCTTTGGTTCAGAAGTGTTTTTAGGTTCAGAAGCTTTTTTAGTCTCAGAAGTTGTCTTTGTCTCAGTAGCCTTCTTTGGTTCAGAAGACTTTTTGTTCTCAGTACTCTTCTTTACCTCAGCAGTCTTTTTGGATTCAGTAGTCTTCTTTGGTTCGGAAACAGTCTTCGCTGGAGAAATTGGTTTTTCTGTTGCCTCAGGAACTTCTGTGGATGTTTCTGGAGTAATTGGAATTTCCGTAGCCTTTGGATTTGTTACAGGTTTTTCCTGTGTTTCTGGTGCTTCTGGGAATTCCATGAAATCTGGAGTTGTTATTTCCTCAGAATTCTCAAAGTCCTCAGAATTCTCAAAGTCCTGAAAATCTGTTGTTTCCTGACTCTCCTGACCCTCTTGTGTCTCCTCCTGCTCTTGAGCCCCCTTTGTACTTATTCTTTCTGGGTCATACTGCTCTGGTGTCACCTGCAGTTCATTAAGAATGTTCTTGTCGAACTCGAATCTGTCGGTTGCAATATTCTTTTCATAGAACTCATCGTAGTCGTTGTAGCTAAAGAACTTTCCGAGCAGTTCTAAGTTTTTCTCGCTAATCACGATTCCACGACTTCCAGCAGCCAATTGTTTCACCCTTGAGTTTTCGTACAGGCTGCGAGCATATACAAGTGCTTCATCATGGTTTAAGAAACCCTTGATCACTATTCTGTGCATGCCCTGGAAATCTTCTATTGCTATGTCGAAGTTTCTTATGAGATAGTTTGAGAAATTATGCTTTGCAATCTCATAGAGCAGTAGGTTTTCTGCATTTCCCTTACTGTCGGCATGCAGTGAATCAGGGTTGTATGTCAGCAGGAAGACATGGTTCTCGTCTGGGTTTACTACGAAAGCATGCTCAGTGGTGTCGTTCTCGTTTTCCGTGAGCACGTTACGGTAGTTCCATACATCTGAGATGTCAAAGCGAGTTGCTTTCAAAGTCCTACCTTGATTTACACCATTGATAATCATTCCTGCAATCGTTGCCACTTCACTCTTTGGAAAATCCTTCACAACACGGTTCATGGCATCAAGACACGCCTCAGTATCTCCCTGACTGAGCCTTGACAATCCGTTTACGAACAGGAACTTATCTCTGTGAGCACCCTCAGGGTATCTTTCCTCTGAAATCTTGTAGTTTCTTGCTACGGTGCTGATATTATCTTCCTTGAAAGCGAGATAAGTTTCAGCATATAGTGAGTCTTCACGGTGAACGCCATAACGAGCATTCTCCTCGTAGTATGGGTCGAGAATCAGCTTTGTCATGGCAGCCTCTGGAAATTGCTCCTTCAGTGCAGTCTTGTATTCGTTTGCTTTCAACGTGTTACCCTTTCTTGCAGCTATGAGATAGAGGTAGTAGTACACCTCATCGTTCTTCGTGAACTCTGGGCATTCACGGTTCAGACGAAGAAGCATTTTCTCCGACATCTGCATGTTGTCTAACTTGTCAAGGAATATCTTCCCTGCATTGAAGAGCGATTCGTGGATAATGGCATTAGAGGCAGTCAACTGCTCCTCTGTGAACGGAATCTGCGCAAGGTAGTACTCCCGTTTGTGAGGGTCGAGAGCAGAAGAATCGTTCTTCTCCTTTGCTTTCTCCTCAACATCTGTTTCAGTAGCAATGCTATCTGTTGACAGCTCCTCTGGCTCTGTTTCCTCCGTCATAGAAGCCACCACAGTTTTGTTACTTCTCTGCCAGTCGTCAGCATTCTCACGCTTTCCCCAAGTTCTCTGGAAGGTCTGCTTTCCCTGCTGCACAGCCATTGGATTGTAGAAATACCATGTTGACGAACTTCCCGGAACCTGCGGTTTCTGAACCTGCGGCTGCTGGCTTTGAGTATTTTGATTAGGGTTGTTGGCAGCATTTTTCTGTGCCTGCTTGTCGAGTTCAGCAAGTCGTTCCTCCTTCTCCTTTTTCTTTAATGCCTGTATTATTCTGTCTATCACCTCATTGCGTGATTTCTCGTCCATACGTGCTAACGTCTGGAGAGAATCCTGAAGGAATATATTGTCGGTATGTGGAGCAAGTTCGTCAAGAGCTTTTGCACGGTAAGACAGCTCCTGATAATCTTTTCGCTCCTTGTCGAGCAAGCCAATTGCCTCACCATAGCAACGGCGAGCATCACCAAACCGCTCCTTTGCCCAGTAAAGGTCACCAAGGTGAAGAAGAAGCACACCTCGCTCTACGGTCTGCTGTGTAGCCTTCTTGTTTCCCTCCTCATAAGCATAGATAGCCTTCATGGTGTCTCGCTCAGCGAGATAGATGTTTCCTATTGCGTAATACACCTGATCGAGGAAATCATTGTTTTTGTCGGAACGTGCCATGCTACGCAGACGGCGGATCTTTGATTTTGCCTGACTGCTTGACATTACCTCCGTCATCGCTATCCTCGCATGGAACTCCAATTCGTAAGGAGGATTTTGACGTAACACCTTCTTGAACGCCTTGTAAGCCTCTCCATTTCTCCCTTGAGCGGCAAGGATTTGTCCGAGCAAATAATACTCCCTTGCCCTCTGTACTGCCCTCATTTCGTGCTTAATAACCTTTCTGAGGTATTTCTCTGCCTCCTTCATATCTCCAGTGTGGAGATAATAGTCAGCGAGTGTATAGTCCCATTCCTTTCTTGCCCTCCAGTCAATGCTATCTCGCTGCATGTTCCTGATAACATCCTCTGCGTCATAGAGCCAGTCCTGCTCTATATAGCATTTTGCCAACCACGCCCTTGCCTTTCCGTGAATGGCAGGTTGTGTCCTGTATAGTCGTGACATATAAGAGAATGTTGCTGCCGCTTCGTCGAAAGAACCCTTATAGAATTGTGAGCGACCCATGAGCATCCACGCCTTCCAGAGGAAAGGGTTGTATTCCTTTCTGTTCAGCCATTCAATATCCCTTTCCGTTTTCCTTCTTGACTTATTCCACTCAGGTCTTTTCTTTATGGAATGCAGCTTTATTGCCTTCTGAGCTTTTGTGATAGCCGTTTCGTATTGACTTTCACCGATTTTCCTGCTTTCCTTGTTTCCAATGGTGTATAGTGGCAAGAGTTCAGTGTAGTTGTCCTTGTTCCCTTTCTCTTTCTGCAGAGAAGCATCTATGTATGCTACGGAACCGTTGTAATAAGTGTTGTATCGTGCATTGAAACTATGCCACCATCTTGACATGCCAGTGTTCTTCTGCGTAGAGCAAGAAGAGGCTGCACTTAGCAGAAGAACCGCTAAGAGAAGAAAGATGATATGGTGGTGAGTCCTTTTCATAGAAAAGAAAATTGGGGTGATTTACGTTTTTGGGAGTCAATTACAAATGGGGTGCGCAATTTGCAAATGGTAAACTTAGAAGTAATGGGGGATTAAGTGTATTAATATATGCTTGTTCTTTTTATCCCTCTAAGAGAGCAATGAGCTCGTCTTTCAGACAGTTTGGGATATTCACGTTCCGGAGTATGAGGCTGCGATTCCATCCTGCCACATCTCCAGGCTGCAGAGTGTACATGACTTCTGAGAACTCCTCAATCTCCTCGTCAGAATAACTGTCTGATGGACGTCCAGCATATTTGTCGAGATTTTCATCGTCATAGTACTCTATCTCCTTCACGGCAGCCTCTAACATACAATCTTGTTCGCAGCGAGCATCATCTCCAGAGCAAGTAGCACAGGAGGGTTCTGCATTCACCACCACATCTCCTTTATCGCGAGAGAGGAGTCCGATGGCAGCCGCAATCACGGCAAGAACAATTAAAGCAATTAAGAGCACTAACATAAACCCTATTGTTTAAGAATTGAAGGAAGATTTTTCTCTGCATCAAATGTGTGAACTCAGTGGGCTGGGGTAGGGAAGATGGCTTCCCTTTACTCCTGCTCCTCGATTTCGAATCCCGCCTTTTTCAGGTCGTCCCAGAAATGCGGGTATGATTTCGAGACCACTTCTGGATTTGCGATTGTTAGCGGACCAAGAATTACCGACATTGGAGCAATCGCCATTGCCATACGATGGTCATCGTATGTCTGCACGGCAGAACCCTCTTCTGGCTCACAGCGTTCTCCATCCCATCTTAGTTCAGAATCGTTATAGTCGTGTATGATATATCCTAACCTCTTCATCTCTGTCTTCATTGCCTCAATACGGTCTGTCTCTTTAATCTTCAGAGATGCTAAACCGCGGAAATGGAACTGCAGGTTGCAGGCGAGACAAGTGGCGATAAGAGTCTGTGCAAGGTCAGGCTGGTGAGTGAAGTCGAAGTCCAAACGAGGAACAATGCGGTCGTGACATTCGAGTGTGACCTCTGTAGGCACTAATGGTGTGCGAGTTCCGAATGTTGTGTGCACACCTAACATTGAGAAGATATACTTCACCTGACTGTCGCCCTGACGTGAAGAGTCCATCAATCCGTTTAGCACCACCTTGCTATTCTCGCTGCAGTACATTGCCATCATCTGATACCAGTAAGAAGAGGCGCTCCAGTCGTTCTCAATGTAATACTCCCTCTGTCGGTAAGGAACCGGCTGAACAGAAATGGAGTCAACTCCCGACCAGTCTGCCTCAGCACCGAAGTCTCTCATTGTGCAGAGTGTAAGGTCGATATATGGTCGTGAGACGATATTTCCCTCCAAGGTCAGCTGGAGACCATTTTCAAGAGCCGGACCAATCATCAGCAGTGCGGAGATATACTGTGAGCTCACATTACCAAATATAGCCAACTCGCCGCCCTTCAGCCGCTTTCCTTTTATACGGAGAGGAGGGTAACCGTCCTCACCCACGTATTCTATCTCCGCACCGAGATGTCGTAGCGCATCTACGAGCGTCTTTATTGGTCTGTGCTTCATGCGCTCCGTGCCAGTAAGCACATGTTCGTGTCCAGGAAGTATGCTTAGGTATGCTGTCATGAACCTCATGGCAGTTCCTGCCGCCTTGATGTTTATCTCCTCAGGCATCTCCTTGAGAGCAGAGACAATCACATCGGTATCGTCACAGTCAGAGAGATTCTCTGGCAAGAGGATCTCCTTTCCTGCCATCTCAGCCGCCATGGCACTTATCACGAGTGCTCTATTGCTGATGCTTTTCGATGCTGGGAGAGTGATCTCTGTATTTATGCTGTTTGGTGCTTTAACGATATATTTCATTAGCTGTATATTTCTTGAAAACTACATTATTCTTACTTTTCTTCCGCATTCATAGGCTTTAGTCCCAGGTCAGCAGCCTTTTTCAGCAGCAGCTGCATGAGCGGTTCCCGTTCATTTGGCACGACATTGTCGAGAACGGCATTCTTCAAAGCCTCCTTTAGTCTTCCCACCTCCTGCGACGGCTTCAGATTGAACATCTTCATAATCTCGTTGCCGTCAATAACCGGTTGTAGGAGACGTTTGAAATCACGTTCCTTAAGGTCCACAAGTTTTTCGCGCACCATGCGAAAATTCTCTAAGAACTGACGTTTGCGCACTTCGTTCTTGCTTGTGATATCCCCCTCACAGAGAGTCATGAGGTCATCGATATCGTCTCCCGCATCGTTTATCAGTCGTCTGACAGCACTGTCTGTAACCACCTCATCTGCAATTACGATAGGCCTCATGTGCAAGTCAACTAATTTCTGCACGTATTTCATCTTCATGTCTAACGGAAGCTTCAGTCTTCTGAACAACTCCGGAACCATTTTTGCCCCGATGAAATTATGGTTATGGAAGGTCCATCCCTGTTGCCCCTCCCAACGCTTAGACTTTGGTTTCCCGATGTCGTGGAGTAGGGCAGCCCATCTCAGCCAGAGGTTGTCGGAATGCTTTGCCACATTATCTAAGACCTCTAAAGTATGGTAGAAATTGTTCTTGTGCGCCCTACCATCAGGTCCTTTTTCTACAATGTCAAGGTTTGCCAATTCTGGAAGAATCAGCTGTAGCAGTCCGCAGCGGTGAAGGTCTATGAATCCCTTTGACGGAGTTGGAGTGCGCAAGATTTTGTTTAGCTCCTCCTGAATACGTTCCCCAGAGATAATCTTTATCCTCTCCCGATTTCTTTCGAGAGCCGCAAAAGTCTCGCTGTCAATGAAGAAGTTCAGCTGAGTGGCGAACCGGATGCAGCGAAGCATGCGTAGGGGATCGTCTGAGAAAGTGATATCAGGGTCGAGCGGAGTGCGGATAATGCCGTCCTCCATGTCGTAGATTCCATCGAAAGGGTCCACGAGCTCCCCGAACCTTTCTCTGTTCAGGCAGATGGCGAGAGCGTTTATGGTGAAGTCCCTTCTGTTTTGGTCGTCTGTGAGCGTACCATCCTCAACGATAGGTTTTCTGGAGTCTCTTTGATAGCTTTCCTTTCTTGCCCCCACAAACTCCACCTCTATCTCTTTTCCGCCCTTCTGACGGAACTTCACCTGTGCCGTACCAAAGTTCTTGAATACAGAGAGGAACGCCTTCCTTCCTAATTTCTCTTTCAATGCCTGTGCCACGGCTATTCCGCTTCCCACAACAACCACATCAATGTCGTTAGAAGGTCTTTGCAGGAAGATGTCCCTGACATATCCACCAACCACATAGCATTCCACTCCGAGTTCGTCGGCAGTGTCTCCTATCAGTCGAAAGATTGGGGTGTCGAGTATTTCGTATAGTTCGTCGTCAGAATATAGTTGCATTTCAAGTATGCTTTGTATATAGAATTATTCCCTTCGTGAAGAATTGATGTTTGGAAGAGTGCAGAGTCTCTCTCTGGCTGCTTCCCGTCTATTCTCTCACGATGGGAAAAAGAATGAAAAGTCGTCTTGCGGTAGAATCTCCCGCAAGGGCACCATTACAAACGGTCGCTCCTTCATCAGCGGATGCGGAATGGTGAGCGTATCTGTTGATATGGAGAGTGAGTCGTAGAGGAGTATGTCTATGTCAATGATTCGATCATGGTATACACCTCCCACGCTTTTCTCTTCTCGCCCCATTCTTCGCTCAATATGCTGAGTGACGGCAAGGAGTTCAAAAGGTTCGAGAACAGTCTCGATACAAACGGCAGCATTCAGGAAGCCGTTATCACTTTGAAAGCCCCACGGTTCGGTAGCAAGGAAAGAGGAAACTCTAATCACCTTCCCAGCACACTCCTCAAGGAGTGTTATTGCCTTTAGGAGGTTCCCCTCCTTGTTGTCGAGGTTTGAGCCTATTCCGAGATACACGATGTGCGTTTCAGTCCCTTCTCCGTTCTCATTTACTTTCTTCCCAACGAGGAAAGTATTCTCTTCTGTACTCTTAGTCATTGATTATGAGCATAGCGTCTCCGAAGCATCCGAACTGGTATCCGTTCTCGAGAGCGAGCTTATATCCCTGCCATACGAGCTCGTATCCACCGAATGCAGCCACGTTCATGAGTAGTGTTGACATTGGATGATAGAAGTTTGCGAGCATACAGTTAGAAAATCCGAAGTCGTAAGGGGGGAAGATGAACTTATTTGTCCAGCCATCGAAAGGCTTCAGCAAGCCGTCGGTACCCACTGAGCTTTCGGTTGCTTTAGACACACTTGTTCCAACCACACAAACACGGTGCCCATCAAGCTTTGCTTTGTTTGCTCTGTCGCATGTCTCCTGACTGATGAACATCTGCTCGGAGTCCATCTTATGCTTTGTAAGATCTTCAACCTCAATGTCGTTGAAGTTTCCGAGTCCGCAATGGAGAGTGATGAATTCACTGTGCACACCAGCTATCTCCAAGCGCTTCATCATCTCACGAGTGAAATGGAGACCGGTGGCAGGAGCCGTAACTGCACCCTCGTTTTTTGCGAACACACACTGGAAGTCATCCATG
The DNA here is from genome assembly GCA_945829115.1 of uncultured bacterium. Lineage (GTDB taxonomy): Bacteria > Bacteroidota > Bacteroidia > Bacteroidales > Bacteroidaceae > Prevotella. The sequence goes on along the minus strand of CALZTP010000010.1, from coordinate 24,993 downwards.
TCATCAGCGGTCACTGGTCGCTCACGGTTTCCGTTCTGATCGGCATCAATGATGTATCGTGGCAGAGGAGCCTCTCCGAGTGCAAAGAGCTCTCGTTTGAATTCATCGTGCTGACAGTCGTACAAGAATCGTAGCGTACGCCCACGACTTGTTGTGTTGTCAATAACCTCAGCAACCATTGTTCCCGAGTCGTCAAAGAACAACTTGTTCCCTATTCGGATTTTTCTCGCAGGTTCCACGAGCACATCCCAAAGTCGCATCTCCTGATTCAATTCCCTGAGCAGGAAGACCTCAATCTTTGCATCTGTCTTCTCCTTTGTTCCATAGAGTCTTGCCGGGAACACCCTGGTGTCGTTGAAGATAAAGATATCTCCCTCGTCGAAATAGTCAGTAATGTCTGTAATGCGTAGGAATTCAGGGTTCTTATTCTTGTCGGTGATGACATTCCCATCATAGTCTTTTTTGTACATGTCGATGGTCTGCGATTTCTTATGGAGCACCATGAGACGTGAGCGGTCAGGACGTTTTACGGAAAAGACGGCATCTCCGAATCCCTTATGTTCTTCAGTATGAGGATAGAGAGCAATCTGCTCTGCTGGCAATTTGAACTTGAATTGAGACAGTTTCATTATTTTTGTTTTATTTCGGAATGTTTCTTGTTTTCGTTGTTGTTTTGGTTTGTTTCAGATTTTTTCTTGTTCGATGAAGATGCAGGCTTACGGCGAGGCTTTTGCCGCTTTCCGCCACCATTGTCGTTCTGCACGTAAGGCTCTACTTCCTGACGCTCAAACCACTCATGGAATTCATCGAACGTCATGCAGTCGGCAAGGGAGACATCTCCTGACTTCGTGCGGCACAAGGCAGTGAGGAACGCTCCACTTCCCACAGCTTCTCCAAGGTCTCGAGCAAGCGAGCGAATATATGTTCCTTTTCCGCATACCACTCTAATCTTCAGCACTTTCTCCCTTTCGTCGAAGTCTAAAAGTTCTATTTCATGTATCACTACTGGCTTCGCTTCGAGAACCACCTCATGCCCTTTTCTTCCGAGCTCGTAAGCACGTTTTCCGTTTACGTTACAAGCACTAAAGACCGGTGGCACTTGCATAATCTCCCCAGTAAATTTCTGGAGCACCTGCTCTATTAGCTCTTTGGTTACGTGATTCTTTGGAAATGTTCTATTCACGGTGTATTCCCGGTCGTAGGAGTCTGTTGTTGCTCCGAACTGCAGTGTTGCAACATACTCTTTGGTATGTTTCTGCAGTTCCTCAATGAGCTTTGTCTTCTTTCCTGTGCAGAGCACAAGCACTCCCGTGGCGAGAGGGTCGAGTGTTCCTGCGTGTCCTATCTTCACTCTTTTAATGCCTAAGCGCTTTGACACCACAAATCGTATGTGTGCCAAGGCTCCGAAGCTTGAGATGCCGTAAGGTTTGTTTATATATATAAATTCGCCTTCCTGAAAATTCACTACTGTTGTTTTTTTTTCTTGTGAAATGAAAATATTTTTTTTATTTATATCTACTCCTATCCATTATAGACATAACAGAGTACCTGCATTCCTAAAAGTAAGCAATAAAAAGCAAAGTAATTGAGTTTAGACTTCTTAACGAATGCTATCATCCACTTGCAGGCAAGACAACCGCTTATAAAGGCTGCCAAGAAACCTACTATCACTGCTTCCATAGGAAGTGCCGTCTCTGCGCTATGAGAAGCGAGATATTCTGCTGACGGGAAGAAGAGGTGTTTGAGGTCTATGAGTGCTGCACCAAGAATAGGTGGTATCACCATTATAAATGAGAACTGCGCTAACTTCTCTTTTGAGTTTCCTAAGAGGAGACCAGTAGCGATTGTGGAGCCAGAACGAGAGAGTCCTGGAAGTACTGCTGCTGCCTGTGCAATTCCTATGATGAATGCGTGGAGCGGTGAAATCTTCTCCTTCTCTTTTGGACGATAAAAATGTGACAAGAAGAGAAGAACCGAGGTTACGAGAAGGCAGTAGCCCACTACTGTGAGCACATTTCCCTCGAACAACGCCTCTACATCGTCTTTGAAGAACAGTCCTACTATTCCGACAGGGATCATAGAGATGAGTATGTTCAGTGCATAACGCTTCTCGTCGTTCCAAACAGGTCGGAAGATACCAACCACCAACCATTCTATCTCTTTCCAGAGAATCACGAGTGTTGAGAGAACTGTTGCGACATGCACAAGGATATCGAATGCCAATCCTCCTGCCTCTGCCTCTGGTCCGAGTAATGCTTTACCTATTTCGAGATGTCCGCTGGAACTTACAGGAAGGTATTCTGTTAGTCCCTGAACAATGCCTAATATCAATGCTTGTAGCCAATCCATTTCTTTTCGATGTTATTCTTTTTCTATTGAATGTTTGTTCGTAGATTGTTTGTTCGTAGACGAAATTCGGAATTTCTGTTTTCGGAGTTGAGCGTAATGCTTGCTCCCCCCAAAAAGTTATTCCTCTGTTTGATTCTCGTTATCTGTCTTTGGTTTACGTATAATTGCGTATATGATGGAGACAAATCCGATGAGTGTAACGATTGGTGCCACTTTTATATGCCTTGCGTCAAAGATTGATGGGTCGTACATCTCTGTTGTTGACTCCCCTCCACTCATGAGGATAAATCCAATCAAAACGATAGCAATTCCTGCAATAAGAGCAATGAAATTGCCCTTACCGAATGCAAAATTTTTCTTGTCCATGAATATTTTCTCTTGATGATTTTTTTATGTCTTGAAAATGAATAGCCAGCGCAATGCATATTGAAAGTGCCAGCACCTAAATTTTAAAATATAACGTTCTGACACTGAAAATTATTGTGCCAAGGATGGAAAATTCTGTTTTTCACCCTTAAAATTTTCTTTTTTTTTAGTGAGTATTAATTTTTTTTGCGCACCTACTTGATGTGGCTATATCTTGTATAAATCTCCAGCTTTCATGCGTAGGAACTTGTTCACAGAAAGCCATGAGCAGAAGGTGGTTAGGAACAGACCGAAGATGAGTACGCTGCCGGCTGTTATTCCCAACACCCAGTAGTCTGCCACAACGAGTATTCCTGGTTCGAACGTGTAGAAGGCATAGAACCCTCCAGCAAGAACAGCATTGGCTATGATTGCTGCTGAGATGCCTTCAAAAAGAGCGAGCCGCAGGAATGGCCATCTTATGAACGACCATGAAGCGCCTACTAACTTCATGGTGTGTATTGTGAACCTTCTTGCGAAAATTCCAAGTCGCACCGTGTTGTTTATAAGAGAGAAAGAGATAAACGCCAATAAAGCGGCAAGCACTAAGAGCACTATGCTAATCTTACGAATGTTCTCGTTAACCATATCCATGAGGTCCTTCTGGTAGACAATGTCTGTAATCCTATGGTCGGAACGCAGTTTCTTTGATATCCATCGCAGCGAATCAGAATTGGCATAGTCTGCCTTTAGCTGCATCTCTATGCTACCAACAAAGGGGTTGCCACCGAGAAACTCTGTAGGGTCGGCTCCCATCGCTTGAATATGCTCTTTCAGTGCCTGCTCCGGACTTATGAACGTTGTGTGCGAGACGAAACGCTCCTTCAGCAACTTTTTGCTCATGTTTTTCGACTCCGAGAGACTGACATCGTCTGTGAGCATCAAAGTTACTGTAAGGTTTTCCTTTACATAGCTTGAGAGATTGCGTGCAGTAAGCACCGTAAACACCACTGCTCCTAACAGTATAAGCACCAAAGAAGTGCTTATGCACAATGTGATAACTTGCAGACGCCCATGCCTGCGTGACTTATGTTTTTTTGCCATCCGTGATTTATCTTTTCTTACCAAAAGGGCATAACAACCCAAATTTCGTGCAAAGTAAATAATTTTTCTGCATATATACAAGCAATTAACCCTTTTTAACCAAGAATAGTCTCTTTCTCTGGTCATGGGTTGCTAACTCGTTATATCTCGCAATAATTCTCTGTAACTCGCAATATCTCTCGTTTCTTGTTTATATAAAAATAAGGTGATAACTTTGCATTTGAAACCTGATAGCTATCCTTTCTCAGCACCCAAAAGCCATTTCAATGCTTGTTAGCCGTTTGTTAGCCGCTTGTTAGCTTACCTCTGTGATAATTCGATTAATGATTAAGTTAAATGTATTTGGTAAATTACGGTGTGAATCTTGAACGCACCTTCAGCCCCAGTGCAGAAGTGTCTTCCTCATTGCTATTATGTTCGTTCCTTTCGTCTCCTATTCTCGTCTGCAGAAAATGGGAGGAACTTGGGAGGAACTTGGGAGGAACTTGGGAGGAACAATCCGCATGTGCGGACGGGCTTTTTTGAGAAACGGTGCCCGTCTCCGATTTTCAAGGACAAAGTTACTCATTTTTTCTCATCGGCAAAGGTTTGTCCTGAAAGTTGGTTGCTTCTGTCCTGAATATTGATTTTTTAGGGACGATACAGATTATTGAATGTGGAGAGAGACAAACCGTATGCAAAGGTGCTTTTATGTATTTGAGATTTGAGACAATTGAGACAAATTAGACAAATGAGGAGATAATTGAGATTTGAGATAATTGAGGTTTGTCTTTTCTGTTTTTTTTTCATTCTGTTTGAAATACTCAGTTTTTAACAAATATTTGCAACAACAAAAGGTGTCTCATTAACATTTAATCAAGAATCCGTAACCTCGATAAAGAAAAATTGGAAATTTTTAATAAAATATTTGGTGAATAAAGATTTATTTAGTAATTTTGCACTCGAAATACAAGAAGTGAGAGGAATAGGAGCACCTTCATGACAGAGATGGGGAGTTAAATTGCCCACATACAGAGAGATGTCACATACGCTTGCTTTTCTTGTAATTAATATTATATGCACATTATACTATATGTACATATATAATAATGAAGTCGATAAAAAAACTTGCAACATAAATTTAAATTCAACTTCGTTTATATTACTTTAGTTATTAACCAAAAAAAAGATTATGAGAAAAAGCATTTTTACTCGTTTCTTTGCAGCTAAGTACGCAATGGCTGGACTTCTCCTTTTTGGAGGAATCGCAGCTTCATTTGCTATGAAGGCAGCAATTTCTGCAGCAGTAGCTGAAGAGTTGGTAGCAACTGCAATCACTCCAGATCCTGCCGCTTCTGTAGAAAAGCATCTTCAGTCTCTCAAGACTATTGATGTTACTTTTGATGCTCCAATCAGCAAAGTTACCAGCTATGTAACTTTCAAGAAGCTTGGAGATTATGAAAACTACGAGAACGTAACACTTACTTACAAGGAGAACGTTCTTACAATCACTCTCCACAACGAAGTGTCTGAATATGGCATTTTCGTTCTCTCAATCCCACAGGGAACTGTAGCAACAGCTGACGGAAAGGTTAATGAGAGCATTGACGTGATGTACCACATCGGTTCTTTCGAGCCAACAGCTGTTTACCCAACACAAGACAAGACACTCGAGTCTCTCAAGGAGGTTACAGTGTTCATGTCTGGTCGTGTAGGTGGTGTTCTCGAAGGTGCTAAGCTCAACGTTTACAAGGATGGTGACAAGGAAGTTGCTTACACAACAGCAACAATCGACTACCTCAACACCAACGCAAACGAGGCTACTATCACACTCGCTGAAGAGGTTACAGAGTACGGCAAGTACACAATCGAGGTACCTGCAGGCGTTATCTTCGACAAGTACTACAATGGTGAGGACCCAATGATGACAGGTGCTCAGGGCAATGACGCTTTCGAGCTCACATATCAGGTAGGCACATTCGAGCCAGTTTCTGTTCTACCAGCAATGGACGAGCGCGTAGAGTCACTCAAGGAGGTTACTGTCTTCATGACAGACCGCGTAGGTGGTGTCCTTGACGGTGCTAAGCTCAATGTTTACAAGGATGGTGACAAGGAAGCTGCTTACAGAACAGCAACAATCGACATCCTCAACACAAACGCAAACGAGGCTACTATCACTCTCGACGAGGCAATCACAGAGTACGGACGTTACACAATCGAGGTTCCTGCAAACGTAATCTTCGACAAGTACTTCTCTGGTGAGGACCCACTCATGTCTGGTGCTCAGGGCAACGAGCCATTCGAGCTTATATACAATGTAGGTTTCTTCGAGCCAGTTTCTGTTCTCCCAGCAATGGACGAGCGTGTAGAGGCACTTAAGGAGGTTACTGTCTTCATGACAGACCGCGTAGGTGGTGTTCTTGACGGTGCTAAGCTTAACGTTTACAAGGATGGTGACACTGAAGCTCCTTTCACAACAGCAACAATCGACTTCCTCACATCTGTTGACAACGAGGCTACTATCACACTCGCAGAGCCAGCAACAGAGTACGGACGTTACACAATCGAGGTTCCTGCAGGCGTAATCTTCGACAAGTTCTACAATGGCGAGGACGCAGCTATGACAGGTGCAGCAAGCAACGAAGCATTCGAACTTACATACAACGTAGGTACATTCGAGCCAGTTTCTGTTCTCCCAGCAGAAGAGACTCCAGTATCTTCTCTCAAGGAAGTAACTGTCTTCATGACAGATCGCGTAGGTGGTGTTCTTGATGGTGCTAAGCTCAACGTTTACAAGGATGGTGACAAGGAAGTTCCTTTCACAACAGCAACAATCGACTTCCTCACACCTGTTGACAACGAGGCTATTATCACACTCGCTGATGAGGCTACTGAGTACGGCAAGTACACAATCGAGGTTCCTGCAGGTGTAATCTTCGACAAGTTCTACACTGGTGAGGACGCAGCTATGACTGGTGTAGGAAGCAATGAGGCTTTTGAACTCACATATCAGGTTGGCACATTCGAGCCAGTTTCTGTTATCCCTGCAATGGACGAGCGTGTAGAGTCACTCAAGGAGGTAACTGTCTTCATGTCAGACCGCGTAGGTGGTGTTCTTGATGGTGCTAAACTCAACGTTTACAAGGATGGTGACAAGGAAGTTGCTTACAGAACAGCAACAATCGACATCCTCAACACAAACGCTAACGAGGCTACTATCACTCTTGACGAGGCAATCACAGAGTACGGTACATACACAATCGAGGTTCCTGCAGGCGTAATCTTCGACAAGTTCTACAATGGCGAGGACGGTATGATGTCTGGTGCTACAGGTAATGAGGCATTTGAACTTACATATAAGGTAGGTTTCTTCGAGTCTGTTTCTGTTCTCCCATCAAATGAGAATCCTGTTTCATTCCTCAAGGAGGTAACAGTCTTCATGACCGACCGCGTAGGTGGTGTTCTTGATGGCGCTAAGATCAACGTTTATAAGGACGGTGACACAGAAGTTGCTTACAGAACAGCAACTATCGATATCCTCAACACCAACTCAAACGAGGTTACCATCACTCTCGACGATGAGATTACAGAGTACGGCAAGTACCAGATTGTTATTCCTGCAGGTGTAATCTTCGACAAGTACTACACTGGTGAGGATTCATTCATGTCAGGCGCTACAGGTAACGAGGAAATCGTTCTTGAATATCAGGTTGGCTTCTTCGACTTCGTTTCTGCTATCCCAGCAACAGATAAGCCTGTTAAGTCTCTCAATGAGGTAACAGTCTTCATGACTGACCGTGTAGGTGGTGTTCTTGATGGCGCTAAGATCAACGTTTACAAAGACGGTGACAAGTCAGCTGTTTACAGAACTGCTACTCTCGAGATCCTCAACACTAACGCAAATGAGGTTACTCTCACTCTCAACAAGGAGATCACTGCAAACGGTAAGTACACATTCGAGATCCCTGCAGGTGTAATCTTCGACAAGTACTTCGACGAGATTGATCCATTCATGTCAGGTGCTCAGAGCAACCCAGCAATCGAGCTTACTTACATTGTTGACACAACTGTAGGTATCTCTGGTGTAACAACAGAGGGTGCTGACGAGGCTATCTACAACATCGGTGGTGTTCGTATGCAGAAGGCTGGTAACGGTCTCTACATCATCAACGGTAAGAAGGTAGTTATCAGAAAGAAGTAAATAAATACTCCTAATCGACTAACAAGTTGATTAGATACGAAAATAATTAGGGAGGTAAATATCCAGTAACGGATGTTTACCTCCCTTTTTATTTTTGTCTTCTAACAACGGAGTAGAAAAATGATTTGTGAATACTTCAGCAACTTCACTTACTCATATACTTCAGCAACTTCACCAGCCTTTTACTTTATCAACCCCACTTGCTCATTTCATTCACCAACTTTTTACTTCATCAACCCCACTTGCTCATTTCATTCAGCAGCCTACTTTATCTTTCCTTCTCTGTGATTTTCTGCATTACAACGGCACAGGAAGCATCTCCGGTGATGGACATTGTTGTTCGAGCCATATCAATGATTCGGTCGATACCAGCTACCAAAGCAACACCCTCAATAGGTATGTTGGCAGAAGCGAAGACCATTGCCATTAGTGCAAGAGAGCCCCCAGGAATTCCTGGTGTTCCTATTGATGCTATTGTGCAGGAGAGAGCAATGGCAAAGTAATCGCTCATGGAGAGTTCTATTCCGCAGCAATGTGCTATGAATACCGCAGCCGTACCGAGGTAAATGGCAACACCATCCATGTTTATTGTTGCACCGAGAGGAAGCACGAAGCTGCTTATTTTGCTGTTCACTCCTAATCTCTCCACACATCTCTTTGTTACAGGGAGTGTGGCAAGTCCAGAGCTACTGGAGAAGGCGAAGAGCATGGCAGGAATCATTTCCCTGAAAAACCTCAATGGCGACATTCTTCCTATTGCAGCCACAAAGCCACCATAGACAATGATAGCGTGTAGGAGGAAAGAGAAATAGGCAACTCCCATAAGCACTGCGAAAGTTCCAAGCACCTTTGCTCCGTTCTCTGCCACCACGGGGCATACGAGACAGAACACTCCTATGGGAGCCAATGCCATTATGAATCTCAAGATTGTTGTTGTAACCTCATTAGCCGAAACAATGAGTTCTGCAACAGGCTTTGCCTTCTCTCCTGTTTTTATTATTGCCACAGCGATGAACACAGCAATCACGATCACCTGCATCATGGAATTTGTAAGAAGAGGCTCAAGGGCATTTTGTGGGAAGAAGTTCAGAATTTGATCAGAGAGCGTAACGTTCACTGCCTCTGCTGCCTCTCCTGTCTTGAACGACAGTGAAGGATAGTAATTCCCAAATGCAGTAGACACGGTGAGTCCTAAGGTAACGGCAATCAGTGTTGTCACCATGAAATAGAACACTGAGCGTGTTCCGAGTCTTCCCAACGATTTCAAATCGTTCATGGAGATTATGCTGCATACAATGGAGAAGAGCACCAAGGGAACCACTATGAATTTCAGAAGATTTAGAAAAATCTTTCCGAACAAGCGGATATACTCAGTAACGGCTTCTGGCATTCCCTGCAGGAGTATTCCCGCAACAATACCAGCAACGAGAGCAATTGCCACCTGTGTTCCCAAAGATTTGAAATTAATTCTTGACATAGTTTTTCTGTTTGTATTGGTTTGTGTTTCTTTGCTCACTGATATAGTAGGGGTTCCGCTTTCAGTGGTTCCATAAGGTTTTAGGGCGTGTTTATTAGGCTAAAAGTGCGTGTTAATGAGCTCACAGCGGTGTTTTTCGTGAGTCATCAGGGTTGTTTGATATGGTTTCAGGAATGTCTTTCTTGAGATTCTTGAATACAGAAATGCAAGGCACTAAGTGCATGGCGCCTTGCATTTTGTTACCTTCATAACTGCTTATTTCACGATATAAACCGCAAAAGATTTTGCAGGGAGAGAGACAGAGAGAGTAGAGTTAGCGACAGGGACAGAAGACTCTTGTGGAGTTATCAATTCCGGATTTTCGAGTGAGTTCTCAGCATCGAGATTGTCGGAATGTAGTAGCAACTGCTTTGCCGAGCTTAGAGCACTGTTTTTCTTCATTCCCTTGAAGAGAATGTTCAGTTGCTGCGGCTCATCGCCTGTGTTTGCCACCTTCACGATATAAGAGTTAGAGTCTTTGTCGAGCACTGCACTGGCAAAGAGACCGTTTTGGTCGGCATCTCCCGCAACAGATTTTTTGTTCATAGTGAGAGGAAGAACATGAGTGCCACGATAAGTTGCATAGAGTTGCTGAACATAGTAAGATACCGTTTTGAACGACCTCAGGTTATCGTACCAGATAGCATCTGGACGCCATTGCCAACCCTTCACGTGTGCGAAGAGAGGAGCATAGGTTGCCATGTGCACGATATCAGCATTTCGCTCAATTCCCGTCATGTGAGCTGCCTCGTAGAGAGAAGTCTCGAAATGATTCCATTTCTTTCCTGTTCCGTGACATGCATACTCCCCGGCAAACACCTTTGGACCTTTTCTGCCGTAAGAATCATAACGATGTCCGTGGGAGAGGAACCACTGTTCGTTTCGATAGTAATGCTCGTCATAGAGATCCACTTTCAGCTGTTTCATCTTTGGCTGCAGGAGGTCGAAGTCCCATCCCTCAGAATTCGGACCCGTTGTGCCGATTAGCTTCAGCTCTGGGTATGCCTTGCGTATTGCGTCAGAGAATTTCTTCAGACGGTCGGTGAACGCATTGTTTGGTCCGCCGTGTTTCTCATCGTAGTCCCACTGCTCGTTTCCAATGCCAAGGAATTTGAGATTAAATGGCTCTGGGTGTCCCATTTCCGCACGCACTTTTCCCCACTTGCTATCAGCTGGTCCGTTAGCGAACTCCACGAGGTCGAGAGCATCCTGAATATATTCTTCCAGACTATCTACAGGCACATGACAGTTTTTCTCATTGCGAATATCGTTTTGGAACTGACAAGCAAGCCCACAGCTGATTACTGGGAGTGGTTCACAACCGAAGTCCTCGCAAAGTTGGAAGAACTCAAAGAATCCCAAGCCATAAGATTGGTGATAGTCAGGGAAGAGGCGGTGAGGGAAGGTGTTCTCCCAACGATTCTCGTTAAGAGGACGGTTTTCCACTGGTCCGACAGAGTTTTTCCATTGGTAGCGCTGGTCAAGGTCTGTACCCTCCACAATACATCCGCCAGGGAATCGGAACACCCCTGGCTTCATATCTGCCAATGCTTGTGCAAGATCTTTTCTCATTCCGTTTTCACGCCCCTTCCAAGTGTCGGTAGGAAACATAGAGACATGCTCAATATCAATACTGTTTATCTTCTCCCAAGCATCTCGACCCTTCTCCGGTCTCAAGAAGAGTCGTAGGCGAGCGTCAGCCATAGTGAGTGGAGACTCTATGGTGAGAGAATATTTCTTCCATTCCTTTCCCTCGATAACAAGCTGCTGACGTGTGAACTCCTGTCGCTCACCCATAGTGTCGTTGTCTACAAGAAGAACCTCAAGTACGCCCTTGCCACCATTTGGCACGCGTGCCCATAATGAGAAGCGGTATGTTGCCTTTTCCTTTACCGAAATTCCGAAGAACCCTTCGTTCTCAATTCCAGTACGTTTGTGGCGGTGTCCAGGGTCAGAGAGACGCACGTAATGAGGATTCCGTTCAAAAGGTCCGTCATTTCTTACCTCAAACTTTCCGAAGGCAGTCCATCCCATCAGATGTTGTGGAAATTCAAAGGAACGATTTTTCACCATCTCTGCATATAGGCCACCGTCAGCAGCGAAGTTTATGTCTTCAAAAAAAATACCGTACATGGTTGGTTGAATTTCAGCTCCAACCTTCTTTGTGTCAACCACAAAGTCGTTCTCGGCTCCAAGAGAACTGGTAGCCAAAAGCCCCATAGCAAGGGCAGAACAGATTTTTCTAAAGTGTTTCATATTTTTGTTTATAAGGTTATTTTTATTTATTTATGCTTTGGTTTCATTAAGGCAGGGGCTTTTAGGGGTGTTGTATAAGATGACAATTAGCAGGGGTGTTGTTTAAGATGATATTTAGCAGGAGTGTTATTTAAGATGACATTTAGCAGGGGTGTTCTTTCAACCACATTATTTTAAAAGAAGTGTTTCGTGTTAGTTTATTCGAATATTTTTCCAGACCGTCTCCTTTCCCTATCTCTCTGTAACTGTGAGAAGAAATTGAAGATTGCGAAGGTTATAACACCCACCACAATACCGTCGCTGATGCTTCCTACAACCGCCATTACGAGAATTACGAGCACAGAAGGAATTGCCTCCACCGGATTGGTGAGGTTGATGTGTTTTATCGATGCGAACATTTGGAAGCTGACAATGAGTAAGATAGCCCCAGTAACGACAGAAGGAATTGCAAGGAAGATAGGAGAGAAGAACATTGCGGCACAGAAGCAGAGTGCAGTCACCGCTGCCGTTACTCCAGTTCTTCCGCCTTCCGCCACGCCCGCGGCACTCTCAAGGTATGTTGTAGAGGGTGTTGTTCCGAACAATCCGCTGAGGAAAGAGCTTATGGCGTCTACCTGCAGTATTCTTGACATTCTTGTAACACGTCCATTTGGTCGCGCAAGATTACTACTCCCGAGCACACCCATTGTTGTTCCAATAGTGTCGAACATATCAAGGAACAGAATTGAAATCACGCATACGAACATGTCTATGCTGAAAATCTCCTTCGACCATTCCATCTGGCATAAGAGAGGGAGAGGCGACTCTGGCATTCTCATTATGGTATCGTATTTTGTTATTCCCATTGGTATTCCAATAATCGTAGAAATGAGAATGGAGAAGAAGATGGCACCCTTTACCTTGCTAATCATCAGAATTCCAGCCGTAAGAAGACAGAACACGAACAACTGCTTCTCTGGTTCGGAGACAATACCAGCAAGTGAAGTGATTGCCATTTCACTACTTGTCATTCCAACACTCTTGAGACCGAGAGATGCGAGGAAGAATCCCACACCAACACCGATGGCAGACCTCAGCGATATTGGTATGCATTCAATAATCAGTGTGCGCACACCAGAGAAAGCGAGGAGCATGAAGAGTAGTCCTTCAAGAAGAATTGCCGTCAGTGCGAAATGCCAAGAGTATCCCATTGTTGTGCACATCGTGCCACTAATGAAATAGAGCAGTCCCACTCCAGGAGCCACTGCTAATGGTCGTTTCGCATAGAAAGCCATAAGGAGTGTGCCCACAATGCTCACCAATGCGGTAGCTGTGAACAGTGCCCCTACGGGGAACGAATCTTCCTGTCCTCCCACTCCCACGAATGCCTTTGGAGCGAGAGCGAGAATATAAGCCATCACGATAAACGTACTGAATCCGGCAAAAACCTCTATGTGCAGGGAGTTCTTCCTGCTGTTGAATCCCAATAGTCTACTTATTCTCTCCATTTCTAACAATGATATTTATGTTTACGAGAATTCCGGCAACAAAAGAAATGAAGGATGCCGAAAGAGGAGTGTGGAACACCGATATGCTTCCTCCGAAGAAAATGCTTATCACAGCGAAAACCCCAATCACTGTGGCTATAATGATATACGACTCCCGTTTCTTCTCTTCTTTTCGAATGGCAGAAACCGTTCTCCATCCCACCATAACAATCATGCAGTAGATAACGAGTGTGATGGCTCCAATCACCGCCATAGGAATAGATCCGAACAATGCCGCCATCTTCGGACAGAAGGAAAGCACAATCATTATCATTGCCGTTATGCGTATGAGGTGTGGGTCGCAGATGCGGTTTAGCTGAATGAGTCCCGTTGTCTCGGTATATGTTGTGTTTTGTGGCGCTCCAAAGACGGAAGCCATAATTGATGTCATCCCGTTTGCACCGATTGTTTGAGGTAGTCCGATTGTTTTTAGATAGTCTTTCTTTGTTGTCTCTGAGATTGTGATAAGGTCAGCCACATGCTCACCGATGGTTGTAATGGCAATCGGAATGACGGTGAGAATAACGATGGCAATCATTTCCCTATCCCACCATTCCAACACTCGGAATGCCATAAACTGTTTGTCAAAAGGGAAGTCAAGCCATTTGGCGTCACCCACGAGTGATAGGTCGAAGCCTTCAGTGCCGAGAGCAACCAAGAGTCCTGCGAGGAGTCCGACATTTATTGACATCACTCTGTATCTGCCCTTCAATAAAAGTTCTATTACAAGTATGGTGGCAACAGTCACCGTGCCTGTAAGTATTCCCCCTTTTATGGTGTATAGTGCCGATACGAACAGTTGTATACCAATCACCATAATGAGGGAGCCAACAAGTGCAGGAGGAAGGATTTTTGATATTGTTTTCTGCGAAATAAATTTCAGCATTGCGCTGAAGATGATATATATTACTCCAATCACGAAGCCTCCAAAGAGAGTGTAGCAGAGTGCGAGATCTTCTGGCATTCCCTTTGCCATGCACATTTGTTTCACGAAGAGCATCCCCGTGATTCCTTGCATGGAAGTACTGATATACTGTGGAATTTTTCCGTTTGTGAAGTAATGGTAGAAGAGTGTGCTCAAGCCAGAGAAGAACATAGCTACGGGCACTGGCAGTCCTAAGATCAGGGACGTCAGAATCGTAGCGAAGAAAACGGCTATGAAATGCTGGAAAGACAATCCGTAGCGCATTAGTGATGGCAGATGGCTCGTGTTGTATAGCATAATGAAAAGTTTATTGTTTCGCCTTAAGCACTGTTTCCACGTCAGAGAGTGTTTCGAGCTTGTCGAGTTCTGCAGATACCTTGTCGATGTTCTCAACGATGTTTGTCAGTTGTCGGCAGGCATCGTTTATTGCTTTAATGATTTCCTTGCTATCTTCTGCAGGCATAGGCTTTTCGATTGCCTCCAGAATTTGTGCAAAGCCGTATATTTGGTTTAGTGGAGTGCGAATCTCGTGAGCAAGGTTGTTTGTGTATATTGTCTTCATTCGTGACTGATGCTCTACAATCTTCTTGGCTTCGTTCAAGAGATCGTTAGTGCGTTGCATTGCCCTGTTCTTCCTTTCGAGCATGAGGAGATGTTTTCTGTGTCGCTCCTTAATACCCCACATAAAAAAAATCATGATTACGCAGATAATCACGCAAAGCGAAAGGAGATTGATATCCATTCTCGTTTTCAGCAGTTCGTTCTCCGCCTTCAGTTCCGCCACAGTTTGTGCCCCCGTTGTTAGAACGAACACGAGAAATGCTAAGAGCGTTAAAATTGCTCTTTTTGCATTTTTGAATATGTCTTCAAGTTTCTTCATAAGACGTATCTGTTTTTTGTGGAATATACTGTCGCTTGTTACAAAAAGTATTCTTCTTATATATCTTGCTCTACACTTTGTTCCTTCAGTGGAAATGAGAGAAAACGAAGTTGGCATGCAATATTTCCTGCAAAGATAAAATATTTTTTGCTGTAATTGCCAATAGTTGTTAAATATTTATATTTATTTAACAAGAAATAGACAAACGTATTTCCCTGTTTCAAGAAAAATGTAAAAAAATCTTTATTTATTTTGTTTTTCAACCAATTTAGACTACCTTTGTATTTTAAAAAACGAATAGACATGGCAGAAAATTATACACGCAGGAAGCGTCAGGCTCCTCAGATAGATACCACCTACGGTCATCTCCCTCCTCAAGCGATAGAGATAGAGCAGGTTGTGCTCGGTGCTTTGCTGATAGATACCGAGGCATTTGGAATAGTCAGTGAGATTCTTTCTCCCGAGACTTTCTATGATTCCCGCCACAAGCTCATCTTCACCGCCATCCGCTCTCTGAACATGAGTGAGCGTCCAACCGACATTCTCACCGTTACAGAAGAGTTGAAGAAGATGGGAGAGTTGGAAAATGCAGGAGGCACGGCATACGTTATGGAGCTCTCCTATATGGTTTCCTCCTCTGCAAACATTGAATATCACAGTCGCATTCTTTCACAGAAGCATACCGCCCGCCAGCTGATCTCTTATGCCAGCGGCATACAGACGAAAGCATTCGATGAGACAGTTGATACCGATGACCTTATGCAGGAAGCAGAAGGTGCACTCTTTGAGCTTTCGCAGAAGAACATGAAGCAGGACTATACACAGATAGACCCTGTTGTGCAGAGGGCATATGAAATATTGCAGAAGGCAGCAGCAAACTCCGGTGGTCTGACGGGAATCCCTTCCGGTCTCGATGACCTTGATGCAGTTACCTCTGGTTGGCAACGTTCCGACCTTGTTATTATTGCTGGTCGACCTGCCATGGGAAAGACCTCCTATGCCCTTTCTGTGGCAAAGAACATTGCCGTTGACTATCGCATTCCGATTGCATTCTTCTCTCTTGAGATGAGCAACGTGCAGCTTGTCAACCGACTAATCTCGAATGTCTGTGAGATTCCAGGCAACAAGATTCTGAACGGTCAGCTAACGGAAGAAGAGTGGGCTCGCCTCGACAAGAACATCAGAAAGCTTGAGGGAGCCCCACTGTTTGTTGACGATACTCCTGGACTTTCTGTCTTTGAGTTGCGCACGAAAGCCCGCCGATTGGTAAAGGAGAAAGGTGTTCAGATAATTATGATCGACTACCTTCAGTTGATGAACGCCAACGGTATGAGGTTCAACTCTCGTCAGGAAGAGGTGTCAACCATCTCCCGCTCCCTAAAAGGCTTAGCGAAGGAGCTCGACATTCCAATACTCGCCCTTTCTCAGTTGAACCGTTCTGTGGAGAGTCGTGGTGACGGAGAGACGAAAGGTCTTGATTCTAAGCGCCCTCAGTTGTCTGACTTGCGAGAGTCTGGTGCCATCGAGCAGGATGCCGATATGGTGCAGTTTGTGCATCGCCCAGAGTACTACCATATCTATGAAGACACAAACGGTAACGACCTCCGCGGTATGGCGCAAATCATCATAGCAAAGCACAGGAAGGGTGCCACAAAAGACGTGCTGCTCTCTTTCCGTGGAGAGTTCACGCGCTTTGCCAATAAGAACGAGCGCAATTCTGGTCCTGTTGGCGGAAATATTGGCGACATGGGAGGCGAGATTCGTGAGAGCTCACTGAACAACGGTTTCGACGATCCATTGATGGGCAGCACCCCTCCTCCTATGGGTCTTGACGATATGCCATATTAACGATATTCCATATTAATGATATGACATATTAATGATATGCCATATTAACGATATGCCATATTAATGATATGCCATATTAACATTATGCCGTCTTCATTCACCTTCAGAAGAATATAGGTTTCTTGGCAGTTCAAACAGCTGTTTTCTACTATTTTCTTACTTTTTTCTTGATATTGCTTATAAATTATAAGAAAAACCGAAAGATTTCTTATAATTTATTTGCTTTATTCAAGAATAAGTATTAATTTTGCACTCCGAAAGGTAAAAAGATTCATAGAACATCTGTTTTACATTATTATATATAGTATAACAAGAAAAAACTTACACAAGCAATAAATATCAAATGAGCGAAAGGTTATTTATTTTTGACACCACCCTCCGCGACGGCGAGCAGGTACCAGGATGTCAGTTGAACACAATAGAGAAAATTCAGGTCGCAAAACAGCTTGAGTCGTTGGGAGTAGACGTCATAGAGGCGGGATTCCCTATCTCCAGTCCAGGCGATTTCAATAGTGTAATAGAAATTAGTAAGGCTGTGACATGGCCTACCATCTGCGCACTCACACGAGCAGTTGAGAAGGATATTGATGTGGCTGCAGAAGCACTTCAATATGCAAAACATAAGAGAATTCACACTGGTATTGGCACTTCTGAAAGCCATATACGTTATAAGTTCAATTCCACTCCAGAAGAGATTATCGAGCGTGCCGTGGCTGCCGTGAAATATGCGAAGCGGTATGTGGAAGATGTGGAGTTCTATGCGGAGGATGCTGGTCGTACTGACAATGAGTATCTTGCCAGAGTTATAGATGCTGTTACAAAGGCAGGAGCAACCGTCTGCAATATTCCTGACACCACTGGTTTCCGTGTTCCGAACGAGTATCACGAGAAGATAAAATACCTCTATGAGCATGTTGATGCCTTTGCAGCAGGAAAGGCAATTCTCTCCACACATTGCCATAATGACCTTGGAATGGCAACAGCAAACACGGTTGCTGGCGTTCTTGGTGGTGCTCGTCAGGTGGAGGTCACCATAAACGGTATTGGCGAACGTGCTGGAAACACATCCCTTGAGGAGGTTGCTATGATTTTTAAGACGCATCCTGACCTTGGCATAGAGACAAACATCAACACCACGAAGATATACCCTACTAGTCGTATGGTAAGCTCATTGATGAACATGCCTGTTCAGCCAAACAAGGCCATTGTGGGAAAGAATGCGTTTGCACACTCTTCTGGAATACATCAGGATGGTGTCTTGAAGAATGCTTCCACCTACGAGATTATGGACCCCAAGGAGGTGGGTATTGACGACAATGCCATCGTTCTCACCGCACGCTCTGGACGTGCTGCTTTGAAGCACCGCCTAAGCGTAAACGGAGTAGAGGTGGAAGGCGAGAAGCTCGATAAGATCTATCAAGACTTCCTAAAGCTGGCAGACAAGAAGAAAGAGGTTACCGATGATGATATCCTCGTGCTGGCAGGTGCCGACCGTGCCAATGCCCACGCCATCAAGCTCGACTTCCTACAGGTCACAACAGGCATGAACCAGAACTCCAAGTGTGTTGCCTCACTCGGACTTGATATCTCTGGTCAGAAGTTTGAGGCATGCTCAACAGGAAATGGTCCAGTAGATGCTGCCATCCGTGCTTTGAAGAAGATCATTCTTAAGGAAATGGTTCTGAAGGAGTTCACCATTCAGGCTATC
This sequence comes from uncultured bacterium, assembly GCA_945829115.1. Lineage (GTDB taxonomy): Bacteria > Bacteroidota > Bacteroidia > Bacteroidales > Bacteroidaceae > Prevotella. The sequence goes on along the minus strand of CALZTP010000010.1, from coordinate 6,356 downwards.
TCTAAGGGTTCTGACGATGTCGGAAAGGTGCACATGCAGGTGGAGTACGACAACCACCTCTACTATGGCTTCGGAGCCGACACAGACGTGGTGAAGGCATCGGTAGAGGCATATATTGACTGTATAAACAAGTTTAAATAAGCAGTTCCTAATAAGACTGTTTCATCAATATTCAGAACATAACAGTTTCATTAGGATTCAGAGTGAGGCGTTTTTCTGCTCGGGATTCTGTATGCATAATCAATTTAGTATAAAAAAAGATTTATAAGGAAACAATGGGAAAAACATTATTCGACAAGATTTGGGACGCTCATGTTGTTCAGAACATTGAAGACGGACCAACACAATTATATATCGACCGCCTCTATGCTCACGAGGTAACCTCACCACAGGCATTCGATACACTGAGAGACAAGAATATCAAGGTGTTCCGCCCTGACCATGTGGTGGCAATGCCAGACCATAACACACCTTCTGACCAGCAGGAGAAGATTGACGACCCTGTTGGACGCAAGCAGGTGGAGACACTTGCCGCAAACTGCGCTGAGTTTGGCATCAAGCATTTCGCCATGGGAACAAAAGATAACGGCATCATTCATGTCGTAGGTCCAGAGAAGGCTCTCTCACTCCCAGGCATGACGATTGTATGTGGTGACTCACACACCTCCACACATGGTGCCGTTGGTGCCATCGCCATGGGCATTGGTACCTCAGAGGTTGCTCAAGTGCTCGCCTCACAGTGCATACTACAGTCGAAGCCCAAGACAATGAGGATAAATGTTGAGGGTGTGCTTCCTGAGAAGACCACAGCAAAAGATGTGGCATTGTATATTATGGCTCAGATGACCACCTCTGGAGCTACCGGATATGCAGTGGAATATGCTGGCTCTGCCATTCGCAATATGTCTATGGAAGGAAGACTGACACTTTCTAACCTCTCAATCGAGATGGGCAGTCGTGCAGGACTTATTGCTCCAGACGAGACCACTTTTGAATACCTCAAGGGTCGCGAGTATGCCCCAAAGGGCGAAGACTGGGAGAAGGCAGTAGAGAAATGGAAGGAGCTGCACAGTGATGCTGATGCTGTTTTCGACAAGGAGGTTACATATCGTGCTGAGGATATTGCTCCTCGCATCACTTACGGCACAAACCCTGGAGCTGGCATTGCCATCGATGAGTGCATTCCAACAACAGAAGGCATGTCAGAAGCAGAGAGGGAACAGTTCCTTTCTATGCTCGACTACATGCAGTTCAAACCTGGGCAGAAACTGGAGGGTACACCTGTCGACTATTGCTTCCTAGGAGCATGTACAAACGGTAGAATTGAAGACTTCCGTGCCTTTGCAAGTGTTGTGAAGGGAAAGAAGAAAGCAGAGAATGTGGTTGCTTGGCTTGTGCCAGGCTCATGGGTTGTTCGTCAACAGATTATTGATGAGGGTATTGACAAGATTCTTGAAGACGCAGGATTTGAACTCCGTCTCCCTTCTTGCTCTGCTTGTCTTGCCATGAATCCAGACAAGGTGCCAGCAGGAAAGCTTGCCATCTCCACCAGCAACCGTAACTTTGTTGGTCGTCAGGGACCTGGTGCGCGTACTGTTCTCGCATCTCCTCTTGTTGTTGCTGCCTCTGCTATAACAGGAGTCATTACCGATCCAAGAAAAATTTAATATTTAATTCTCTCTCCTTATGGCAAAAGAAAAATTCGATATAATACAGTCAACTTGCATACCTATTGCTATTGACAACAATAATACAGACAATATCATCCCTGCCCGTTACCTCGCATTCACCACTCGCGATCCGAAATTCTATGGTGAGGCGTTCATGCACGACCTCCGCTATGATGCTAACAACGAGCCGATTGCAGACTTTGTTATGAACAAACCAGAATTCTCTGAGGCTCCTCGTAAGGGAGTTCATGAGATCATCGTGGGAGGAAAGAACTGGGGTTCTGGCTCCAGTCGAGAGCATGCCGCATGGGCAATCGCTGGCTATGGCGTGCGTGTGGTTATTAGTTCCTCATTCGCAGACATCCACCGCAACAACCTTCTCAACTGTTTCGTCCTTCCTGTTGTGGTTAGTGAGGCATTCCAGCAGGAGCTGTTCGCCACTATTGCTGCAAATCCTCAGGCAGAGGTGAAGGTAGATGTTCCGAACCAGACCGTTACAAACCTCTCAACGGGTAACAGTGAGCATTTCGATATCAACACATACAAGAAATACTGTCTTGAGAACGCCTATGATGACATCGACTTCCTCTTGTCAAACAAGGAGAAGATAGAGGCGTTTGAAGGAGAAAAATGATAGCGGGTGAAGAATAGAATAGAGATCATGGATTCTACGCTCCGTGATGGAGAACAGACCAGCGGAGTATCGTTTGTGCCGCATGAGAAACTCATGCTGGCACGAATGCTTTTACGTGACGTTAATGTTGACAGAATAGAGGTTGCTTCTGCCCGTGTTTCAGAAGGAGAGCGGGAGGCGGTGAAAATGATTTGCCGCTATGCACAGATGGCAGGAATGATAGACCGTGTGGAGGTGCTTGGATTTGTTGATCAGGGGCGCTCCATCGACTGGATATACGACTGTGGTGGAAGGGTTATAAACCTTCTCTCAAAGGGTTCTCTGAAGCATTGCATGCAGCAGTTAGGAAAAACGGCTCCAGAGCATATCTGCGATATTCGCCGTGAGGTAAGCTATGCCCTAAGTAAGGGTATGTCTGTGAACCTATATCTTGAAGATTGGTCGAATGGCATGAAGGATTCTCCCGACTATGTCTTCCAGATGATGGAGGGATTGAGAGATTGTGGAATAAAACGCTTCATGCTTCCAGACACCCTTGGTGTTCTTGAACCTTTGCTTGTCTCTCAGTTCGTAAGGAAAATGGTTGACAGGTATCCTGATATCCATTTCGACTTCCATGCCCATAACGACTACGACCTTGCTGTGGCGAACTCACTCTCTGCTGTCCTTGCTGGTGCTGTTGGCCTTCATGTTACAGTGAACGGACTTGGCGAGCGTTGTGGAAATGCACCCCTCAGTTCTGTACACGTCATTTTAAAAGACCATTTCAATGCGGAGACGAATATTCAGGAGAACCGCCTTAATGAAGTCAGCCGTTTAGTGGAGTCGTACAGTGGTATTATGGTTGCTCCAAACCAGCCTATTGTAGGTGAGAACGTGTTCACTCAGGTGGCTGGTGTTCATGCAGACGGTGACAATAAGGATAAGCTCTACTGCAATGCTCTCGTACCAGAGCGATTTGGAAGAAAGCGCGAATATGCTCTTGGAAAGAGTTCTGGAAAAGCAAATATCGAGATGAACCTTCAGGAACTGGGGCTTGAACTCACTCCAGAGCAGGTGAAGAAGATCACTCAGAGAATTACTGAGCTTGGAGACAGAAAGGCGAGGGTAACACAAGAAGACCTTCCTTTCATCGTCTCAGACGTGCTGAAACATTCCGCTCCAGAAGAGGAAGATAGGGTGAAGCTCCTCGGATATATGGTGAGCCTTTCTTACGGCATCAAGCCAATTGCTTCCATAAAGATTTCTGTGAATGGCAAGGAATATATGGGTGATGCCACTGGAGATGGTCAGTACGACGCATTTGTGAAGGCTATTAGGCAGATATATTCTGAGAAGTTGGGACGCACGCTTCCCGACCTTCTCAACTATGCTGTCACTATTCCTCCTGGCGGTCGTACAGATGCCCTTGTGCAGACCATTATCACTTGGCAGCAAGACACCAATATCTTCCGCACCAGAGCTCTTGATGCTGACCAGACACAGGCTGCCATTAATGCCACGTTTAAAATGTTGAACATCATAGAAAAAAGAAGGAACCCGTAATCCACAACGGGTTTCTTTTTTTTACCCGATGATTTGACTATAGTTGGAAACTATAGAAACAATCGTGATTCGAATCAGAGTCGCAACTCGAGTTGCTTCGTAGTTCGCTCCTTGGTTCGCGTTTTGAGTTGCTTTTTTAGTCCCTTCTGGCGCCTTAAAGGGTCCTCAATGAGTCCTCATCGCTCCTCATCGTTGATGAAGAGAGTAAATGGGATTTAATTCCCTTCGCTCATCACCTTTCGGCTTCACCGACAAGGTTGCTACAGTCAATGACTCCTTTGCACTCGGAATCAAGATTCTCTCGAGAACCTCTCACGCTTCTTTTTCGCACATGTACGTATATGCAGGTTGTAAGTAACCAATATGCTGAGTATATATGAGTCATATATTTTTGCGGAGAATAATATAACGAGCATATAACCAGCATACGAGCGAACACAAGCGTAGAACGGCATGAAGTAGCGTGAGAAAACAGATTTGCCTAACAATATCATCAACTAACAACTTTCCCCAGAACCTTAGCTCACGGCTCTCATTAAGGGCATCGCTGCTCACACAATAAATGTATCTCTACTCACGATTTAATTTCCAGAGTGTTTGAGCAACAGAGCAACTGTTTTAGAGCGTAGTTCGGTGTTTGCCTTGCGGTGAGCAAGCCCCTGCAAGTGAAAGGGAAATATACCCTGCCACGAGATTTCTTTCGAAAAATTTGGAGATACGCTTTTAATATTGTAACTTTGCAGAAGAAAAGGAAATAGAGTCACGAAGAAGAAAGGACACCTAATTATGAAATACCCTATTGGAATACAGGATTTCGAGAAGATTATCCAGGACGGATATGTCTATGTTGATAAAACGGACTTGATTTACAAGCTCGTGAATGGAGGAAACATATATTTTCTGAGTCGCCCAAGACGATTCGGAAAGAGCCTCCTCGTGTCTACTCTGAAATACTATTTCCAAGGGCGTAAGGATCTTTTCAAGGGACTTGCTATCGATAGTCTTGAGACGGAGTGGAAGGAATATCCGGTGTTTCATCTATCTTTCGGTACTGGAAATTTCACTGAGTCACAGACATTAAGGCAAATACTGGAAGACTACATATCTGAAAAAGAAGAGGAATACGGTAGGAACGTGAATGCTAATACTCTTGGCGGACGGTTTGCTTCTCTCCTTCATGCTGCACATAAAAAAACAGGACGTAGGGCTGTGGTGCTTATAGACGAATACGACAAACCGTTGCTTGATGTTCTTGACACTAACTACAAAGGTATTCAGGATGGTCAAGAGTTGCCTTTAGAGGAGGTAAACAGAAACATCTTAAAGGGCTTCTACAGTGTCTTCAAAGATGCCGATCAGGATTTAAAGTTCGTCCTTCTCACGGGTGTCACAAAGTTCTCGCAAGTGAGTGTGTTCAGCGGCTTCAACCAGCCAGATGATATCAGCATGAACAGACGTTATGAAGCATTATGCGGAATCACTAAGGAAGAGCTGCTCACCGTCTTTGATTCATCTATTAGGGAGTTGGCTGACGACCTCGACATAAGCTATGAGGAAACCGTAGAGCGATTGAAGAAGAAATACGACGGCTATCACTTCGGTGAGAAGATGATTGACATCTTCAACCCCTTCAGCATTCTTAATTGCTTCAAGAATTTGAGTATGCGGAATTTCTGGTTCGCCTCTGGAACACCAACATACCTTGTTCGTCTGCTTGCTCATTTCAATGAGAACATCAACGAGCTGATTGGCAGATACTATGCCGCTTCGCAGTTTATTGACTACAAGGCGGATGTGGAACGCCCTCTGCCGATGATCTATCAGAGTGGGTATCTCACCATCAAGGACTGTATGATAGAAGATAACACCTATCTCCTTGACTTCCCAAACGAAGAGGTGCGTAACGGCTTTATTGATGCTATTGCTTGTGGCTATTTCAAGGACTCAAGGACAGAGCCTACCTCTTGGGTGATTGACGTTACACAGAGTCTGAGGACTGGTGACACCGTGAAGTTCGAGAAGCAGATGACTGCCCTACTCTCTTCCATCTCCTACCGCTTCCAGCGGAAGCAGGACCCAATGGAATGTGAGCGTTATTTCCAGTATACGTTCTTCTTGATTGTGAAGATGTTAGCGTTCTACAACACCGTAGCGGAGAAGGCGACAAGCGAGGGGCGCATAGACTGTGTGGTGGAATGCCCGAACTATGTCTATGTCATTGAGTTCAAGATGAACAGTTCGGCTGATGCTGCTCTCCAGCAGATAGCTGAAAAAGGCTACACCAAGCCGTATGACGCTGACCCTCGCACGGTTATCTGCCTCGGCATCAACTTCTCTTCTCAGACAGGAACCCTCGATGGGTTCAAGGCTGTGACAGAGGCAGGGGTGTTGTGAAAGGGCAGGTGCAGGGGTGTTGTAAACCTTGACTGTGGGTATATAACACGACAACAGACACCCCCACTCTTATCACATCGATATTGTCAACCTTATCGTAATGAGTCTGCTTG
>CALZTP010000009.1 GCA_945829115.1 uncultured bacterium | reverse complement strand
ATTGATTGCTGATTATTGATTGCTGATTATTGATTGCTGATTATTGATTGCTGATGGATTTTTCTTAGGATTATAGTTAAGGATTCAGGTTTCAGAGGGTTTCAGGATTCAGGAGGTTTCAGGATTCAGGTTTCAGGTTTCAGGATTCATCATGTTCAGAATATAAAAGTCAATAAATTAAACTTATCAGACTTATCCGATGACATACCGAATAAGTTCAATAAGTCAGATTTATTGATAAAAATTCATATATCCGTTTTATCCGTATAATCCGTGTATATCCGTGTCATCCGTGGAAAAATATTGGATTTTCTGTAGATTTCTTTCTTAATATCATCGGAACTTATTCGGAACTTAATCTGTTTCAGCTTAATCCGATTATATTTGGTGAACACGAATTGAACGAATTGAATGAATGATTTCATCGGGATATGATATGAAGCTATGCAACCCTTACTTAAATTCTATGGTTTATCTAAAACTCATATATGAAAAAAGCCCTCAGAAGAGGGCTCATAGGATCAAATTCCTTCGGCATATAGCCTTATTGTGATAAGATGTAGAAAAATTTATGATGCAAAATTACATATTTTTTATTTAATCTGCATTTTTTTAATAAAAAATTTGGCTGGTTGGTTTTTTTTTGCGAACTTTGTTGCCAATTATCTTGATGTGGGTAATCTATTTTTTTCAGAAAATAAAACCAAAAGACTATGGATACTAATTGTACAGACAGCATACAGCCGCAGATAGATTATGACGCAATTGTTGAGCAGAAGGCAGAGGAGGTGTTCCGCTCTATGGAACCGCGTGTATCACCTCGCCAATTAAAACAGCTTCACGAATCATTTGAATTTGCTCGTGACGCACATAAACTGCAGAAGAGAAAGAGTGGGGAGCCATATATCCTCCACCCTATCTCTGTGGCACTTATTGCTGCCGAGGAGTTAAAGCTCGACACAAACTCCGTGACCGCCTCCTTCCTGCATGATGTTGTGGAAGATACGGAATACACCTCGAAGGATATCCGCGACCGTTTTGGAGAGGATGTGGCATTCCTCGTGAACACGGTTACAAAGCAGAAGAAGGTGAATCCGAAAACCTCTAAGCAGGTTGACAACTATAAGCAACTTCTAAAGTCAATGCAGTACGATATTCGTGCTCTTATGGTGAAGATTGCCGACCGCCTGCATAATATGCGCACACTGGCAAGCATGCGCCCCGACAAGCAGATGAAGATAGCTGGTGAGACCGACTATTTCTACGCGCCTCTTGCCAATCGCCTCGGACTTTTCAACGTAAAGACAGAACTTGAGAACCTCTCGTTTCAATACCGCTGCTCTGACGAATATGCAGATATAAAACGAATGATTGACGAGGATATAGAAGCCAACACCGCCCGTCTCGATGTCTTCACAAAGAATGTTGAGGACCTTCTCTTGCAACACGGCATCAAGGCGCAGGCAAGGGCTTATTGGCGAGCTCCATACAGTCTTTGGCGTCGCATGAAGGCACAAAAGAAGGATTTCCTTCATCTCGACAACAGATATTATGTTCGCATCACATTCACAGACTGTGAGGAACAGCTGACAGAGAAGAATATCTGTCTGAAAATCTATTCTCTGCTAACAGACTACTACCGAGAGAAACCAGGAACGTTCCAGAACCTCATTGACCAAGCAAAGGAGAACTCATATAAATCAATAAACGTTATGTTGCTCTCAGAAAAGGGATTCTGGGAGGATGTGCAGATATGTTCTGCAAAAATGGTGGAGGAGTCGCAGTTTGGATGCATGGCGGAGATTGCTCGAAGGGCAGAAACACGAGATGTTGGCAAGGGGCTCTCTCTCGACAATGTCACATCATGGATAGAGAAGTTCCGCCGCATTCTCCGCGATATAGCGAATGAATCTGAAGGACAAGGGTTCATAGAAAACATCAAAACCTCTCTCTACTACGATGATGTGATGGTGTTCACACCTCGAGGAGAGGCACTCATTCTTCCAAAAGACTCTTCTGCCCTTGACTTCGCCTTTGAACTGCATACCGACCTCGGACTGCATGCGAAGTATGCGAGGATAAATGGGAAGTTGGCGGCAGTGACCACTGTTCTGAAACGTGGCGACTGTGTAGAGATTGGCTCTGAGCCTGACTTCCATCCTCACAGCGAATGGCTCGACTGTGTGAAGACCTACAAGGCGAGAAAGGCGCTAAAATCCTATTTCTCTACCATTCAGCCAGAGAAGCAATACCTCCGTTGCCCCATCTGCCGCCCTCTGCCTGGTGGAGAAACCATAGGTATCAAAGACTATGAAGGGAATATAACGATTCATCGCCGTAACTGTCCGGAGGGCATCCGTCTTGCCTCAAAGAATGGAGATGATATTGTTGCCGTACCTTTCGAAGAGTCTCCAGAGCATGTCTACCCTGTTGGTATAACGATCAAGGGCATAGACCGTTACCATTTCCTTATTGATGTTGTAAAGAAAATCACAGACGAGCTACACCTCTCTATCGACTCTCTCACCACCGACACAAACGACGAGATTGTTGACCTCTTCGTGGTGTTCTATGTGCATTCAGTACATGAGCTCGTGACGGCAATGGAAAGCATATATACAATTCCAGGAATTGAGGAGGTTAGGCAGAGTAGGGAATAAGTGAGACAACCCAGATGTTGCTATCGTCTGCACACCTGCTATCGGAACACATATTATTGTGTCTACTCCTAATTCGTTAAAATCGTATTCAAGAAAAATATAGGTGGGAGACAAGTCCTCTGGTCAGTGGGTCTGGAGGACAAGTCTCCCACTTTTACAATTTGAGACGTTTATAACGTTCTCACAATTCTTACAGTTCCTTCTTGATTTTCTCTATCATCTCTGCATATTCCTCATCAGAGAGATAAACCTCTCCTGGGTTCATGCGGAAGAGTCCAGGATAGTCTGGGCCGCCAACATACTTTGGAACGAGATGGAAATGGAGGTGAGAGAGTGTGTCTGAGAAAGCACCGTAGTTGATCTTCTCAGGATTGAAGGCACGCTGCATGGCTCTTGTCACCTGTGCCACGTCTGCCATGAAGTCATTTCGCTGCTGGTCGTTCAGTTCGTTGAGGTCGTTCACATGCTTATCGTATGCCACGAGGCAACGACCATGGTATGTCTGCTCTTTGAAAACGAAGAGTCTTGAAACACGCAGGTGGCACACCTCTATCATAAGATTTTTCTGTGTCTCGTTGTTTGTGCAATAGAGACAGTCTTTTGGATCGCTATACATTTTTCTTAGAATTAAAAATTTAGGTTAATAAAAAAAAGAATACGGGAGAAAGGAAGAATTCCCTCTCCGTGCATTGTCATTGCATCGGCAAAGGTACAATTTTCTCTTGCTTTACACAATAATAAACATATAAAAAAACTTAACGAACACTTTCTTACTTCTTGAAAGAGTGATTTCTATGCATTTTTCTTTTGTTATTTCAGAAAAACAGACTACCTTTGCCGAAGGAAACGGAAAGTCTAACACTTCTGGACTGCCATCTTCTTGTTTTATAATCCATATAAAACTAAACTTATAAAGAAAAATCTAACAGACATGTTTATGAAAAGAACCATTATGCTTACGATGTTTGCAGCAGGAATAGCCGCTTCATCTTATGCTCTAACCCCTGAGAAAGCCAACGTTTTTAACAATAATGCAATGCAAGAGGCTCCTGTGGCATGGAGTGCTGCCGAGGAGAAAGACGGAACAGCTGCAAATGTGTTCGTTCACCCTTGGCAAGGAAAACGCATTGCCTATTTCGGAGACTCTATCACCGACCCTCGTGTGAAAGCAGGAAAAGATAAATGGTGGGCTCTGCTGAGCGAATGGCTCAACGCCACAAGCTATTGCTATGCCATCAGCGGAAGACAATGGAACGACATTCCTCGCCAAGCAAACGCCTTGCTCAACGACCATGGTCAGAATTTCGACGCTATCCTTATCTTCATGGGAACAAACGACTACAACCACGCCATACCACTCGGAGAATGGTTCGACATTGAGGAACGTGACGTGAGATACACTCGCAACAGAGAAGGGTTCACACAACGACGCCAGCATCGCCTTCTCTCACTCAACGACTCTACTTTCCGTGGAAGAATAAACATCGCAATAAAGACCATCAAAGAACTCTTCCCCACAAAACAGGTCATTCTCCTCACCCCTATTCATCGTGCCTTCTTCTCTTCCAGCGAGAAGAACATACAGCCTGACGAGAGCTACCCAAACAGTCTCGGACTATGGCTCGACAGCTATGTGGAAGCAGTGAAGGAAGCCGGAAACCTCTGGGCAGTACCGGTGATAGACCTTCATGCCGTCTCTGGTCTCTATCCCGTTCTCGACCAGCATTCACAGTACTTCGCAAATCCTGCCACCGACCGCCTGCACCCTAACGATGCTGGTTACCGTCGCATTGCGCGTACATTATACTATCAGCTGCTCTCCTACCCTTGCGTTTTCTAATTCCAAGGAGCTGCTTTGCAAAATAACAGACAGACAAACCTGATTTTAACATAAAATAAGAAATTCTTTTCACTTTTTTGCGGTAAAAACTGTAATTTTGCCACAATTTTGAAATAATCCAAGTGAAAGAAAATGAAAAAAAACTTAGAAACAATATGCATCCACGGTGGGTGGAAGGCAACAAAGGGTGAGCCACAGCAGCTCCCAATCTATCAGAGCACAACGTTCAAATACGACACCAGCGACCAGATGGCACGCCTCTTCGACTTGAAAGATGAGGGATATTTCTATACACGACTCGCAAACCCTACCAACGATGCCGTGGCAAAGAAGATTGCAGCACTGGAAGGAGGTGTAGGTGCCATGCTCACCAGTAGCGGTCAGGCAGCGAACTTCTATGCCGTGTTCAATATCTGTCAGGCTGGCGACCATTTCGTGACGTCAAACACCATCTATGGCGGCACCTACAACCTCTTCGGGGTTACCATGAAGAAGCTCGGAATAGAATGCACGTTCGTAGACCCTGAGTGGGACGATGAGAGAATAGAGGCTGCCTTCCGTCCAAACACGAAGTGCTTCTTCGGAGAGAGCATCTCAAACCCTGGAGGAAAGATTTTCGACATTGAGCGATTTGCAAACATGGCCCACAAGCATGGTGTGCCTCTCATTGTTGACAACACCTTCCCTACTCCTATCAACTGCCGACCTTTTGAATGGGGCTGCGATATCGTGACACATTCCACAACAAAATATATGGATGGACATGCCACTCAGGTGGGAGGTGCTATCGTTGACTCAGGAAACTTCGATTGGGAGAAATATGCAGAGAAATTCCCTGGACTGACAACGCCAGACGAGTCATACCACGGTTTGACCTACACAAAGGCTTTTGGAAAGATGGCATACATCACCAAGCTCGTTTCACAGCTCATGCGCGACCTTGGCTCTATCCCATCCCCACAGAACTCTTTCCTCTTAAACCTCGGTCTTGAGACTCTCGCCCTTCGTATGCGCCAGCATTGCAGCAATGCCCAGAAGGTGGCAGAATGGCTTGAGAGCAACGACAAGGTTGGCTGGGTGAACTATGCCGGACTGAAGAACGACCGCTACCATTCTCTTGCTGAGAAGTACATGCCGAACGGCACTTGTGGAGTGATTGCCTTCGGACTGAAAGGTTCTCGAGAGGAAGCAATCCGCTTCATGGACAATCTGGAGTTTATCTCTATTGTGACACATGTTGCCGATGCCCGCTCTTGTGTGCTCCATCCAGCCAGTCACACCCATCGTCAGTTGTCTGACGAGCAGCTTCGTGAGGCTGGTGTCGCTCCAGACCTTGTGCGTCTTTCTGTTGGCATAGAGAATGCAGACGATATCATTGCCGACCTCCGTCAGGCAATGGAGAAAATGTAAAGGGTGGGATTTATAGAACCGCCCTAAAAAAATTCGGCACAACCGATAAATCCCTAAAGTCATAGAAAAACAAAATTTTGTCAGATTTCAGAACACTCATTCCGAAATCTGACAAAACTTTTTTAAAAATCAAGCAGAATAGCCATGACTTCTCAAAAAAACGCCCCTGCCCTTGTTCTATTGAATATCATCGGGAGTATTGCTATCAGCAACAACCTTCTGTCTATATTCCGAGGGCGACATGCCCGTATGTTTTTTGAAGCACTTACTGAAATATTTTGGGTCGGTGAATCCAATCTCGTAGGCGATGGTAGAGACGTTCTTCTCAGACATGCGTATAAGGTTCTCTGCCCGCTGCATTCTCACGTGCCGCAGGAAGTCGTTTGGCGACATTTCTGCGATATGCTTGATGTTCTTGTAGAAAACCGTGCGACTCTGATTTAACGCAGCAGCCATATCGTCTATCTTCAGCTCTGGGTCAGAGATATGGTCTTCGAGAAATGCCATCAGTTTCTCCATCATGGCATTCTCTTCGTTAACCACCTCTGGCTTTCGGAGAATATACCTCACCTTTCCAGCCTCCGCCCTTTCGTTTGCTTCTTCTGTGATCTCACGAGTGCGGTGGCGCAGGTATCTCGCAAGAATGTAAACGAGGAGGGAGACAAGACAGAGTGCAATCAGCGAGCGTCCCCACCAGCTTTCAAAGAACGTTGGCTGAGCGTAAATCTCCAACGTCTTTACGTTAGACAGCCAGTTGCCGTTACAGTCGGTGCTCTTAACATAGAGCGTATGACTACCGTGAGGGAAATCATTAAACGACGCCATATTCTGCCCAGTAGGCACATATTCCCATTTTCCATCGTCTATCTTGTAGGCATAGCGAATACCGTCATTGTTGTTGTATTCTATTGCAGAGAAATAGACTGCGAACGTGCGATGGTCGATGTCTATGTCTAAAACCTCCATGTTCAGGAGCGGCATGGTATGGTCGATATCCATGTAGCGGACAGCAGTAAAAACGATAGAAGGAACAGAAGGCGTGCGGCGCATATCTTTTGCGGAGATAGCGAGCGCACACCCCTCAGCGCCAAACACGAGACACTCACTACTGTTGTCGTATGAAGGCAGAGCCTCTGTGATGTTCACGTTTCCAAGGTCTGTAGATGTGCAGAGCGTGAGCATGCCATCTTTGAAATATGCCACTCTCGACTCTCCAACGACCCATAACCCTTTCTCTTCATCTGCAGCAAGACCAAGGAAAGCATTCTCGCCAGCAAGGAGGTCAACAATTCTTCCCTCAGCATCAAGAATGCAAGACATTCTCAGATTGTCGTGAAGAAAATCTTCTGCCACAATCTCTTGCAGTCCTCCACCAAGGGTGGCTACAAATACCCTTCCGTCTGAGGTGCAACAAGTCTGAATAACATCACTGGAGTATAGCGAGTTCTCCTCCTCGGTACGCTCTGTGGCATAGAATCTCACTTTCTCCCAATCCTTGTATTTGTCTGAGAAGGTCAAGAGTCCTTCTCTTGTAGAGAGCATGACAACACCATTTGGCAGCGTCATGATTCTTCTCACCTTGTTGTATTTCTTTCCATCGTAGAGTTTTAGCTTGTTGCCGCAGTGAATGAACTTCAGTCCGCCAGCACCATCTTCAACTGCAATGTTCAAGCCGCCAGTGAAGGTAGCAATCATCATTCTACCCTTTGTGTCGCGACAAAGGTCATAGATAGCGTCACTGTTTAGAGAGAAAGCATCAGAAGCAGAATGTCGGTAGTTTCTCACACTGCCATCTGGCTTCACAATAAAAAGGCCTTCCCCTTTTGAGCCTATCCACAGTGTTCCATCTTCCTCTTCTGAAAGAACATAGATATTCTGACTGAAAGCGACACGCTCCTTCTGCCATTTCCCAGACGGTGACAGGTAGCTCTCTCGCCTTCCCTGTTTGTCGTAACGAACAATATAGCCATCTATATTTCCAAGAACAATTCTGCCATCATGAGTGTGGAGCACAGAGCGCACCTCCCTATTGTCTTCCATCTCAAAATATTTCACATCGTTGTTCTTGAACGTAACCACAGAGAGGTTATGAGCGCCCAAGAGCCACATATTCCCTTGATTGTCAGAGAACGAGCGTCTCACCCTTGGAAGATGGTGGTATCTCAGCGATGCGCTTTCCAAACAGTATGGCACCAACACGCCTTGCTCTTCATCGTAATAAGAGAACACTCCAGAAACAGGTATTGTCCATATCGTACCATTATTATCTTCATGGAAGGCAGGATTGTCAGAGATGGTGTATTGCGAGGAGAGCGCAGGTGGAACATCGGTAGTAAGACGGCGGGAGGATATTCTTCCTCCAGAGATTTCGCAAAGAGCGACTCCAGGCATGTTGTTGAAACACCATATCCTTCCCTTCCGGTCGATATTGAGCTTTATGGCACCCAGGGTTTTTCCTTCCTGCTCACGAATTGTTCTTCCCGTCTTGGTGTCATAGGCAACAAGTCCTGCCGTGGTTCCAATAACTAACGTTCGATTGTCAACAACCACCGCACAATAGACCGTCAGCGGAAAGAACTCTTTGGAGAAGTCTTTCTCTCTGCGTATCTTCCCATTTTCGGTAAGAACACTAATCCTGCCATCTGTTCCAATCAGCCATGTCTTTCCAGAGGCGTCGAGAATAAACTCATAGTATTCCTCACAAGCCTTCTTTCCATCGATATAGGTAGCCTCGGAGGTCAAGCACCATTCTCGCCCTTTTGCATCGCAGAAAGCCTTTTTCATCTTTCCTGAGAAATGGTGTTCTGTGATATCTCCCTTTTCCGGATGCCCAATAATTCTATAATGTATATCATCTTTTCCTACGAGCCAGGTGACACCGTTTCTCAGTGTGTACACCTTTCTCAGCCTGAACGTATCTCTTCCTTTCAACATCTTAGAAACGTTCAGATAACAGCATTTATGTGTGTCGAAGAGATAGACATCGGTGGTGTAGGTCTCCACCCAAATATTATTGTCGTGACCAGCATTCACGTTCTGCAAATGGTTTGTAGACAGCATCATGTTGTTTCCTGGAGCGTTTGAGAAGATGGTGAAGCGATAGCCATCGAAGCAAGAAAGTCCGTTCCAAGAGGTGATCCAAATGAGATTATCGTTCGTCTGCGCCAATTTCGACACAATGCTTGCGGGGAGTCCATTCTCCGTGGTGTATGTCTTCACCCTGCACGACGGTTTTCCTGCTGTGTTTGATATGGTGATTGCCAAAAAGCTTATTGCGAAGAGTATTCTTTTCATAGTGCATGTCATAGTCAGTAAATTTCTGCATGCAAAGATAGTAATAATTTCTGAAAGGTGCAAGTTTCATAAAAAAATAATTATGAAGCATTGCATATTGCTTTTTTACTCATCTTTATTGCTCTTGACAAATTCTGTTGGAGTCATGCCATATTCTGCCTTAAAATTTTCCGTGAACCGCTTTGGAGAGTTGTAGCCAACGGCATATGCTATCTCAGAGACTTGCATCTGTGATTTCTGCAGAAGCCTGTAGGCACGCTTCAAGCGAATGGTGCGAATAAAGTCATGAGGACCTTTTCCCGTTATGAATATCAGCTTCTTATAGAGATTCGTTCTCGACATTCCCATGTCTCTTCCTAACTGCTCGACAGAATAGTCTGCCTCAGCAATATGGTTCTCTACGAGCTTTAGTGCCCTTGCCACAAACTCCTCGTCGAGCGGAGTGATGGTTATCTCACTCGGCTCAACGTCTATCTTCTGGTTGAAGGTCTTATGGTTTGTTGCCGCCCATTCCGCAAACTTTTGAATGCGGAGCTTCAGATGGTCGATATTGAACGGTTTGGTGATATAATCGTCTGCCCCATGCTGCAAGCCCTCAATGAGCGAAGCCTCTGCAGAACGTGCTGTGAGCAGAATAACAGGGATATGCGACCATTTCAGCGTGGTCTTTATTCTCTTGCAAAGTTCCAAGCCGTTCATGTTTGGCATCATGACATCACTGATTACAAGGCTTATGTTATGCCGTGAGAGCTGCACGAGTGCCTGCTCGCCATCCTCTGCACAGTAGACTCCGTATTCTCCTTCAAGACTGTCGGAGATAAAGGAGCAGAGGTCTCGGTTGTCGTCTACAACAAGGATGTTGAAAGCATTCTCTGCTTCCTTGCTGCCCTCATCAGCAGATTCGCTATAGTCAAACACCTTCTCAACCTTTTGCTGCGGAGCTTTTTCAGAGATGTTGCCAACAGGTATAGAGACGGTAAAGACAGCACCAGAAGGAGAGTTGTCGGAGACGCTTACCGTACCGTTATGCATGCGCACATATTCTGAAACGATATGCAAGCCGATACCGCTTCCAGAGGCATTTTTATCGTTGTGAACCTGATAGAAGCGTTGGAAGATTTTCTGCTTCTCGTGGTTGGAGATTCCTGTGCCGGTGTCAGCCACGGTGATAAGAATCTTTCCCTCTTCATCGTTAACCGTTACCGTCACTTTACCTTCGGGAGGTGTGAACTTCATTGCGTTGCTGAGGAGATTGTAAACAACTTTCTTTATTTTCTCTGCATCGATATTAGCATAGATGCGCTCTCGGTGTGGGAGATATTCGAGAGTGATGTGCTTGTCTCTTGCATAGTCGGTGAAGAGCATTGTAGAGTCGCGGATGATCTGTACGAGCTCTGCAGACTGCGGATTGAACGACTCGCCTCCAACGTCCAAGCGTCTGAAGTCCAGAAGTTTATTCACCTGACTAAGCAGAATCTGCACATTCTTATTTATCAGCGAAAGACGCTTCTTTACGTCCTCTGGAAGAGACTCCTCAGAAAGTAGTGTCTGCAGCGGAGAGGTGATAAGCGTTAGCGGTGTTCTGAGGTCGTGACTGATGTTCGTGAAGAACCTCAGCTTCATCTCAGACATCTGCACCATCTGCTCCTGCTCGATGTTTGTTCTCTGCTCAATGATTCGTTTTTCATGCTTGTTGTGCACCTTTCTGGAGATGAGAAGAATAATGGCAGCGAGCAGTATGACATATATGCAGATCATCCACCAAGAGAGGTAGAAAGGAGGGGCAACATAAATCGTCAGACTGTTCACCTCACTCCACTCTCCAGTCTCGCCAGCAACTTTCACCTCAAGGGTGTAAGTGCCGTGAGCGAGCGAGAAGAGCTTCACACTGTTCTCGGTTGTGTAAACCCATTCGTCGTTCAATCCAATGAGTCGGTAGGCATACAACACCCTGTTTGCACTGAGGAGATTTCCAGGGAAGAACTTCACCTCTATGAGATGGTCGCTGTAAGAGAGGTGGAGCGACTGCTTTCCCCACTCTTCACCTTCGGGGAGTGTCACAATGCTGTCTCCGATGGAGATATCTCCAAAGCTTGGTTTCTTCGTTGCGTCAGAAGAGCTTATTCTTGCTGGCAAGATATGGGTATATCCGTTCTTTCCTCCAAAGAACACCTCCTCACGCAGGTTTCGTGTGAAGGCGAAGGTGTTGAAATATTCTGTTTCCACACCCTCTCGTTTTGTGAACTTTCTAACTTTGAAGCTGACACTCTTGTCTTCGCCTTTGGTTATAAAGACAGAGGAGATGCCTGTTGCAGAGCTGATCCAGAAGATGCCATTATGGTCTTTCTCTATGCCTCGAATGTCGGTATCGAGGAGTCCGGAGCTTCTATCGAGGAAATAGAGGGAGTCTGTTTCCACCTCCCAGACGGTTATGCCTGTCTTGTGACCCATCCATAGCTGCTTGCGTTCGTTGTCCATGAACATCGGACCAATATACTGCTGCAGGAACTGCTGTGTGCCGCGTTCGTTTCCGTGCATCATCTTTCCTGTCCCTTCCACTGAGGAATATTTCCATAGCCCGTAGTATGTGCCGCTGAAGATATTCCCTTCACTGTCAGAGATCACCGAAGTGGCGTTTATGCTGTCTCCATTCTCTGAGAAGAATAACCTTCCCGTTTTTGTGGAAGGGTTGAAGAGAGAGAGTGGTTGGAAGACAGAGGAATACCATATATTCCCTTTTCTGTCTGTTGCCATCTGCCAGACAGAGTTGCTTGTAAGCGTTCCGTTTTCAACCGTATATTCCTCTTCCACTTTCTGCCCATTCATCTTGTAAAGGCCGTTGTTGTATGTTCCTGCCCAGACGTTTCCGTTCTTGTCTTCAAGCAAAGAAGAGATGGTTATCTTTGGCAGTTGCGTAGGAACCACCTTACCGTCGGGATGTTCTATATACAGTCCGTTACCGTCTGTTCCGAGCCATAGATTCCCTTTGCTATCGAACATCATTGTGCTTATGTCGCTATTGGCGATGGGGCGATGAGAGAACATGTTGTAGTTCTCGTTGTAGTAAGAAATGCCGGTGTTGTAATGCCCCACCCAGATAGTGCCATGCTGGTCGGTGGTGAGACAGGCAACATTGTCGGAACTGATAGACGATTCGTCTTTCTCTGAATGGCGCAAGTTTCGAAACTCCGTTTCAAAGCGGTCGAAGACGAAGATGCCGTTATGGTCGGTGGCTATCCAGATCTTTCCTCTTGTATCGTCGAAGATGGCACGAATGGCATTACTTTTAGAGTGTGCCATGTCAGAGTGAGTGTTTTCTGGAAGATAGAACATTGTCTGCTGCTGCACATCACTGGAGGGGAAGTAGCAGATATGCTCACTAACCATGGAGAACACCCATATCAGACCGTCGTTGTCGGTATATATGCGCAGATGCCCCTTGTCGTGCTTGAATGCTTTAGGGAGACTCATATTCTCAACCTTTCCTGTCTCACTGCTAAAATGCCAAAGGTTGCTGGCATCTGTTAAGAACAGTTCTCCGTGATACTCTTCGAAATATGGGCATGGTGAGATGTTCACGTTCCATGTCTTTATCCCTTTGTTCTTCTTAACGTTCAGGTAGGAGATCTTGTTCTCTGTAATAACCCACAATCCACCATCGCTGACGGTCTTTACCCTAACCGCCTTGCCTTTCTTCAACTTAAAGCCGAGGGAGTTGAGATAATCTGTAATCTCAAGGTCAAAGCGGTTGGTATAGCGGTTGTAGCGGGCAAGCATATCTGTATTCTCTATCCAGATATTCCCTAAAGCGTCTTCCTGAATCTTCTCGATGTTCAAAATTGGCTTTGTACGGTCTCCATTGAAATTGTTGAAACGTACTACGTCATAGCCGTCGTATCTGTTCAGTCCCACGGCGGTAGCAACCCACAGATAGCCCTTGCTATCCACGAGCATTGCGTTCACAGTGTTGTTTGTCAAACCATCATGTATGCTGAGTTGATGGAACTTATATGTCTGCTTTAATATGCTCTCTTCACCGCTCAAATGAAGGCATGCGAAGGTGAATGCGAGAAAAAAGATTATTCTTGTCATCATAGTTTTTTCAGATAAGTATGCTAACGTACTTAGTATTCTTAGGTAATCACAGTGCAAAGATAAGAATAATTCTTGATTCACGCAAATAAAAATCGTCAAAAATAGAATATTTTGCAATAATAACAATTTAAGTGTATTAAAGGAGAGCTTAGCAAGGAGAGCTTAGCAAACAAGGAAAGTAACTACAGGGTGTTCGCTAAAGGTTAGCGAACACCTACCTTATTATATATTTTCTTCCATTCTTTACGTAAGTCTCTCCCTTTTTCTGCTCCTTCACCTTCACTCCCTGTAGAGTGTACACATTCCCACGCTCTGAAGAGGATGAGAGAGAAGTGATGCCAGAGGTGGAGCTATTGGAGGAGATCACGATGAGGAAGAGGTTTATGGAATCCCCCTTCTTTACGGTATACACACTGCCTTTTTCCACCTCAAACGAATGGCGTTCATCGGAGCCAACAACGGCACTCTCACCATTCACCTTCACCTTCTTTCCTGATGCAACAGTGGTGCCGCCAAAGATGAGAGTCACAGTTCCATCAGCGGCAGGAGTGATGGTGATCTCTGTGGCAGTCTCCATCTTCAAGGCAATGGTGTATGTCTTGCCATCATACTCCACCGTTCCCTTGCTATTAGAGTAGTTACCTGTGACCTTCACATTGTCTAACGAAGGCTTCTTGTCGGTGAAATGACAGATGCCAGAGGTGTTTCCAGGAGTGTCACCAGGAGTGTCACCAGGATTGTCACCAGGATTGTCACCAGGATTGTCACCAGAATTGTCACCAGAGTCCTCTCCTGGATTAGGATTCTCTCCTGTTCCCGGTTCTGTCTGCGACGACTGGTTGCCAATGATCTTCACGAAGGCAGAAGAGTATGCCTTCAGCTTTGCTTCAAGAGCGGTGTTGACATCTGAGTCAGTATCGTCTACAGAGTTGTTGAAAGCGAAGAAGAGGTCACCTTTCTGGCAACGTCCAGCACCATAGTTTCCAGTGACAGAGGCTGGTACGTCTTCTGCCGCTTCAGGAGAGTATGCATAGAAATCGCTTTCAGTATCGAAGTTGTTATATCCAGTGCCACCCTTTAGAGCCTTCACCGTTTCTGGTACCTTCTCTTCACGACTGCTTGTCACAAAAGCATCGAAATGAACGGCATTGACAGCATCGTTTGCGTTATACGGCTGGAATTTCTTTTGACCAGAGATATAGTTTCCAAACGCCTTTATGATACCTCCCGCCTCACTTGAGAACGTACCCTTAGTATCAGACGAAGAGCCCACACCGTTGTTAACGTCAGAGCCCTGCATGGAGATAAGCATAGGGTATTTGCAGTTACGGAAGTAGTTGTTCTCAGAGAAGATGCAAGAGCCAGTGGTGGAGCCAATGCCGTATTTTGCATTTCCGTCGTAGTAGTTGTTATAGACATGAAGGTGGTGCGATTTGCGCACACGAGGGTGACGAGAGTCAGAATGGTCGAACCAGTTATGGTGGTAGGTAACGAAGTCCACCTCATCACCATTGGAGTTGAGGTTACACTTTCCAGAGTCCCAGTAATGAACGTTGTCTATCGTGGCATAGAACGTGCCCTTCACATCGAACGAGCCATCGCCCTTCGCCTTGTCGCCACCCTTGTTCTGTCCATAGAAGATATCGAGGTGGTGTCCCCAAATATGCTCGTTGTTGGTGTCGAAGCTCATACCGTCTTCTGGATGAAGCATAACGGCAAAGTTTCGGAACTCCACATAACGGCAATTCCTTGCTATGACGCCAAAGCCATAGAGAGTAGCATCGTTTCCAACGCCCTCAAGGGTAAGGTTCATTGCCTGACTCTTTCCCTTCACCTGCAGACCGATAGCACTACTGCCAAGAGCATCCATATCACTCGTTGTCAGAGTACCGAGAATGCGGATGGCAAGAGGGCGCTGCTCACTGCCCTTTTCATAAGCCTTCAGAATGTTCTGCAAACCAGTGCGTGTCTCGAACTTTCCTTTGTCTACCTCCATTTCCATAGAGACGGTCTTGGCAGTAGAGGCAGTGACATAAAGGATGCGAGCACCCGTTTTCAGCCTACCATCATTATTATAGGCACCAACGCCTGCTGTCGCATTATGATGAGCATAACCACTACGAGAGAAGGCACGCACCTCCACCATCTCCGAGCAAACAGCCTCAGAGGCTGCCTCCACACCCTTTCTCACTGGCACCACCTTCAGCATATAGCTACCGGCAGGAAGTCCGAGAGCATCTACCCTTCCATAAGAGCCATAAGAGCGCACAAGCTGAGCATCTAAAGCCGTCCACGCCTCTCCATCTGTTGAGACATAAGCGTGATAGGCATCATAATCGTCAGAGAGTCCGGTGAACTCCATCCACGCCGCTTCGTTCCAGCCACCCTCCCCTTTCTTTTCGAGAGCAGCAAAAGCGGTTAGCACCGTAAAGAAAAGCAATGCCAAAAGAAGTGTTTTCTTCATATTCGATTAAAAATTACAGAGATTCTACAGAGTTTCTTGTATTGTGTTTCTGGAACTGCAGAGCAGTTGGCAGGAAATGTTTTTACTGGTTGCGGCTTATTTTCTCAAAACAGTCTCTGCGAGATTTTCAGCTCAATGACAGGATATACAGGAAGCGCTTTCACTAACTTCACGTATCTGTCGATACTATCGTTGAGGTCATAGAGGTCACGAACGATGTCAACACCGTCGTGGGTGACTATGCTTGGTCTGCCACCCCAAAACATCACACCACAGTCAACAGAGAGCTGCGTACGCTTGTACTTATCGATATAACCACCATAGCCAAAGCCAAGGTACGGCTTCACAGCATTCGCATAAGCATTCGCCTTCACCATACACTCCTCGTCGGGGAGCATTTTATAGGAGTCGCCCGCCTTGTGGACAAGGTCTCCAACATCGTAGCGAAGTCCACCCTCTTTCATCTCACGCTCCACCTCATTACCGTTCTTGTCGATGATCTTCTCCGTCATCGGCTTTCCCCAAACGGGGTCTACGGTTGAGTAAGCGTAGTAGATAGGCTCAGTGGCATGAACATCGTTCTTGAACTTTCCCACGTAAGCTCTGATTTCGCCATAGTTAAGAATTTTCTGACTAATCTCAGGGTAGTAGACCCAGATATCCCCGTATTCAATCATCGGCTTGTCGGCACATGCCTTGTAGTACATCTGGTTGTAGGTGCTCAGCGCCACAAGAGAGCGTGTTGCCTCAGGAGTGTTTATAGCCTTCGCAATTCTTCTACCACCGATATAGACGCCAGCAGTAAGATGCCAGCGCTTGTCGCGGAACGGAGTCACATCAACAAGAATCTTTGCGTTGTTGAACGTAGGTTCCCCGTCAACAGCAACAGAGTTGTCGACTTTCATACCCATCATGCTGTAGAGGAGGTTGTTCAGTTTCTCAAAGCGAGCATCATAAACCTTCTGAGCCTCAATAGCATTCTCCTTGTCGGTGAGGTTAGGATCAGGTGTGTAGGAACCGATTTGAAATTCGTAGTGCAGGCGTTTCTTGAAAGGAGGTACGTATGTGCCACCTGCTCTCACCCTAACCATCTCATGAACAGGCATGGCGAGCTCTATTCCGAAGCCTGTAGTGCCCACGGTGATGCCAAGGTCGAGATGTTTGAATGGTTTATCATCTCCCACTTTCTCAGGAGTTATTCCCGAGAGTTCCTGTGCCGACACTGTTGCTGCGGTCAGGAACATAATCATCATAAAAATTATTTTTTCCATTTATATAGAAGTAGATATCTTTTTTTCTCTTTCTCACCCTATGCACACTATTTCAGCGCCTTACGATAGCAACGCCTACGCTTAGAGATATGAGGGTTTAGCGCACCCCATTGGTTCAACTCCTTATGGTTTGTCTCTAACTGCGGACCCGTTTCCGCCCATTTGAAGCCCATTTGGTTATAGATAGGAATGAGGTCGCAGAACATAAGGGCATTGACACCCTTTCCCTGATATTCTGGCTTTACAGCAATGAGGAGCATCTCAACGGTATCCTCGTGCTTTATCTTCAAGGATTTAAAAACATGCAACCATCCAAATGGGAATAGCGACCCCTTTGCTTTTTGTAGTGCTTTCGACAGACTTCCCATGGTTACTGCCACCCCAAGCAGATTTCCCTCCTTGTCTTCTATCACTGGCACAAGGCGCATGTCGATGATGTTGAAATACATATCCACAAAACTGTCTATCTGTTTCTCCGACAAAGCCGAATAGCCAAAGAGAGGGGAGTATGCCTCGTTGAAGAGCTTAAAGATCTTCTTTCCGTAACCACCTTCATACATCTCACTCCTGCTAAGCTTCTTAACCTGAAGGTTATATCTATCTCGAATTAGACCACCAACACGCTGGAAGCGCTCTGGAATCTGCTCTGGAACGGCCATTCTCAGCTGAATCCAGTCCACCTCTTTTTCGTAACCGAGGCGTTCGAGATGCTTGGGATAGTAAGGGTAGTTATAGAAGGTTGTCATAGAGCCCGTGTAGTCAAAGCCATCGATAAGCATACCCTCTTTGTCGAAGTCGGTAAAGCCCATCGGACCTTGGCAATGTGTCATGCCACGCTCCCTACCCCACTCTTCCACTGCCTCGAGCAATGCCTTTGCCACCTCGTCATCGTCGATGAAGTCAAGATATGAGAACCGCACATTCTTAACATTCCACGTCTCGTTGGCACGATGGTTTATGATTGCCGCCACACGTCCCACAATCTCCCTGCCATTATATGCAAGGAACAACTGTGCCTCAGAGAACTCAAAGGCAGCATTCTTCTTTTCGCTGAACGTTGTCAACATATCTAAGAAAAGATCGGGAACGGCATTCTTGCACCCCTTATACAAGCTATTTCCAAACCTTGTAAATTTATCTATTCCGCTCCATCCAGACACCTTTCGGATTTCTATTTCTTCCATGATTTTTTATTATCTGAAATCATTATCTCCCCTTTCTTTCTATAATCTCACAGTATCGGAGATACCTTTTCGCTTGCAAAGGTACGAATAAACGAGTGAAAATGCAAAAAAAACATACTTTTTTTTGCTTTTCTGAGTGGAAGTACCTTCGACCAAAGGTCAGTAGGTAGTGAAAATCGAGTGAAATACAAAATAAAAGTGACAAAAAACTTTTATTTTTATTTCCGAGATGCATCCTACCTTATCTAAAGGTACGAATAAACGAGTGAAAATGCAAAAAAAACATACTTTTTTTTGCTTTTCTGAGTGGAAGTACCTTCGACCAAAGGTCAGTAGGTGATGAAAATCGAGTGAAACACAAAAAATATCGGCTGCACAAATTATACCTGCAACCGATATTCAACAAAGTTAAAACTCATCCCACCTTTCGTTCTTTCCAACCAAATGTCAACCAGAAGTTTTTTTGACGAGAAAGAAAGAGATGGTGAGAGTTCTCAAAACTCGATACGGTCGTCGTAGACACCCTGCTGACTGTAAGAAGCAGTATCAGAAGGGTTTACCCTGAATCGCACGATGGAGTCGTTCTTTCTGCCCGGTTCTTTAGAGCGTTCAAGACGGAATCCAGAGTTGCGAGTATTTGCCTTTCTCTCAGCACGATAAGCACGCTGCTCAGCGTAAGCGGCACGTTCCTCAGCATTGCGAGCCCGCTGCTCAGCACGTTTTGCCCGTTGCTCAGCTCGGTAGGCACGTGATTCGTAGTACATCTCGTCTTCGTAAGCACGCTGATACCGTTCTTTACGCTCCTGCTCTTCTGCTGCAGCACCAATGGCAGCACCCGTAACGGCACCCATTAGCATACCCACGTCAGAACCTCTTGGTCCGCCAGCAATACCACCTATTGCCGACCCAATCATTCCTCCTGCTATAGCTCCATTGGATGTATATGAACTACAGCTGCTTAACAATACGAGGGATGTGATTATTATAACTAAAAACTTTTTCATGACTATGTTTTTTAATTCTGATTGTCAAAATACTTCTTTTGCATGCAAAATTACACATAATAAAAGATTTCTCCAAAGGAAAACCCCTACAACTTTATGGGTTTTCCCCTTTTATAAGATTTTTTACAGAAAATCATGTCCAGAGACGAGTAGGAGAACATAATTATTCACATATACCAAGACACCTGCTTTAGATGTAAAAATGTTATAGTACTTTAAAAACACGCATCTATTTCTGTTATTTACAGTATTTTTTACTAATTTTGTAACCTATTTTATATTACTGAATAAAAAGCAATTAGAATACAGATATGTTTGAAAATCTCAACGAGAAACTTGAAAGGTCATTTAAGATTCTGAAAGGTGAGGGAAAAATCACCGAAATAAACGTTGCGGAAACGCTTAAGGAAGTTCGTCGCGCCCTTCTTGATGCCGACGTGAACTACAAGGTTGCAAAGACCTTCACAGACACTGTGAAGCAAAAAGCGCTTGGCATGAATGTGCTCACCGCCATCAAGCCAGGAGAGCTTATGGTGAAGATTGTTCACGATGAGCTTGCAGCCCTCATGGGCGGTAAGGCAGCTGATATGAAGCTCGACTCCACCCCTGGGCACCCTGCCGTTATTCTCATGGCAGGTTTGAACGGTGCTGGTAAGACAACAATGTCTGGAAAGCTCGCCCTGATGCTCAAGGAGCGTCAGCATCGCAAGCCACTCCTTGCAGCCTGCGATACCTTCCGCCCAGCCGCTATGGAGCAGCTCCGTGTTCTCGCAGATCAGGTTGGCGTACCAGTATATATTGAGCCAGAGGCAAAAGACCCTATCTCTGTTGCAAAGAATGCCATCAGCCATGCTCGCCAAAATGGTAATGACATTGTTATTGTTGATACCGCCGGTCGCCAGTCTATCGACGAGGAGCTCATGGAGCAAATAAAAAACATCAAGGATGCTGTTTCTCCTCAGGAGACCCTGTTGGTTGTTGACGCAATGATTGGTCAGGAGGCTGTTGCCACAGCAAAGCTTTTCAATGAGCAGTTGGAGATTGATGGCGTTGTGCTCACAAAGCTTGACGGTGACACCCGAGGAGGTGCAGCCCTCTCTATCCGCACTGTTGTCGACAAGCCAATAAAGTTCATTGGAACGGGAGAGAAGATGGAAGCAATCGACGTCTTCCACCCAGAGCGAATGGCAGACCGCATTCTCGGCATGGGAGACGTTGTCTCTCTCGTGGAGCGTGCTCAGCAGCAGTTCGATGAAGAGGAGGCGAAGCGCCTTGAGAAGCGTATTAGGAAGAACAAGTTCGACTTCAACGACTTCCTTGGTCAGATTCAGCAGGTTAAGAAGATGGGAAATGTGAAAGACCTTGCGGCAATGATTCCTGGCATAGGAAAAGCCATTAAGGATATCGACATCCCAGACGATCCTTTCAAGAACATCGAAGCGATCATTGGTTCTATGACGCCTAAGGAGCGTGAGAATCCAGACATCATCAACCAGTCACGCCGCAAGCGAATAGCAAAAGGCTCTGGAACAGATATTCAGGAGGTGAACCGTCTCCTTAAGCAGTTCGACCAGACAAGGAAGATGATGAAGATGGTTACAGGCATGGGCTCGAGCAAGATGATGCAGATGGCAAACGCTATGCGTGCCATGAAAAGGAAATAAACATAGGTAGGTGTGCAGAATTATCTATATATTTTTTTGCATCACCTACATTTTAAATAACGTAATATTCTATGACACTTATAGACGGAAAAGCGACAGCCGCCGCCATCAAGGCAGAGATTGCAGAGGAAGTGAAGAGCATCGTAGAAGGCGGAGGCAAGCAGCCTCACCTTGCTGCTGTTCTCGTTGGCCATGATGGAGGCTCTGAGACATATGTAAAGAACAAGGTATTGGCTTGTGAGGCATGCGGTTTCAAGTCAACACTCATTCGCTATGAAGACGATATCACCGAAGAGGAACTGCTGAAATGCGTAGACACTCTCAACAACGACGATGACGTTGACGGTTTCATCGTTCAGCTGCCATTGCCAAAGCATATCAACGAACAGAGAATCATTGAGGCTATCGACTATCGGAAAGATGTTGACGGCTTCCACCCTATCAACGTTGGAAGAATGGCAATCGGACTCCCTTGTTTCATCTCTGCAACGCCTCTTGGCATAATAACACTCTTGAAGCGATATAACATCGAGACCTCAGGAAAGAAATGCGTTGTTCTCGGACGTTCAAATATCGTGGGAAAGCCAATGGCACAGCTGATGATGCAGAAAGAATATGGCGATGCCACTGTAACCGTTTGCCACAGTCGTTCTAAGAACCTCAAAGAGGAATGTCGTGAGGCAGACATCATTATTGCAGCAATAGGCAGACCAGGTTTCGTTACTGCCGACATGGTGAAGGAAGGTGCCGTGATTGTTGACGTAGGCACCACACGTGTTCCAGATGCTTCTCGAAAGAGTGGTTTCCGCCTTTCTGGAGACGTGCTCTTTGAAGAGGTGTCAGAGAAGTGCTCCTTCATCACTCCTGTTCCAGGCGGTGTTGGTCCGATGACTATCTGCTCGCTGATGAAGAACACTCTTGCGGCAGGCAAGAAGGAGTTCTACAAGTAACCGATTTTTCTTGAAAGCCTGCTTTTCTATTGCCGAGCGGGAGCACCTTCGACCAAAGGTCAGAGTATGAATAAGCGTGTCAATCTTCAGTTGCAGTGATTGCTACAGTTGAAAATTGACACGCTTATTGTTTTTCTGATGTCTACTGACATCGCTATTTCTGAAACCTTAGCTATACATATATCTCTTTATTGACCCCTTAGCAGTTTTCTCGAAAGCATGGTCGCAGATTTCTATTGAAGAAACGAACTCGTAAGCGGGACGAAGATCGTTGACCTCTTTCAGATTACGCTGGAGAATTTTCAGCAATGCCTTGTTGTCAAGACCATGAGAGTAAGCGCCATCGAAGTCAGGATAGATAAACGTCACAAGTTTATCGTCACGATGAACAATGATGCTCTCGTTCACAAAGGGCTTGTTGTTCAGCAAGTCCTCAATCTCCTCTGGATAGATATTCTGCCCAGAAGGTCCAAGGAGCATGCTCTTCTTCCTTCCACGAATAAAGAGGAAGCCATCAGAGTCGAGAACGCCCATATCGCCAGTGTGATACCATGGATATTCGCTCTCTGGAAGCTTACACCATTCTGTGTTTGAAGAGAGTGTCTCTGCCGTTACCTCTGGGTTCTTATAATAGCCAAGCATGACGTTTTTTCCCGTGCAGAGGATCTCTCCAGGAATCTTTCTTGGGTCGGGACTATCGATTGCTATGGTCATGTTCTTCACCGCACAACCACACGACTTCTTCTTATGCTTACGGTAATTGGAGGTGCTCACCAACGGAGCACATTCCGTAGCACCATAGGCAACAGTGATTGGAAACCGTATGCTGCGAAGAAAATCTTCTATGGAATTGTTCAGAGCCGCTCCACCAACCACCACCTGATAGATTTTCCCACCAAAGATATTCTTTGTATGGCGATGGAGGAAATACTTCATCACCGCACCAACTAAAGGCAATGAGAGCAACATTCTGTTTCTCTTCTCTTCAAGCTTCGGGAAGACACGCATTCTCACCATCTTCTCCAAAACCATAGGAACAGACATAAGGATTCGCGGGCGAATATCGTTGAAAGCCTGCTCAACAACAGATGGTGATGGCTGGCGCATGAGCACCGTGATATGGCAGCCCATGGCGAAGCCCCAGACATGGTCCATCATCAGACCATACATGTGAGCCATAGGAAGAATGCTGAGGATGTTTGTTCCTGGCACAAGGACCTTCTGGAGACTTTCCATGCCATGCTCTAAATTGCTGAGCATAGCTCGGTAAGGGAGCATGACGCCCTTTGAGAAGCCCGTAGTACCAGAAGTGTAGTTCAAGACACACATCTCTTCCGAAGACTGCTCTGCATCGAAAGAGATAGTCATGGCAGAGGCACTGTCGTCAGAAGACTCTGGAACGAGAATATCTTCTATTTTCAACATCTCAATAAGTCCAGGCATCTCCTTCACGTTGATAATCTTTCGGATGTTTCGTCCCGTGAAGAGAATGAGGGAGCCGCTATGTTCCACAATGTGATATATCTGCTCTGGTCGGAAGTCTTTCAAGATAGGCACTGCCACAGCTCCGTAGGTCACCACAGCCACAAACGCAATCACCCACCTTGCGGAGTTTTGTCCGCAGAGAGCAATTCTGTCTCCCTTCTTTATTCCACGCCTCCGGAAATGAGAGTGATATCGTGTTATGATGATGCCCACGTCTTGATATGTGAAGGTATCACCTTTATAGTCGGAGAGAGCATTGCGTTCCCAGTTGTTTCGGATGCTTGTCTCAAGTGTTTTGATAAAGCTTTGCTCGGTCATTTGTATCTTTTGTTCGTTGTTAAAAAGAGAAAAAAAAGTGATGTGTGTGGGGGGGAAACACGATCACGATTGATATACCCCTCTGTTCTATTTTCTAAAGCTGAAAGTTAGTCGATTTTTCCTCGTCTTTCTTCCATTTCAGAAATATCTACCTGCTTTCATTTTCATTCGATAGACTTCGTGAAGGAGGAGAATACTTTGCAAAGTTACATTTTTATTCTCAGAAAGCCGAAAAAATAAAAGATTTTTTATTGTATGCAAAGAAAGAAAATGATTTTTCTCTATATTTTATTAGAGAAAAGCAGAAAAAGGGTGTAAAGCGATGAAAGGGCTGATGTATAACAGACAAACAGATAGTTTGATGAGCGATGTCTTGCGAGCGAAAAAAAATGCGAGAAAAGAAGATTGGAAGTTCAGATGATTGTTCCAATTTTCGGATGATTCTTCAGAGGAACCCAAAGTTTTGAAACAATTAAACCTTAACCACATCAACCTTAACCACATCAACCTTAACCACATCAACCTTAACCTTGACTTTCTGTAAGGGATTAGTCTAAAAGCCTATACGCAGAGCAACTGAGTGACGAAGTCGTCGGATAAATGCCAATAGAAAAAACGGCTGGCTGGAAGCCAGTACCAAAACATCTCTTTTGCAAAGTGTGGTACAGACTTCCAGCCAGATCAAACACAAAGGTGAGTGGTTATTTTTTTGCCTTCTTTCTTTCCTCTAAACGTTTGAACCATGCCTCACGCTCTTTGTTGAGGTCATAGCCACGCTTTGAGAGATAGTTGTTCACACGACCTTTGTATTTATTGAACACCTCGTGCTTCTGCTTGCTGCCCTCAGCATCGATGGCAAGGTCACGAGCTTCCACCATCCAGGCATATATCTGCGCCTTCTCCTCTTCTTTCAAAGAAGGAATTTCGTCGAGGTAAGCATCGTAGGTAACCTTCACCTTATTGTAGGTCATGGCATCCTTCACCACAATTATCTCCTCTGGAGAGAGATAAAGGGAGAGCGAGGCAGGGAAGGCGAAGTGAGAGCGGTAGAGACGAGAGTCGCACGTCATGCGTGCCAATTCAATCGCCTTGTTTTTCTCAGCTCCAGAGAGAGAGTCTTTTGCGAACTTTATTGCCTTGTCTCTTTCAGAATAGATATCGTTGAGTTCGAAGTATTTGTTTGCTACTATGTTTCGCACGTTTGTAGCCTTCTCCCCACTAAGGTTCAAGGCAGAGATGTTTTTCTCTGCACGAGAGAGAATTGTGTTCACGTAAGCCTCCTCGCGACCCTCACTCTTCAACAGCACCGTCTGTGCGAAGGCAGAGAGAGAAAGAGTAAGGGCGAGGAATGCTAAAGAGATTCTTTTCTTTACAGTATGCATATTCTATTTTTTATCGAAGAGAGGGGGAAAAATGATTATTTGTCGAGACCACCCTTTGCTGCGAGCGTGTCGTAGTTGTTAGAGAGGTCACGCCAGTCGACCTTCACGCGAGGGTCAATACCGTTTATGTACTTCTCGATGTTTGTATATCCATCACCGTTGCAGTCGAGAACGGCATCAGAAGGGTCGTTTGGATTAAGACCGTACATCAGCTCCCAGCTGTCTGGCATGCCATCGCCATCGGAGTCTATGCGAGGAGTACCGTGATATTCTGGGTATCCACCCATCTGCCTTGGGTCGGTGATGATGCCAAGCTTATAAGAATCTTTTGGAAGACGACGATACTTGAAAGAACCGTCTTCTGCCTTTGACTTCTCTGCAAGACCACTGGTGTCACCATAAGGGTTGTCCTTTGGAAGCTTCTTCTCGTAGTAGACATTTCCAGTGCGCACCTCATCAATGATTCTCTGGTCGACGATGTCACGAGTTGGGAACATAGCACCTGCGTTGTCGAGCACGAACTCATAGGCCTTCTGAGCACCCATGATAGTGACATGAGGCATAGCAAATGGCTCGTTAGCCTTCATCTGCTCTGTGTAGCCCTCTGTATCGCGCTGACTCTCTACCTGAATGCCACCGTCCCAGTTATTGCGTGTCACACGTTCGTTGCCCTCCATGATGTTTCCAGTGGCGAAGACACGACCGTATTGCTTGTAAGGAAGCTTTGACCTGCCAGACTCTGGCTTGAGAATACGATGCCCGATAGGAGTATCCTTTGGAGTGAGAGGACCTGGCTTGTAGTAGTTGTTTATGAAGTTGTACATTGCCTGATAGTCACCACCGTCAGAAGAGCGATGAACCCAGTTGAAGACAACATTGTTTACGAAATTAAAGATGCCGTTCCAACCGACTGAGGGATTACGACCAGAATTGTCTGCCCATAGATTTCGCATGAAGCAACAGTTCTCGCCACCGAGCGTAGAGCCGAAGGCATGGTGATAGGTATCGAGAGCCTTGGCAGAGATAGAGTTCTGGATGGTTACGTTCACGGTTCCTCGCTTCTCAGCCTTGTAGTCAGCTCCAGGGTGCCACATATGGCGATAGAAAGAGATGTTCTCGTCGAGTCCCCATTCGGCAGAGATATGGTCGAGCATGATGTTTCCCACAGGGTTACCACCGAAAGAGTCCTCACGATGGTGTGCATATGTCTCGCCACGACGGAATCGCATGTGACGAATAACAACATCGTGAGTGTCAACGCCGAAAGTCTGTCCGGCAACACAGACACCATCGCCAGGAGCTGTCTGACCAGCAATGGTGATATAAGGAGCCTGAATAATCAGTGGGCTCTCAAGACGTATGATTCCCGCAACGTTAAAGACAACGATTCTCGCGCCGCCAGCCTCACATGCCTCACGAAGGGTGCCAGGTCCGGAGTCGGCAAGCGATGTCACGACATATACCTTTCCGCCACGACCGCCAAAGCTGTACATACCGCCTCCTTCCGCTCCTGGGAAAGCCGGTATCTTTGTTTGTGGGAGATCTGTTGGACGCCCTGCCCAAGGCACATAAGGTCTACCTTCTGCATGTTCTTTCATTATTATCGGCTCACATTTTTCCCACACTTCCGCCTGATGCTTTGCCCAAGACGCTTCCATTGAGTCGATCTTTGCTTTTGCCTCTTTACTTAACTGTGGGTACTGAGCATATCCTGCAACGCTACATAGAGCGAGAGGCAACAGGAATACTGTTTTCTTAAAGATATTCATTGTTGCTTTGTTTGTTTAATATGTGTTTTTATGTTTTTGCAAAATAAACTGTAAAACTTCCTTTTTCCTATCACCTTTTGACTTTAGTCTTTCACCTTTTGACTTTCGACTTTCACCTACCATTTTATGCTAAACGCACCAACATCCTGAAGAACGGTTTGATGGGAAGGAGAAGAGATGTTTTCGAAGGTAACGTTTTCGATAGGAGACTCAGGAAGCCCGATAGCTTTCAGGAACTCCTTGCAAGAATCTACAGTGATGTCCTTGAAATGGATGTTTCGGAAATAAGGAGTCAGGCGAGGGTCGTTGTCTGAATTGAAACGTTCAGCTAACTTCCCAACATAGACAGGAGAGCCGAGCATATCCCAATAAACGGCACGACGCTTTGGCTGCTTCATGCGCACCCTTTCAAAGAAGAGATTCTCCCCTCCCCCACCTCTTGGGCGGCGAGTTTTGAAGTACACTCCGTATGAAGACTCGTCAATCACCACATCGTGCATATAGACATTGCTTATTCCGGCAGCCGTCTCAGAGCCTACGGTTAATCCGCCAGCACCTCGCTTTGCGTGACAATGGCGAATAACGACATTCTTTGTTGGTCGGTTTTTCTTCACACCATCCATACCCCTCCCTGCTTTCAGCGTGAAGCAGTCGTCGCCACAGTCGAGAGAGGTGTATTCAATGAGTGCGTTCACAGAAGAGTCGATGTCTATGCCGTCAGTGCGTGCAATGCCATGACTCTCTACCTTCACACCACGAATGATGATGTTCTCGCAGTAGATAGGGACAATATTCCAAAAGATGGAGCCTTCGAGGGTCACACCCTCTAACAACACGTTCTTACTGTTCATTGGTCCGAAGAAGACCGGAAGGCAGAGCGTACCGTAGTATCTGCCGTTGGCATTTCGCTCTGGCTTGCCCTCCATAGCGTTGAAGCCAAAAGCGGAGCGTGGCTTACTTCCATCGAAGAGACGCTCAGCGAAAGGAATCTCCTGCACGATGTCAGGGATTCCAGCCATGGTGATGTCTAAGAGCTCACAATCACGAGAAGGAGCAACAAGCTTTCCCTTTCCCACAACGGCAATATTCTCAGCTCCATCGGCATAGATCATAGCGCCAGGACCGAGGATGTCGACACCCTCGTTACGGCAAGGCACGGCAGGCAAGTAGTCGTTCACCTCTCCAGAGAAATGCAGCTCTGCGCCCTCGTCAATCTGAAGACAGATATTACTCTTCAGGGTGATGCGGCCGGTGAGCCATTTTCCTTTTGGTATAACGACTGTTCCTCCCCCTTTTCGTGCCAATCGGTCGATGGTTTTCTGGATATCTGCACTACGTCGGATTTTCTCTTTTCGCTCTGGGAATTGTGGGCGATTCAGTTGCGGCATGTCGAATGGTGCCACAATTGGTTGTATCTCCTCTGGCATCTGCGTTGTGACATCTTGTCCATAGGAAAAGAGAGTAAAGAAAGAAAGTGTAAGTAGTGATAGTATATGGCGCATAAGGTTAATTTTTTCTTCAAATTACAGTTTATAATTTACAGACGTTGTATCTGTAAATTATAAACTGTAAATAGTGAATTATTAAGTATTACTTTCGAATCATCTTCTTGCCATTGACGATAACAATACCCTTGTAGTTGTCGTCAACAACCTGACCAGCGAGGTTGTAAACGCGGTTGCTCTTTACAACAGAAGGAACAGCAACGTTCTCAATACCTGAAGAGGCACCTGCTGTGAACTCATAACCGCCAAAGCCAATCTGTGAAGAGTGCTGGAAGAGCCAATAGCAACCACCTGCCTTTACGCTGAAAGTGAGGTAACCCCAGAAATTCTGGTTGCCACCTGCGATTACATAAGGAGCTGTATCAACACCGTCAACAACCTTCATGGAGTTGTGGATTTCCTGAATCTCGTCAGCAGAGAGGTATTTCTTACGTGTTGTACCATCATCAAGAGATTCATTCTGACCGTTCACGTAGCCCTCAGCCTTGTAAGCGATAGGAGTCTTTGTAGCCTCATCGACAACATAAGTGTTTCGGTTGCCCTTGTTAGAGAATACACGCACCTTTACAGTTCCGTCGGCCTTTGGAGAGAACTTGTAGTAGAGACCATTGATAGGCATTCCCTTGCTTCCATCTGGCTCATAGTAAGTATAGAGACCACGCCACATACCTGTTGCAACACCATCTGTAGTAACCTCCTCAGCATCGAGAGCAACGTATGGGTTTCCTGTTCCGAGGATATAGTCGAAGTAAGAAGTCTTCTTGTCGTCGAGGTTCTGGTTCTTAACATCCCACTTCACATCATGCCATTCCTGCCATCCTGGGAAGCCAGCACCTGGCTCACCCTGCACGTCCTTAGGATTTGCACCTGCAACAGCTACAACATCCATGTTTGGAGTGCTGAAGTTCACGAGAGACTTTCCATCAGCTACAGTAGCGTTTGCGAAGACATCAGAAGCAGTTGTAACTGGAGTGCATGAATAGACGGTCTTTCCCTCTTCGTTTACCTCTGCCTTCCAGTCGGTAATCTCTGTTGAGCAAGCATTGTAAGACTCTGCCTCACCAGCAGGACCGTCAGCAGCCTCGTAGGTAACAGTCATAGTGGCAATCTGCACTGTAGAGGCCTTGCGAGTGAAGGTAACCTTAGCAGCAGAGCCTTCCCAAAGAGCATCGGTGTAAGTGCCTGGAGTAGCATCAACATTGTCTGCCTTGATATTGTTTCCTGTTAGCTCAATCTTCTTGATGTTTGCACCACCAGCCTCGATGTCGATAGAACATCCTGATGCAAGGCGGAAAGTGATAGCGCCATTGGTGCTCCAAAAACGCACTGGAGTGGTTCCGTTAGTAGCCACAGTGATGGTTACATCGCCCTGAGTAACTTTCTGTCCCACTTCAAGAGGTGTTGCGCCACCAGCCTCAGGAACTGCATATCCAAAAGCGTCTGGCTTTGTAAGATCGAGAGTCACGGTCTTGTCTGCTGCGAAGGCAGCTGTTGCTGTAGCAATGAGAGCTACTGCCATGAGTAAAATCTTTTTCATAAATAAAGTTTTTTAATAATTAGATATGTATTAGCAATAATTGTCATTGACGCCAAAGAAAAATTGGAGTTGTTTACCTTTTTCCCTATTCTTTACCTTTTCCTTCCATTTTCCTCCCTCACTTCCTATTTCTTTTGGAAAGGAAAAAGGAGGTGAGAGAGAAAATGTAAAGAAGATTATTCTGCGAGAGGGTCGAAGGAGCCGTTAGCATTGCCACGGTTTGTGTCCTGCCATCCAATGGTCTGGAGGAGGTTCACGTCAGAGTTCAAAGCACCTTGAGAAAGACCGAGGAAGTAGTACTTTGCCCAGAAGTGCATGAACATCTGAGCCTGATTGGAATCGTAGGCATCTCCAGCACGTGTCTTGCGTACAAGATGGTCTTGATACCATGCTTTCAGAGTCTCCTGCTGAGCAGCAAGGTCTTTACGGAGGTCGATAGCCTTGCAGCGCTCCTCACCATCGCCAGTGATAGGGTCAGAGGCTACTGTTGTTCCCGTTCCGAAGCCGAGGCCATCGTTCCAATCGTTGCTGACACGGTATTCAAGGTTCTCACGACGCTGACCATTGAAAGGCTTGAATCCTAACCAAGTGCAGGTATTACCACCCCATCCGGTGAGAGTCCAAGAAGAAGGAGCACCTGGAATTTCAGAGAAGTTCGCACCACCATCGAAGAGCAGCCAACGACGCATGTCGTCGAAGCGCTTTCCTTCGTAAGCTAACTCTATCTGACGCTCGTAAAGAACAGCAGCCATACATGTCTGCTGACTTGCTGTGATATTCTCCAATCCGCAGTCTCCAGTGTATCCCACACGCTGGCGAATCTGTACGAGGGCATTCTTTGCCTCCTCAAGCTTGTTAGCACCAGCGGCAGCCTCTGCAAAGTTCAGAAGTACCTCAGCATATCTTATCTCTACGTAAGGAGCAGCAGAATAGAGGAAACCGCTCTGGTTGGCACTTGCTGCCCAATTCTGATAGAGAGGAGAAGGATTGATATCAAGGTCGTCGGAACGCTTACGAATATACATTCCCTTGTTGCTGGAACCGAGGTTGTCAGCTCCATATCCACCGTTCTTGATATTATCTCGCTCGTCTGTGGTCTGGTACCAAGCATAGTTCCAGAGTTCATAGTCTTTTCCGCTATTGTAAGAAGGGTTCTCTGGGTTCTGCTGAGTAGCGTCGCCATCGAATGCCCAGCGCACTCCAGGGAAAGCAAATGTGCGATAGAAGCGAGGGTCGCGGTTCATGAATGGATACTCAGCCTCGTAATCAATAGATGACTTTGGCAGAGAGGAGTATGCTTCGCAGTTGGCAGGAATCTTTCCATCTGCCATTGGGAAGAGGTCTACGATCATGGCAGATGCGTTGAGTCCGCTACCTGTAGCATTCTTCGGACGGATGCCACGCTCCCAAGGGTTGTTCTTCTGTGTGTCGCCGCTTTGAATGGTATTGTAAAGCGTTACGAAGATATCCTCTGAACAGCGAGTCTTTGTGAAGATCTTAGCAAAAGCCGAACCGTTTATCTCATTGCCTTCACCCATGTAGAGGTTGTGTCCGCAACTGTTTATAACAGAGAGGTCTTTCTTCATCTCATCGTAGGCGGTTTGCCATCTACTCTGGTCGTTTGCGCGATTGAAGAGCGGTGAAGCCCAAAGCAGAAGCACACGTCCTTTGAGGGCGAGAGCAGTTCCAGAAGTCACTCTTCCCCAGTTGTTTGCCGACCACCCACCATTTGTTGTGGATGCAGCGAGGAGCTTTGCAGATGTCTCAAGGTCGTTGAGAATAAACTCTATGCTTGCCTTTGCAGAGGAGCGTGGAGTAGAGTTTGTTTCTACTGGTTCAAGCACCTCACTGATGATAGGTACACCACCGTACCATTTCACCATCTGATAGTAGCACCATGCACGGAAGAAATAAACCTGTCCAAGGAGCTCGTCCTTCTTATCTTGAGAGAGAGCACCCTCGCTGATGCCTTTTATGACATCGTTGATGTTTCTTATTCTTCCCCAGACACT
Source organism: uncultured bacterium (assembly GCA_945829115.1). GTDB lineage: Bacteria > Bacteroidota > Bacteroidia > Bacteroidales > Bacteroidaceae > Prevotella. Next base: position 11,771 of record CALZTP010000009.1, on the reverse strand, counting down.
TGCCTGGATATTGTTTGACTGGTTGTGGAAATAGTCAGGAACGGCAGCAGCACCATTCTGAACCATCATCTCATTCTCCGGATGCACAAAGAGAGAGAATCCTGCATATTCTTCAGTAGATTTTGACTGTTCGTCTGCATTTCCAGTACAGTTGTACTTCCAGTTGGCATCAGACGTAGGGTCAGGGAGACACCATGAGTAGACATCGCTGACGCGTCGGCTGGCACCCTCATAGTAGTCATAGATACCGGCATTGACATTGTCGTAGTTCTTCTTCTCCTCAAGGAAGGTATCGCTGCAGGATGCCAGAGTGAAGAGTGCCAGAGCGGCAATTCCCACCTTATTATATATATTGTTCATTTTCATTTCTATGTTTTTTTAATATTTCCAAAATGATTAGAAACCAAGGTTAACACCGATTGTCCACTTGCGGAGGTTTGGATAGTTGCCGTAGCCAGAGAGAGGGCTGATGAAATGGTCAGGATAAGGATTATAGAAGCTAATCAGGTTCTGACCAGTGACATTTATACGGCAAGACTGTATGCCTATCTTCTTAACGATTTCTGAAGGAATAGTGTAAGCGAGTGTGAGACGGTTGAGCTGCACGCGTGCTCCACTGATACGCCAGAAGGAAGAAGTTACAGAGTTTACTGTAGAGTATGCGAGGTTAGGATACTTCGCTCCACGATTAGCCTCTGTAAGCACATTTCCCTGAGCATCGGTAATGGTCTCGTAAGAGAACATATTATCGACATTCCAGAAAGAAGGCATGTTTGTCATCTCGATGCCGTAAGCACCTGGCTTGAGAGCAGAAGACGGTACGAAGCTATATGCTCCCCAGCTCGCAGAGAGCTGTGCAGTGAGTGAGATGCCCTTATATTCCGCAGAGAGGTTTGTTGTGAATCCGTAAGGGTTGCTTGTACGCTTTGAGAGCTGCACTTGGTCGTTATCGAGGTCTACGATACCGTCAGGTCCAGCATACGAGCCATCCTCCTGCTGTGGTCCGCGAACATCCTTGTAGATAAGCATACCTGGACGAACCTTATCCTTTGACATGCCCATATAAGATGTGATGTTATACATGTCGAAGTATTCCTCAATCTCCTGATAAGAGCGGAACATTCCAAGACATTCCATACCCCAGACACCAACGTCAGAGCGTCCACCTTCCTGAATCTGGCGGTAAGTATACTCTTTTGCGAAGTCCATGAAATGAACCTTGTTGTCTGAGTAGCCTGTATTGATGCCCACACGGTACTTAAAGTCCTTTCCAATCTTGTCTTTCCATGTTATTCCTAATTCAACACCATAGTTGTCCATCTCACCGATGTTGAGAGCAGCTGTCTGAGAGCCAATAGTTGTCGGTGTAGAGTGGTGAATATTGAGAAGCATCTCACGGTTCCAGGTGTAGTAAGCGTCGAAGTTTATGGAGAGACGACTGTTGAGTGTATTGAAGTCGATACCGAAGTTGCTCTTGTAAGACTTGTCCCAATGAACGTTTCGGTTAACAGCAGAGTTGTTCTTGTTTATTGTGATGCGGTTGTCGGTCTCTTGGTTTGTGCCCTCACCGAATACCGGACCGCGGTTCTGGTCTTGAGCGTATACCTGCATCCACTGCCATGCCGCTGTATTGTCACGTCCTGTAAGACCAAATGAAGCACGCAACTTAAGGTAGTTTACCCACTTCACGTTTCTCATCCATTCCTCCTCACTAATCACCCAACCAGCACTTGCAGAAGGGAAATAGCCCCACATGTTCTCTGGAGCGAACTTTGTAGAAGCGTCGGCACGCATGAGGAATTCAAGGAGGTATTTGTTTGAATAAGCGTAGTTGACACGTCCGATATAAGAGAGCGTACCAGACTCCGAGCGAGTGAAGGTAACGACCTTTGTGTTTCCTTCGGCAGAGTTAGACTGTCCGGTGGTGAAAGGATATGGGTCGCTGACCATTCCATAGAGATATTCTGACTCCGCCTCTGACTTCTCTATTGAGAAGAGTCCGCCAATATGGTGCTTTCCAAAGTCACGTGAGTAGTTCAGAGTGAAGTTCAGCTGATAGTTATCTGTTCGTGTTGAGTTACGGCTAAGGAACGATGGAGAACCGTTTGAAACAGTGAGAGGCACGTAGTTGCTATCCAGAAGGATATCGTCGAGAGTAACGCCCTCATAGTACATGCCTGTATCATCGTAGAGGTGTGAGCCGCTTCCATAGCGAGTCTTCATAGAATAGACAGTATAGTCGGTACCATACTGGTTTGTCTTGTCTGTGTTCACAGACTTTGCGTATGTGATGCGTCCAGAGAGGCCCTTGAGAGGTTCCCAGATTCCACCGAAGTCAATGTCCACACTTCCATTTACGTTGATGTTTGATGTCACCATACGGCTATAGTCGCCATTCTCACGAAGAGTAGAGAAAGAGTAGAGCTGGTCGGTAGCAATCTGATTGTTTGAGATGCCATAGGCTGCGATTGGCATACCATTCACATACTCTGGGATATAACGTGGTCGAGTGAGCAGGATGTTGTAGTCCTTCTCGTTTGAAGAGCCACCAACCTTTACAAGTGGAGTATTCTTCTTTCCGTTGTCACCACTAACAGTGATGTTCGCCTTCAACCATTTTGTTACCTTCACGTCAACGCCAGCACGGTAGTTCCAACGGTCGTAGTCAAGCTTCCCAAGGTTACCGTCCTGCTTGAAGTAAGAGATGCCTGCGAAGTAGTTAGCACGCTCAGTAGCGCCAGAGATATTTGCGCTGTGCTTCATCGTGAAGCCGGTCTTCCAGTTCTCGTCGAGGAGGTCGTAGTTAAGAGAGCGCATCTTCATGAGCTCATCGTACTGATAGAGGTCTGTGGTCTTTAGTGACACACCGCTCTTCTGGTTGTTTGCAGTCTTGATAGCGTTGTAGAGGCGACCATACTCGTAAGCGTTGAGCATCTTTGGGCGTGCCACCTCGTCTGTAAGACCGAAAGTACCACTGTAAGAGATTCTTGGGGCACCCATCTTTCCTTTCTTGGTGGTCACGAGAATAACACCGTTTGCAGCACGAGCACCATAGACAGCGGCGGCAGCATCCTTGAGAACGGAGATAGACTCCACCTCATAAGGGTCGAGGTTATTGAACGCTGTAGCACCAAGGTTCTCGCTGGTGTTTCCAGTCTTCACGTCGTTAGGGTAGATATATCCGTCGATTACGTAGAGAGGTTCCTGAGAAGTGACACCAACATCTCCGAGAGAGTTTGTGTCACGAATTTTGATTGTTGCGTTTTCGCCTGGACGACTCTCACCCCCAGATACAGAGACACCGTTGATGAGTCCAGAGAGAGTAGAAGCGAGACCACCACTGGAGAGGTCTTGAATCTCGTCCATAGGAACTGTTGCGATAGATCCGGTGAGGTGTGCCTTCTTCTGTGAGCCGTAACCAACCACAACGACCTCGTTGAGAGAAGTATCAGAAGGTTTCAGCTTCACGTCTGTTCCCGCTTTCACCTCTTCTGTATTGTAACCGATATAGGACACTCGGATTTTTGTTCCCTGCGGAACAGTAAGCACATAGTTACCGTTTATGTCAGTAACGGTACCCGTGCCCTTATTTCCTACCACCATAACCGACGCACCAATAACTGGTTCGCCGTTTTCGTCGAGTACGGTACCTTGAACCTTATTTCCTCCCTGAGCAAATGCAATGGCAGGCATAAGGACTAAGGAAATCGCTGCCAGTCGACAGCTCTTTGCCATACCTTTTATTATTCTTGATATCTTGTTCATTGTATGAATTCTTTTCTTTTGTTATTGTCTGCAAGTACTTTCCTTTAATGTATACGATCTCTTTCCGTATTGCACAAAAAGTACTTTTCCTGTATTTGATACAAGTATCTTATAGAAGGATTAATACCACCGAGGATCTCCTGCTTTTGCTGCTCCAGCAAGACCAGTAGGCTGAAGGTTCACACCGCCATTAGCCTTTGAGAAGTCGAGAGGCTGTAGGGCGCTATCACTGATTTCCTGAGTCTCATCTTTTGTGGTATAGAAGTTTCCAAATTGGTCAGTACGTCCACCAGGGCCGAAGTCTGTTGTCTGTGGAGTACAGTCAGGAGAGTAAGACATGAAGTTGTTTGTTGTGGTCTTTATCCACTGTGACTGTATGAACTGATAGAGACGATAGACATCGTAGAAGACGGTATTGTCGATCTTTATCCAGAGTTGCTTATTATTCTGGGTATTCGGCATATTGTTTGCAAAGTCCTTCTTAGGGTTTGTCTTTAGGAAGGAGCAGTTTGAAACAGTATACTCTAAGAAGTTCTGAGAATTTCCAAAGATTTTCCTTGGCTGAGCATTAGAAGAGTTACTATAGCGAATGAAGTACTGCTCTTTGTCGTTCTTCTCAGTATTGAAGAAAGTGGAGTTCTCAAAGGTGATCTTCTGAATGAGACCGTTTGAAGAACCGGTGAGGTTTATCCATGGAGTGGTATTGGCAGCGTTAGCAGCCTGGATGATACAATCCTTTACGCGGAAGTCACGAAGCGACCATGGCTTTGCATTTCCGTAGAGAAGAGTTGCAGGAAGGTTCTTCACCCAGCACTCCTGGAACACCACTGGCTTCTCTATAACGAAACCGTCTTGGTTTGCTCCTTGTGCCTTGTAGCCAAGTGCTTCTGTAGAGATAGAAGCGTCAGGGTTTGCTCCGAGCGTGAGCAGTCCCATCTTCGCTGGCATCTTTGTGCAGTCGAAGTTAATGAATTTCAGTTTCAATCCTGCCTGAGTGGTTATATAACCGTTCTCACCGAGGGTAAGAGTTGCACGCTTCACTTTGTCGGCAGAACGGAAGGTAACTGGGTAGAGTCCGAAGTCAACAGGCTCTGCAAGGGTATACTGTGCTCCTGCCTCCATCTCAAAAGCCATCTCGTAGTTGTTTGGATCGGCAGCAAGAGCAGCATCCATTTCCGACTTATGTTCAGCAATGTAGTTGTTCACAAACTGTGCCACGTCTGTTCCTTGTGGGATTGTGACACCCTCAACCATTGTTGAGAACACAAAGCTTGAGGCTGAGGTTGCATCGGTGTTGTTGTACTTCTCGTTGCCAAGTGCCTTGACAGAAGTGAGATACTTCGTATCTTCAAGCTTTGAGAAGGTCACGCTGACACCGTCAACGATACTATCTGTGATAACAGGAGTCTCGATGTCACCACTCTGAATGGCAACATTCACGAGATACCCGCCTGCACCACGCACGAGAGGCCAGGTCATTTGGATCTTCTCTCCTGTAGAGGTGCTGATGGTAGCGAAACAGCTCTTGTCGATGTCTGGTGACGTGAGTTGCGTGTTCCGCACATCACTCGCAAACTGTGGGTCGTCACTGTAACCATCCGCACAAGAGACGAACATTGTTGCCGAAACACCCACAAGCATAGCGGCAATAATTCTGAATGTTTTTCTCATAGACATAGGATATTATTGTTTTTTTGTTATTGTTCTTTTTTGATTGTTCTTTCTCTGAATAGAGCTTTCTCTGATTAGAGCTTTCTCTGATTAGAGCTTTCTCTGATTAGAACTTTCTCTGATTGTTACTGGAAAATCTCTTTCAGATAAGCCACGTTGTCGCCGTAGTTAGCACGCACGTTTCTAACGTCCTTTGCGTTGCGACTGCGTTCAACGGTAAGCCAGCCTTGATAGCCAATCTCCTCAAGCGTTGCCTTTATCTTCGGCATGTCCACCTTTGGGTCGTGGCGAAGGGTGACTCCATCGGTGTTCGAGATATGTATCTGTGCAATGCGCTCCTTGCCAAGCGTTCTGAGTTCGTTGCAGATATCTCGGTTGTTATCGCAAGCATCTTGCACGCTATAGTAGATTTTCACCGCCTTGCTCTTCACGTCTTTCAGGAACTGGATATTGAAATCAACGTCCATAGAGGTACGCACTCCAATCACAACGCCTTCCTTCTCTGCCATCCTGCCGAACATACGGAGTCGTTTCACGAGGGTTTTGTAGTCGGCAGAGCCAACACTCTTCCAGCTATATCCACTGCCTCCCAACGGCAGGAAGGCAACCTTTGCTCCGAAGAGGCGCATGGTGTTCAGGCAGTCCTGCATAAGAGAGCGGTAGTTGTCATTTCGCTCTGCCTCTGTGAGCTCCTTGCCGTCGGCGAAGGTTCTTCTGAGGAGGTTCTGGGCATAGAAGCCAGACATGGCGATCGAGGAGACACGAATGCCGAGAGAGTCGGCTGCCTTTTTGAATATCTCTGCTTCTGGAATGCCGGTCTTTCTGTCTATGGAGATTCCGTTAGCAGGGTCAGAATAGTCTTTCCTGCCTACGGAGAGGGAGTCGGCAGAGGGGCGGAAGCGGTTCTCAAAGAGAATTCTTTTTCCAAGCGGTCCCATATCCATTTCCAAGCCGTCAGCGTTTATTTCCTTCGAGAGGCAGATAACTCCCAACTTCTGGCGTTTCAGCATCATCCAGTCGCAGCAGCTGATTCCTGCTATCTGCGCCACCGATTCGAGAGTGCAAAGCATGAGGAGTACAGGTAAGACGACGATTTTCAGACAGTTTTTGCAGGCAGTTGCCTTTAGCATGTTGTCGATTGTCATTTTTCTGCTTTCTGTTTACGTTTCGTTTTCTGTTATTCTGGCAGTTAGGTTTCCATCACAAGGTTGCCCACCTTTTGTTCTGCCAGAAGAATGGCATTACGCTTACCGTCTAAAATAGTCAAGATCGTTGATATACAGCTCAATATTCATGTATCCAGACTCTGTCAGGCGAGTGGCGTCAGTGGCATCGTTAGGGTTTAAGCCGTGGGCTTTCTCCCAGTCGTCTGGCATTCCGTCACCGTCAGAGTCTGTGCGTGGAGTACCAGCTGCATATTGTGGTAGTCCGCCTATCTGCTGTGGATTTGTTATAATACCTAATTTATAAGAGTCGTCAGGGAGACGGCGGTGAGAATACGGGGAGACACAAACCTTTGCATCTTTTGCATAGCCAGGGATTCCAGTAACCACGTCATTAATGATCTTTGCATCTACGGCATCTCGACAAGGAATCGTGGCTCCTACGTTCGCAATGACATATTCGTAAGCCTCTTGGGCACTCAGAACCTTCTCGGGAGCAGCATATTTGAAAGGCTCGTCAACTTTCAGCCTGCTATTTGCCTCGGCAATGCTCATTCCTGCTGGCTGAACGCCTCCGTCCCAGTTGTTCTTGGTGACTGCGTCGAAATATTCAACAACGTTTCCATCTACGAAGGCTTTTCCCCAGAGGTTTTTGCTCTCCTTTGAACGTCCGTTCTCTGGCTTTAAGATTCGGAAGCAGATTTCTGGTGCCTTACCATCTTTTCCACTGCCTGCCTCAGAGGTGTAGTATTCATACATCTTTCCTTTCTTGAGTGCCTTGAGGTATGCCTTCAAAGTCTTGTCGACGTTCTTCTTCTGGTTGAAGCCAGTGATTGGTCCGGGCTTGAAGTAGTTGTTTATGATGTTGTACTCTGAGAGGTTGTCGCCTCCGTCAATAGAGCGGTTCCACCAGTTGAAGACAACATTGTTCACGAAGTTGAAGTCGCCATTCATAGCGATGGAAGGGTTTCTCGAGATATTGTTCGCAAAGAGGTTGCGTGTAAAGAGGTTGTTGTGTCCGCCTATAGATGCTCCAAAGGCATGGTTGTAGAGGTCGAGGCCATGTCCAAAGATACTGTTCATAATCGTGATGTTCACTGTAGGGAGCTTGTCTTGCTTGCCTCCATGTCTTGCGTATACATGCCTGTACATTGACATAACCTCATCGAGTCCCCAAGATGCAGAGCAGTGGTCGTAAATGATATTTCCGATTCCGTTGCCGCCACAGGCATCATCTCGGTGAGCAACATCCATTGCTCCACGGCGGAAGCGCATGAAACGGATTATGACATCATGAGTATCAACGAGCATCGTTTCTCCAGTGAGCACAACACCGTCTCCAGGTGCCGTCTGACCAGCAATAGTGATATACGGTGCGGTGATGGTTATTGGGCGCTCAAGCTTTATCTCGCCAGCAACGTTGAAAACAACCACTCGCGGACCTCCTGCCTCGCAAGCCTCACGGAGTGTGCCAGGACCAGAGTCTTTCAGTGAGGTAACCACATAGACGGTGCTCTTCACTGGCGCTCCAAGGTAGTTAACACCTCGCCCTCCAAAGGAATACATTCCGCCTCCTTCCGCTCCTGGGAAAGCAGGTATCTTTGCCTGCTTCAAGTCTGAAGGACGGGAGCTCTGTGGAACAAACGGTTTTCCCTCGAACATACTGTTTATGACGGTCGGAAGCGCCTTCTGCCAAGCAGCATCGTCTTTTGCTGCCCATTCGGCATTCTCTCGCGCTTCACGTACCTTAACAGAATCGGGAATTGTAGGGTACTGTGCTGTTGCTGTTGTTACGACCGCAGAAACCGCTACGGTCATGATCGTTTTTTTGATCTCCATAGAAAAAGACTTCGGTTGTTTTTTGATTTTAGTTATTCTTCCTTGCAGGGTCCCATTGTGTCACGTTGCGTCACGTTTTCTCACCTTCAACAATTTCTTTGAGGCATCTGCTGTGTAACACTTCGGGTTGCGAGGCTGTAAAGATATTTTTTGCAAAAGTAATGATTTTTTTTCATACCTCCAAAGATTTTTTTGACGAAAATCAAAAATATGCAAACCAACTCGAAAAATCAGCAAGAAAAAATACTGAAATATAACGAATTTGCACATTTTTTCTTCCCAAAAGGCAAATCTCTCCACCTACCCCTTGCAACAAAACTACATCTTAATGTAACAAACGCGTGCAAAAATGTTACATTAAGAAAAAAAGAGGGCAATGCAAGGAAAATGCAGATAATTCTTAGCGCAACCAGTAAACACACACTTTTTGGGGCATCGTTGTCAGCAGGTTTATCGGTTGCGCAAGCCTTACCTCAACCAGAGCATCCTTTCGAGTATCAAACGCTTGAAGCGACGTTTCATGTCGTCTGGGAGGAAAGAGGCATTGATAAGGTCAAGCCATTTGGGAAAGGCACGACGGAACTTCTTTGCCATATTCTCTATAACCTTCTCATTCAGTCCGGAGAGAGACATGGCTTTCTCAAAATCGCTCCTTCGCAGTTTTCGCTTTCTGCCATTCAGCGTGAGGGCAAGCTCTTCGGGGTCTTCTGGAAGAACGAGGAAGGTAGACAGTAGATCGTAGGCGGGGGTAAGCGAATAGCCTAAGGAGGTCTTGTAGAGTGAGAAGTTCTTCAGGTGCATGTCTGCATTTCCTGTAAGCCAGGAGAATACCACCACCTCCCAGAAGTTCACCACATCGAGCTGGGGAACAGAAGAATAGCGTCTGATGGTCTTTGCAATCTGCTCGTAAGACCCCTTATACTTATATTCTGTAAGACGCTCCGATAACTGGCACATGTCTTCCATGGCAATTTTTCCGCCCTCTGGTGTGCGGTCTATGCGGCGCGTTATATAACACAACTCACCGTCAGCGAATCGAATAAGCCCATGAGGAACCACGGCAATTCGTGCTGCTTCAGCAAGATGCATGGTAAGGTCTTCTATCTCTGGCAGGCAACGGTAACGGTCTGTCTGTGGTTTGAGGATATACCTTCCCCACAGTCCTACAATGGTGAAGCGGTCGGGTTCATTCTTTCCTCCCCTATTGACATCTAAAGAAAGTTTTGCTTGCACACCAGTCAGAGTTGTCTGACTCCTCACCACCTGCTTAGCCAGCTCTCCAATATCTTCTCTGACATAGGGTAGCTGCGGTGGTTTAGATGATCCAAACAACTTCCGTGAACATGCAGGATGGTAATCCTTTTGTCCGTCCTTCAAATCCCTATAGCAATAAAGACATCTCATATCTATTCCTCCTCTGCTATCACGCTCACCGCACCGATACAATCCTTGCAGCAGGCAAGAAGTAGTGACATGCGGTCGCGTTGGTTTATTTTCCAACTATTCTCTGCAATATTCAGCAGCCAACCCTCTGGAATCAGTCCGTCGAAGAAAGGGAATAACACCTTGTCGCGATACTCCTCTGTTCGCAATGGCAGGGTAAGGCTTACCGCCTCGACTCCCTCACTCTCAAGGTACTCATCGTGATAACGGAATGTAAATCCATTCTCGTCTTCTGTAAGTACTCCTGCTTCTCTATTGTTTACATATACCTTTGCTCTTTTCATATCGTAAGAGATTATTCTTTTAGGTTATTTTCCGTTCCCTATAGGCACTGCACCCACTTCATGCCCAAAGAGTCCTAAGACCTGATTAACCTTGTCCATACGAAGTGTCTGCTTTCCTTGCTCAAGTTCGCGAACAAATCGCAGCCCGACACCAGCCTTCGCAGCAAGGTCTTCTTGTGTCAGTCCGTGCTCTTTACGCATGGTCTTGACGAATACAGAGAGTTGAATATCCATGGTTTTCAATAAAAATTATACCTTTTCGGGTGCAAAGATAATAAATATCAGACAAATCACACCCAAACGGGTATAAAAAATATGATTTATTAACGCTTTTATACCTCTTCGGGTGTAGAAATATTAAATCATGTAACTCTGTATGCAAGAGAGCATATATTTCAAAGAGTCTGATTTCGGGAAGAACACATATCTATTTGATGTGGGCAATGGAGGGTTCTGAATGAGAATCATATCGTCGGTGATAGAAATCTCGTAAGGTCCGTAAATATCGAAGTAGTCTGGTTGTAGCCATTGCATAAGAGTCAAGACATCCCACATGCGCTGCCCTGGATCAACGAAATGGTGCTTGTAGACATGATACATTGGATGGTCTGTCTTTCCCCAGAACTCATAGTCGGCAAGAATATCCTCTGGCTTGTAGTTGACAAGGTCTCCTGCTTCCTGTGGGGAGAAAAACATCGGTGCTGGGCATTTCTCTATCAGTATCTTCGCATGTTCTGGGTCAGACATGAAGTTATAGTCAGGTTCTTCCGCCTTTCCGTAATGACCTGCTTGCAGATGCACACCCTTTACCTTACGCCTAACAAGTTCCACACCGTCAAGGGAGGAATACTCATCTGGCTGGGACATCAAAAGGCGTGAGAGATTATTGGCAAAGCCTACGGAGAAGATAAGCACGCTATGGTCTCGACTCTCACTGAGTATCTTCCTGTAGAGTGTCACAGCATCTGGTAGATTACGAATCTCAGTATCGGAGAGTGTACGTGCGAACACCTTTTTTCCTGGATACGTCTCTGGCTCGCACATCTTCCAATAGTCACACCAAACAGTTGGGTTTTCTGGTCCTGAGTGGGTCACTCCTATCTGCACCTCGGTGTGATTATGGTATGTGTTCATAAGGTCAGCCATCTTTGCGTTCACCTCACCATTCCTATTCACCATGATAGCAGCAAATTTCAAGGCGTTCATGTCGGCAAGGTGGTAAAGGGCGGTCAAAAGAAAGAGATCGTCTGTCGAAGAGGCAATATCAGTATCCACAATCGCCACCATCCGGTTGACTTTCGGCTTTTCTGTTTCGTTGTCATCGTCGCTGCAAGCGACAAAGGTCGTTGCCAGCAGGAGCAAAAGGGGTAGCAGGGGGAACATGAGTAGGGTCTTTATCTTCATAAGTTTCATATTTACATTTACATTAATGTTCTTTTTTTAACGCGAATTATCGAGACTGCGTAGCTGATGAGCACCTATGTGAATATGCAATGAGCGAACTAATTATCCGTGAATTTCCGAAAATTATTATTTCCTTTAATTTACGGCTAATTTACGGCAATTATACGTTGGCTTTGCCGACCTTTTCTCGCCATGGCAGAGT
>CALZTP010000008.1 GCA_945829115.1 uncultured bacterium | reverse complement strand
GTATATGATTGTAACAGTAAACGATGCTCCTCACGTGTGTTCACACAGGCGTGATTGCCACACGCGTGTATACACAGGCGTGATCGCCACATGCGTGTACACACAGGCACGATTCGCCACACGTGTGTACACAGCAACAAACACTGGCGAAAGTGGTTCTTCTTTAATTTAGTTGAAAAGTAGCGGTTCGAGAATCAGTTTCCGTGTGAGTAGTTCCAAGCTAGCTCTTCCAAACATGATTCGTTTCACCTCTTTGATCTTGTTTTCAACTAAATTAAGGAAAAACCGTAATAATTTGCTTCATATTTGGTATAGTCAGGAATATGTATTATCTTTGCAGCATAAAAGTGGAGATTATTGCCCACGACATACAAAATACATATAAATAAACACTCTAAAACAAGCATCGATGAAAACATTATTATTTGCATTGGTAGTATCCATGGCACAGGTGTTGTGGGCACAAGACTACAAGACGGTCAACAACGTTCCATATAGCGAGAAGACAGATGAGTACTCAAAGGAACGGCTGAAACTCGACATTTATTATCAAGAAGGTGGCAAAGACATGCCAGTTGTAGTGTGGTTTCATGGAGGAGGACTGACACAAGGTGAGAAGCAACTTCCATGGAAACTTAAAGAGAAAGGTGTGATTCTTGTTGGTGTCAACTATCGTCTTTTGCCGAAAGTCACCATTGACAAGACACTTGATGATGCAGCAGAATCAGTTGCGTGGGTGTTGAGAAACATCGCTCAATACGGTGGTGACACTACTAAAATTGTCGTGTCAGGGCATTCGGCAGGAGGTTATCTGACCATGATGCTCGCCTTGGACAAGAAATGGCTGGGTCAATACGGAGTGGATGCCGACGCAATGGCAGGATATGTGCCATTCAGCGGACAAGCCATAAGCCATTTCTCATATCGCCAGATGCAAGGCATTGACAATCTGCAACCAACGATAGATGAATATGCGCCTTTGTATTGGGTACGCAAGGATTGTCCGCCTATGGAACTGATAGTGGGCGACCGCGAGTTGGAACTATTCGGGCGTTACGAGGAGAATGCGTATCTGTGGCGTATGATGAAACTTGTCGGTAATACAACCACTAACATTTACGAGCTTGACGGGCACGACCATGGTGGCATGATGGATCCTGGATATAATATCCTTGAGAGATTTGTAAAATCGCTGGAACATTAAAAGTGGGTTCTGCCCTCCCCACTGACATCATTGATGAAATAACCTTAGCACCTTAAGTTCTATCATCTCCATTGGCACTGAACATGTGACAGGTCATGTCCAATTCTTTTCTTCAGAAAAAGAGTGACGTCGGAGCGGTTTTCAATGCCATTTATTTTCTGGCATTCTGAGTATTATTCCGTGCCGATAGCAATAGCTATGGAATAATCTTGCGCAACTCCTCAGGCAACCTCTCGTGCTCCACTCCCTGCATCACTATCCTGCCATCGGGCGCAATGAGCACCGTCATAGGCATTGAGACAACGCCGTAGACTTTGGCTGCGAGACTGTCAAACATCTTAATGTTCGAGAGATGCGTCCATTTCAGTTTGCGCGCACTGATGTAGTTCCGCCAGTCCTGCCCGTCTTTGTTGAGCGATATGCCGATCACCGTCAGCGGCTTGTCCTTATATTCCCTCACCATGTCCTTGATCATCTTCAACTCCCGGCGTGAACTGCTCTCCCAAGTGCCCCAGAAATGCAGCAGCACATAGTTCCCCTTGCCGACATATTCGCTGAGTCGGTGGGAGACGCCTGCGGCATCCTGCAGTTCCACGTCGTGGTACATCTGTCCTGGCAGACGTTTCTTCTGTCCCTCATAGAACGCCCATGCCGGCTGCATGGCCACGTGGTCAGAATAGGCATATTCGCGTTTCATTACGCTGTCAAGCATCTCTGGCGGCATCTCCGTACACAGTTCGGGCAGGTAGAAGGCTGGGATAATGTTGTCCTTGTTGTCGGTTATAGCCTCATACTGTATCTTCCGCACCGAGTCCACCACAGAATTGTATCCCTTTTCGTCAACAATGGTCGGGAAACCGCTGGTAAACGTGGCATATTTCAGCACATCCCGCGCCATGCGGCGTATGCGGCGTTGGTAGGAAAGGAACCGCTTGTTGAGGTCAGAGCCTTCCACCGTGCCGTCGTTCATGTTGAGATGCACGGGCAGGGAGTCGTTTATCACCCACCATATTTCCTTTGCCTTGTCGTCAAAAACCTTAATAAACTGCCCACGTTGCAGGCGTTTTGTAAAAGAGAAGGTGCCGTCTTTCAACTTGCGCACGCTCTCCTCGCTGTAAATCAGTGAGGGTGTCACCGTGACATACTTGCTACCTTCAGGGCTGATGCCCGTCAGCTGCCATGGGTATGCCGCCCCCAGGTCGCTGATGCGGTAGGCGTATTCCTTGTACATATTGCGCACATCAGCTTCTTTCTGCAGGTTAACTGCAAAGAAATCATGCGACATGACTATTACGCTGTGTCTCACGCTGTCGGTTTTTGCATACTGTATTTTGTCTGCCAGCACACCTACCGTCTTTATAAGCTGCAGCGAAAGCACCGTGTCCGTGACGTTCTTCTGCCACTGTTGTAGCACACTGCCAACCTGAGAGCCCTGTGTATGCGTCAGTTTACCATTGTAGCCGTGGAGCAGTTTGGCTGCGGTATATACGGCAGCGTTCATCATTCCCAAGTCATTGGCACGCTTGCCCTCCATGAAAATCTTGTCCAGTTCATCTATCTTGGCAATGAATATGGCGTAATCCAGTTGTTCCGGCTGTGCCGTAGATGCCTTACGCTCTAACTTACGCAACCTGTCTTCATCGTCATAGATAAACTTATAGAATGAGGTGTCATAGTCCCAGTGGTTGCCAGTGAGGGTCATTACGTAGCCGTCAAAGCACCTGTATGGCGTTCCGGCATGGTCATTGAAGCGCGACTCGTTCCATACCAAGGCGTAACACGCACGCACCGTGTCGGGAGAAGCATAGGTAAGGAAACGGTAGTCGGTGCTGTCGTTGATGCTAAAGTTGAAACTCACGCTACGCATGTATGAGTTTGGCCATGTAAAGGTGAGTGCTTTCAACGGTGTCTTGCCGTCAGCCTTACGGTGAATGTAACGCGACTGTGCCGTGGAGGCATTGCCGTCGAACGCCTTTTCTAACCTTTGCAGCACCTTGGGGCGGAACGGCGTGTCGTTTATCTCGCCGTCCTTGCAGGTATATTTGAAGTAATACACATAGATGCCCTGCCCGTTATGCTCCGTATAGTGCATCAGTTCCGGAGAAGAACGGAAGGTCTCTATCGCCTTTTCAAGCTTATTACGTTCGACGTTCCGCCATGCGACGGAGGGCAATGCGGCTATAACCGCAGCCATGAGAAGTATAAATCTGCACATAAGCCACTTATATTTCTTTCTGTTGGTAGATTTTCTTGTTATTGCAAGCAAGCCTTGCCAGGCGTGCGTCTGATATGACGACCTGCTCTGCCTGAGCCATCGCAACACTGTCAGCGACCTTGTTCAGGCGTGTCTCTATCATGGCAATGGCGTCCTGCATGTTGTCCTTCGTTGTCAAGGAAGGCTCTTCAGCCTTCTTGCTCGGTGTCTCTTTCTTTGGCAGAGAGGCGGCTGTCACTTTCTCCTGCGGTACAGGACGCCGGGGCAGAGGGACGTTTTTTGCATCAGGCGTCACCTTTTCCGCTTCACGGGGAGGGACGCTTTCCACCGTTGCTACGGGTGGTTTGCCAGACTCTTCGTTGCTAAAGCCTAACCACATAGCCATACACAGCAGCGCAACGACAGATGCTGCCGCCGTCCATAACGTCCATGACGTCCGACGCTGTCGCCGGTGACGTTGCGCCATTATACTGTCAAAGACCGCTGTCTCGTCCTCTGTCAGCCACTGTTCCATTTCGTCCTCACCGTGAACAACATGGCAACGAAGCGTCTCTGCCAATGCTTTTTGTTCTTTTGTGGTATCTGGACAGTGGTCTATCATCTCCGCAAGAAGCTTCTCGTCTTGCAGCGAAGTGTCGCCATCAAGATAGCGTTGTGTCAAAGTATTGATGTCATTCATAAGTGACCTCCTTTCTTTAGCATTTCCATAATCTTGTGTCTTGCCCTGCTAAGCATCACGCTTATGGAGCGTGGGGAAAGTCCCGTGATAGCACTTATCTGCTGAATATCCAGTCCTTCCTCGTTCCTTAGCCTCATGAGACGCCGTTCTCCGGCAGTAAGACGGTCCATGGCGTTATGCAACAGCAGTGCGTTGTCGCTATCCTCCATCTCTGAGGGGGCGACGGTGGCTGTGGCAGCAATGCCCTTTCCTTCCGCCCTCATCACCACACAGTTGTCGTGTCGCCACATACTGACACACAGGTTCTTTGCCATTCTGACGGCAAGAGGCCTCACCGGCTCTGTGAAATCTATCTTATCACGCAATAGCCACAGTCTCATCAGCACCTCTTGAGCCACATCTTCTGCCTTGTCAGCATCGCCAAAGAAGTCCAATCCTATGCCAACGAGGCAAGGACGCAAATCTCTGGCGATATGTTCAAAGTCAGATAATCCCATTAATGCATCTTTAATTGATAATTATGATTACCTTTTCCCCTAATTATAAATTATTATTTCTTCCTCGGTTTCTTTGTAAACTTATACGCAAGGCTGAACATTACATACCTCGGTATGTAGTTGTACCACGTCTCCGTGCGGCCCTGGGAGTTCACGTTATAGCGTCGGGAGTTGATGTTCTGCAAAAGGTCATACGCCAACACCTTCGCTATCAGTGCTCCTTTCAGGAACGAGCGGGACAGCTGTGCATTCCATACGAGCTCGTCTGTGTTCATCATGCTGCTCTCATAGCCCCGGCGTGAGTACATGGTCATGTCGGTGGCAAAGGTCAGTTTCACCGTGGGGATGGTGTATGTGGCGTTGAAGCCGTACTGTATGTCGTTGACGTCAATGTCTCTTACTATATCGAGCTTGCCCCTTGTGTGGCGTGATGTTATCTTGCCGTTGATGCCGGCAGCAAAGTCTCCCAGCTTGTATGTGAACTTGGCGGAGGCTATAAGGTTTATGTTGTCAACCTTGGAGAGTGGCGATGACATTATGGAAGAGTCGTCACCACTGCCGGAAGAGGCAGTCACCGTGGCAAAATCCACGCTTCTCTCGTACTCCGCCTTGCCGTAAATGTCCATGCGGAGACGCTTTTTCGCATCGAGAGGACGCTGCCATCCGCTGTTGATGAACGCTGTCCAGTTGCCGTCAACGTTGTCGGTCATGCGGGTATATGCACCCGTTGACGCATCGTAGGTGGTGCGGCTGCCCACCGCGTTCTGCTCTATATTGGTCTCAAAGCCCACATATACACTGCTACCGAGGGAGTCGTTCCTGAACGTTATGCGCCCTTTGGCGGTGTGGTCGATCCTATTTTTCAGGTTAGGGTTGCTGATAGTTACTGACAGCGGGTTGGAAGTGTCGCGCAAGGGCATGAGGTTTGCGAAGGAAGTGGGTATCACTCTCGTGTTGTACTCAAACTGAATGGGTCTCTTTGTCTTGCCCCTTGTGCGGAAATATATTCTTGGCTCGAATTCCCTCCATGACCTATGGGCTATGGTGTCGAGCATATTGCCATGGTAGTTCATGCGCTCTGAGGCGAAATCGTAAGTCATTGCCATTGAGAATAACATCTTGTCCGTGGCTCTCTGCAATTCCACCTGCGGGCTATGGCTCCGTTTCAACTCGTCGTATGAGCGGCTGTTCTCCGTGTCGTAGGCCTTCATCATGTCCTCTTGCAGTGACGGTAGCCAGCCGGGAGCATTATAGTCTGACTCCGGAAGACGCTCAAGGTTGAAGCGGTCGTCGTGGTCGCTACTGTAAGCCTGCATGTATTGGTAGCGCGTACGCAGCGTCCAGTCGTTGGGAAGCTGCAGCATATAACTGAGGCTTGCATCGTAGTCGTAGCCCATGGAGCGCGTATCTCTGAACCTGTTGCGCACTTCTGTCTCACCGGTAGCAGCGTAATACGTCCTTGTGTTGTTGAAAACCTCGCTCGGTTTGGAGCTTCTGTAAACGAGGTCAATGTCAAGCATCAGCAAGTCTCCGCTCTCAAGCCTCCACGTCTTGTACATGTTATGGAACAGGTTTAAATTCTTTCTTCTTGCCAGTGCGATGTTCTCGTTGCGGTTTGTCAGCGCAGTGGTGTAGGTGGAGTCGTTATTTTCCCCCGTGACTTTGTTGTTGGAATAACGCAAGGAGGTGTACATCCCGATATATTTATTCTTGATATACAAGTGGTTGGAGGCCGTGAGCCGGAAGTCCTTGTCCATGCTTGCCGACCTGCTATTGCAGAATATGCTGCCGTTATCGGCAAAAGTCTCTGAGAATCTCACGGTCTCATTGTCGGTATCGCTCCACGTCAGCTTCACGTTAAGGTTCTCTTCAAGGTTCCTGTCCTTGTCCTCGGTGGTGAGGTTCATGCCCGCCTGACGGGTCTTCCTAACTCCGTTGCTCACCTTCTTGGGGTCCCAGTTACCATCACTGCCCGGTGTACGCTCCTCGTTCACGTTGTTGGCGTTGCCGTATAGCGACACCCTCGTGTGGTCGTCATAGAACATTCCGAACGCCTTTGCCATCCATCTGTCCTCCGTTCCCGCCCCTGCTTCGGCATTGGTGAGGTATCCTCTGGCGTAATCCCGCTTCAAGGTAACGTCCATAACGTAGTCCTTCTCATCCACCTCCTTACCCAGCATCTTATTCCTCTCCGTGTCACGATAGAACACTTTGAGGTCTTTCACGGTGAAGTGAGGCAGGTTCTCCAGCATTACCTTGTTGTCACCCTTGAAGAATTCCTTGCCGTTCAGGGTGAGGAAGTCTATCTTCTTGCCGTTGATGTATATGTCTCCGTTGTCTTTCAGTTCCGCTCCCGGCAGTTGACGGATAAGTCCGTCGAGCATAGAGCCTTCGGGTAACTTGAAGGCTGAGGCGTCATAGACGATGGTGTCGCCCTTGTATGCCACCTGAATGCGTGTTCCTTTCACCACCACGCTGTCCAGTTCCATGTCCTTGTACACATCTCTCTGCGTGCGTTTCATCAGTATGTGGGGTATCTTCAACCAGTGGTTGCGCCCCAACTTAGTTATTTCATAGTCGGTATATTTGTCTTCATACCCTTCGGCGGTGGTTTTGATGATGTATTTCTTCTCAACTCTCGGTGCCTTGAATTCGAAGTATGACCACGTCTTCATGTCCTTTGTCTCACACGTCACAGTGTCAACCACGGTGGAGTCGGTGTTCATCAGCGTGACAAACGCCTTGACCTTACCTCTGGTGAAGGTGTCATACACCTCGCCAATGAGTGTGACGGTCTGTTTGCTCTTCTTCTCTTTTTCTATCTTCTCCGCCGCATTCAACGGGGGAGTTGCCATCAGCAGCATGGCGATAATGAGTGTTAACTGTCGCATTTTCCTTGTCTTTATTACGTTGTTTGGTTATATCACGCATAAAGCAAGGCAATGTTAACATCTTTTTTTTTCTTTCGCCCTGTTCAATGTCCTTTATCCACAAGCCATCACGTTTTTTACGTCACGCATTTTGCGTTGTGCTAATATACTGCTTTTTGGTGATATTTTTGCATGGCATAGGTCTTATTTAACGTGAGTTCGATGAAAATAACTCGTTGGAAATTTGGTAATTAGCGGATTTTTTAGGAGTTCCCTTGAGCTTGCGAAAAACTTTGTAGTGGACAAAAACAACGAAACTAAAGGATTCCGCTATGAATACCGAGCACAAAGTTACTGAAATTTTTTGTATTACAGATGATTTCTGCAAAGTTTTTGATGCACAGATGGCAAAATTTTCGTTTAAGGCAGAAAGAAAGCGCAAATACCAGCGTGAAAGCGGCACTTTATGTTTTGTAATGAATGGAAGCTCTGGTTTGTCGATTAAAAATGAATTGGCTCAACGACGTGAAATATAAAAAAACAGAGCATTGCCGTTCACTCAAAAGTTTGGTCTTAGCTCACTTCCCAATATTTTCGATGAAGGATGAGCCAGATAGTAATAAAAAAAACGGATTTTATTTTGGTGGTTCGAAAGAAAATAATTACCTTTGCAGCAGAACAAAAAAGCACTACAATGAAGTACCCTATAGGAATACAAGATTTTGAGAAGATTATCCAGAACGGATATGTCTATGTCGACAAGACAGATTTGATTTACAAGCTTGTAACAGGAGGAAATATTTTCTTTCTGAGTCGCCCAAGGCGATTTGGAAAGAGTCTTCTTGTGTCTACTCTTGAAAACTATTTCCTCGGGAAGAAGGAACTATTCCAGGGACTTGCTATAGATAGTCTTGAGAAGGAATGGGCGGAATATCCTGTGTTCCATCTGGATTTCAACGGTATTAACTTCACCAATCCTGAAGCTTTGGAAGAGTCTCTACGTAAATTTCTTGAGAGTGCAGAGAAGAAATATGGTATAGAAACAGACAACACACAATATGGCCTTCGTTTCATGGAGATAATGGAAACTGCCCATGAGAAAACGGGCAGGCGTGCTGTGGTGCTCATAGATGAATATGACAAACCTCTGCTTGATGTCATGAACACGGGTATCCCTTCTCCTGTTGTTGCTGGAGAGATAAAGACTCTCGAGGATTACAATCGTGAGATTCTAAAAGGTTTCTATAGTGTCTTTAAGCTTGCTGATAGGCATCTTCAGTTTGTGCTGCTCACTGGAGTAACAAAATTCTCGCAGATAAGTGTATTCAGTGGTTTCAACCAACCAGACGACATTAGTTACGATGGTCGATATGATGCTCTCTGCGGTATCACGAAAGAGGAACTACTCTCTGTCTTTAAGGAACAGATAAAGGAACTTGGAGAGGCAAACGGCATGACCGAGGAGGAGACTATCGCAAAGCTGAAGCGAAAGTATGACGGTTACCATTTCAGCGAGAATATGCTTGACACCTTCAATCCGTTCAGTCTGTTGAACTGTTTCGAGAAAAAAAAGTTTAAGGATTATTGGTTCTCAACAGGTACTCCCACCTACCTTGTGCGCCTTCTTGCTAACAGCCGTGATAATATCAATGAACTTGCAGGAAAGTATTATCCAGCATCGGAGTTTGTGGACTATAAGGCAACAACTCAGAAGCCGCTTCCAATGATCTATCAAAGCGGATATTTCACCATAAAGGGTTACAACAATCGTAGAGACACTTACCTGCTCGACTTCCCGAACGAAGAGGTGAGAAGTGGCATGGTGGCTGTTCTTTCTTCCGACTACTTCGGAGACAATAGCTCACCGTCAACATGGATCAATGATGTCAGTGACTCCTTAGAGGCAGCCAATCTCGAAACTTTCAAGCTTCAGCTGACAAGTTTCCTCTCTAACATCTCATATCGTTTCCAAAGAAAGACAGACGAAAAGGAGTGTGAACGATATTTCCAATATACCTTCTATCTAATCATTCAGATGCTTGGACGGTATAACACATACATTGAAAAAGAAACGAGTCAAGGACGAATAGATTGTGTTCTTGAGTGCCCAGAATACGTGTATATCTTTGAGTTTAAGCTGAATGCCACTGCTGCCGTTGCGCTTAAGCAGATAGAAGAAAAGGGCTATGCTCTGCCTTATGCTGCCGATAGCCGTAAGCTCTATAAGGTGGGCATCAGTTTCTCCTCAGATACAGGCACTGTCAACGACTTCGATTATGCACCTCGGGAATAAAGCGTAATATTTGGAGTGATTACGGAGTCTTCTGATTTCTCTGATTTATTTTAAATTCGGCAGAATCAGCAGTATCGTTCATTGATTAACCGTATCAACGATTCACCGCCAAAGGCGGGGAGGAAGAGGGAAAACAGTGTGGAAAATCACGCTTTTTTTTCAGTTTTTCTCTCCATTTTTTTGTTTTTGTAAAGAAAAAACTGTAATTTTGCAGGTTGGAAGGAGATATCGAAGAAAAGGGCGATGGGAAGAAGACAAGAGGAAACAATCCTATGAACTTTTAATTTAAAGTCAAAAGGAAGATTGTTTCCTTTGGCATATAGAAATAATTGAGTTAACCTAAAACCGTAAAGATATAGCATGTCAGCAAAAAGATACTACTACTCTGATTCAATCTCTGGCTTTCTCAGAACAAACACCAATGAGATAGTTGGGGCTCTTACTCGTGCTTCGCAGCACGACATCAACGATGAAACATCCAGCGCATGGGTTGAAGAGATAGAGTCGTTGCGTAGTGTTCTTGTGCCATATAAAGACAGAGGAAGTGTGTATTTCGAGTATAATATTCCTCGTATGGGCAGACGTGCTGATGTCATCCTCGTAATCGACGAACTAATATTCATTCTCGAATACAAAACTGCAGACAGCAAATTTACCCACGATGCACGCACTCAGGTATGGGATTACGCTCTCGACCTGAAGAACTTCCAAGAAGGGAGTTTGGAACGCATAATAATCCCTGTGCTTGTAGCCCCAAACGAAAAGAACAAAGACTGTGTGTTCATTCTTCGCCATTTTGAAGATAATGTATACGAACCATTGCAAACTAATAACAACCGTCTCGGAGAAGCCATTTCACTTCCGTTGGCAAAGATACCTCATGTTGTTTTTGCACATTCAGACGAAAGAGATGAGCGATGGGCAAAGAGTGGTTACGAGCCTACTCCAACAATCATCGAAGCAGCCATTGCTCTTTACGAAGAGAATACCGTTGAGGATATTACAAAGCATGGTGGTGATATTGACAAGGCTTCTGACGAACTTTGCCGAATCATTGATTATTGCCGAGCCACGAAGCGTAAAGCCATCTGCTTCATAACAGGTGTACCAGGAGCTGGCAAGACCCTCATCGGATTGAACACCGCTATCGACCAGTTTAATCGTGGCGAGAAAGCTGTTTATCTTTCAGGCAATTTTCCACTCGTTCAGGTACTGCAAGAGGCATTGACTCGTGACTATGTGCGTCGTGAGAAGATCAAGGCTAAGAAAGAAGGGCGCAAGGCATGCACAAAAGAGGAAGCAAGGAGTAAGGTAAAGGCTTTCATACAGATGATTCACCACTACCGAGACACCTATCTTGAAGGCACAGAGGTAGTAGGAAACGAGATAAAGCCTATTGAAGGCTATTTCTTCAGCCATACCGACAAGGCATACATTCCTACTGAGCATGTAGCAATCTTCGACGAAGCGCAGAGAGCATGGACGAGCGATGAGCTGAAACGATTCATGCGTGAAAAGAAAGGCATCAAGGAGTTCCCTTATAGCGAACCAGAATACCTCATAAGTTGCATGGACCGCCAAACCGATTGGGGCGTTGTTGTCTGTCTTGTTGGAAACGGTCAAGCCATAAATAAAGGAGAAGCAGGATTGGCAGAATGGATAGAATCCATTAACAGACGCTATCAGGATTGGGATGTATACATGTCAGAATATCTCATTGACTCTGGAGATGTGAGTAAGGAGCAACTTGCTTTGGTAAAGAAGCAATTGAAGCCTCGAGAAGACCTTCATCTGAAGATGTCCATGCGTTCTTTCCGTTCAGAGAAGGTTAGCATCTTTGTCAATCAACTCCTTGCCTTGCAGCAAGAGGATGCAGCCGCTACGTTGAACGAACTTGGCAACTATCCGATTGTACTTACACGTTCGTTGGAAACCGCCAAGCAATGGTTGCGCAATCATGCCCGAGGCAGTGAGCGCTTCGGTCTTCTTGCCAGCAGTAAGGCAGAACGACTGAAGGCCATCAGCATCAATGTCCGCTACCAACCCGACTTTGTTCACTGGTTCCTCGAAGACGATTCGGACATCCGTTCAAGCAATGCCCTCGAAGACACCCTCACCGAGTTCAAGGTGCAAGGTCTTGAAATCGACTGGGCGTGTGTGGCGTGGGATGCCGACCTGCGACTGAACAAAGAACAAACCGCATGGCAGCACTTCCAACTGCGTTCGGGTACCAACTGGCAGAACATCAATAAGCCAATAAACCAAGAGTACCAAATCAACGCCTATCGAGTCCTCCTCACCCGAGCACGACAAGGCATGGTAATAGTAGTTCCCGATGGCGATCATGGTGTACCGCCAGATGAGACACGCAAGCCAGAGTGGTATGATGGAATCTATAACTATTTGAAGAATATAGGAATAAAAGAGATATAGCACAGATTCTCAAAAAGCAGGACAGATAGGACTGATTACACATACAAGACTGTTCTGTTTGCTGAAATGGTGAAGGAGGGGAAGACGATTCTGTTCATTTGTCTACTGGATACAGAAGACAGATTCGAAAAATTATTACACATATAACTATTCAACCTAACAAAGCTTTGATTCATTGGCTTTTTTGCTGATGTTTTTGCTTTTATTCGCCATTGTGGCATAATTCAATTGTATGAAAAAGATAGAAACTATTCTTGATATTGCAAAATCCATGTAAGCATCTCTACTATAGCGTATTGCGGCATCGTGGAGACGCTTATTTCTCATACTATATAATAAAAAAAACGAAAAAACGAAAAAACAAAAAAAGTCAAATAATTCGGCAGACCCCAACTAACAACTTTTTCCCAAAACTCTCTCACACGGAACAGACGATAGCGACAGCATGACCCCTGCGGGGGCGCATATTGGCAGACGATGGTCATAGACATGCGGATAGTAGACAATACGTGCACCTACGTCCTTGAGGGGTGACATATTTGCTCAAGATATGGAATTTTGTCGCCATTACTTTGATATAGGATTCTGCCGCCCTTTCTTGTGAAATGTTGCTTGTAACGACTTGCTTGCTGACAACATATTTTTGTAACGTAATTGTCCCAAAATTATGTCGGTAGCGAAGCTAATATAGAAAATCGGCAATCAGAGGCAGATGATCGCTAAATCCACCGTTGTAGATTGGTCCTCGGAGATGCCGGAAAGGCTTCACGCCACCATGTTTCTCGTCTTCTTCGACAAGGGATGGGTGATACCCTATCTTTGATGAAGAAAACAAGGGAAGTAGTGAGGAAGAAATGAAGATATGGTCGAGCGAACCCCATTCACCTAAATAACGATAAGTACCCCCGATTCCCTTCTGCTTAGAGAGATGATCTTTAGATGTTATTTCCGTCATTCCAGACGACGAGAGTATTCGAAGATTTGCATTGTGAGAGTAGTCATTGAAATCGCCCATAACAATCACGCGAGCGTTCTGGTCAATGATTCGAATAGAGTCAACACTTTCCTTCACACGCTCTACGACATGCCGTCTAAATGCCCTTGTCTTGCCTTCTCCGCCTCTTCTACTTGGTGCATGGAGCACAAAGACATGAAGGTCGCCAAAGAACGTATTGCCATGCACATAAAGGATGTCACGCGTTGGAGACATTCCTTTCAAAGGATTGATGCGTATTGGATATGCGTTCAACAATTGAAAGGCTATTGGTTGATAGAGCAAGGCGACATCAACTCCCCTAAGGTCAGGAGATGAGGTGACAACATACTCATATCCCGCAGTCTTTAAAAGCGAGCGTTTAGTGAGTGAAAATAGAACACTGTCGTTCTCCACTTCACAAAGTCCAATGATGTCAGGTAACACCATTTTCTCGCTTTTATAAAAGCTTTTTTGACGGATATTATTGCCAGCATGCACGTCTTTCGAAGAAGAAGAAGTATCGACAGAAGAGTAGGTAGAAGCAAGCAGAATTGCTCTGGCAATGGCGTTCACCTTCCTCCAGTACTTCCAGGGAGTCCATTGATAGAGTCCCTCAGGAGTGAAGTCATGATCGTTTTTCAGGGAGTCGTGAGTACAATCGAATAGATTCTCCACATTATACTCCATTACCCTGAAACACGTTGTTTTTCCCCTCTTCTGAGCAGACGCTATAAAAGGGAGGAGAAAGAGTAGTGTAAAGGAAAGGAGAAGACGTATGTTCATAACCTATTTTTTGGGTACAAAAGACTCCCAAGTCTGGTCGTCGTAGAAGACGCGAATCTCAGTAATACGTCGAGGGTCTTTGTCAATATTTTTCATATTAATAACATTCTTCTGATAAGGAGAGCGTGAGTCGTAGTTGTCACGGTTTCTATCGTGAGAGGAAAGAGAGGGTGAGGAAACAGGAGAAAAGGGAGACGCGTCTGTCGATGTAGCCGGGTGTTCTGAGAGAGTAGAGGAAGGCGAATCGAAGTCCAGATTCTGATGGAAGAGGTCAGGTTGGACAGGAGTGTTAGAAATGGGAGATGCACCACTTCCTGTGTTGTACATCTCTCCCTCGCCACTTATGAGCCAAGAGAGACTTACGTTAGGGAATTTTCCACATATAGCCTCAACGGTTTTTAGGGTAGGGCGAGTGCGTTCCTGAAGAATACTACTCAGAGAAGCAGTTGAGATGCCTATATAAGATGCAAAACTCTGTTGGTTCATGTTCTGAGACTCCATGAGTTTCTTGATTCTATCTTTCATATAAGAAATGGTTAATGGGTTACAAATTAAAAGTTGAATAATTACGAGTGAAATGCGAGATTGGAAAGTAGAGGAGGCATGAGAGAGAAGATGGAAACTGTTAAAAGATGGAGCCTGAGTAGACAGCAACAGAATCCTTCATACCTTTACAAAGCCCTCAAGAGAGCCAAAACAGGCATTTTGAAATTTTCTACAAAGGTAAATAAAAAAAATGAGATGTGCAAGAAAATAAATTAGAATTTTGATATATAAAACTAATTTATTAAATTTAGAATTTGGAATTTAAAATCATAAACACCAAGTTTTTGTTTATTGAATTTACATTTATAAATTTAGATGTATAAATCTATGGTTTATTGAAGATTTAAGAAAATCATGCATTTAACTGGGTATAAAAGCGTTAATTACAAGGTATATTCTGCAAAATTATTAGAAATCAAGGATTATTATAATAAAAATGACGATATAAATGAATATTTAGAGAAGTAATAATTGTAACACTCTGGTTTTTAGTGAGTTATTGTTGGTTGAATATTCTTGCATAAATATTCATTCAGTTTTTAATAGATGAATATTTAGATTTATAACGATGAATATTTATTTGTGAATTACGGTTCAGTACCAAAAACACGGTTTGGCATTTTGGATTATAAATTTACATTTACAAATACAAATACACGTTATTTTCATTTTGTAAATGCAAATATTTCTAAACTCTAAATTTTCAAAACAAGAAACATCTCAAATTTAAAAAAAATCAAAAATTCAAGACATCTTATCAAAATGCGTGTAAATATCTCAAGGAAAACGAGGAAAAACAAGCGTTGAGCCCAGTGTTTATAAGGGTTTTAGGCAAATCAAAAGGCACGATAATAACGATAGAGTTTTATGGAAAAACACCCCCAAAAAGAGGATAGGAACCACGAAAAACCATAGAAAAAAACCCTGGAAATAGCACTGAGGAGGAAGAAAAGACGAGAAAAGGATATTAAAAAAATGTTAATCAAAGCAATTCTCATTAACAATACCTTTCTCTGCAAACAGAAATGAATGTAGACACACTAAAGCGATCAGACAAAGAAATCAGGCAATAATACCCATATGTCAGGATAAACAGTTACAAATTGAAAGCACACGAAAACGAACCAAAAAAGAGTGCTGCCAGCCTCAAAATAGAAAACTCAACGACTGACAGCACTCCCAAAACCAATACCC
The DNA here is from genome assembly GCA_945829115.1 of uncultured bacterium. Classification (GTDB taxonomy): domain Bacteria; phylum Bacteroidota; class Bacteroidia; order Bacteroidales; family Bacteroidaceae; genus Prevotella. The sequence goes on along the minus strand of CALZTP010000008.1, from coordinate 28,873 downwards.
TACCGCCACATTTTCAGACAGAGAGGTAGGTGAATATTATGATAAATAGAACTTTTCTCTTTTTCTGCATTTTTTTCGTTTTTCTTATTTTGTCAATGCAGGATAAAGAAAACGAGCTCCTGCATCAGCTCCCCCTCGGTGGTATTTTTATTGTCCAAGCCATTACTTTTTGCTGCGATGGTGCGCAACTTCTGGATAATATACATCACCTTTGTGGGATTGTAGAGGCGCATAGCAGAGATATACTCACGTGCTGCCCATGGTCCCCGGAGTCCCAACCAAGCAGCCACCTCATCTTCCCTATTCCTGTTTGGACAATAATATGCCGCCATCATATTCTGGAAGAAAGAGAAGAGCTGAGGAACGAGAGAATGAAGATTTCCCGACTTTGGATTTTTGTCAAAATATTTCACAATATTGTTTGCCTTTAGAACATCTTTTCTTGCAATGGCATCACGAAGTTCAAAGATGTTATAGTCTTTGCTGATACCTATGAATTTCTCCACGATTTCTGGAGTAATTCTTCTCCTGCTTTCTGGTAGGGAGATGAAAATCTTGTCAAGCTCAGAAGTGATTCGGTTAAGGTCGGAGCCAATGGACTCAGCCACCATCATGGCAGCCTTCTGTTCAATCTCAGCACCCTTCTGCTTCAGATATTGAGCAATAAAGAGAGGGAGTGCAGAATCTCGCAGTTTCTTACTCTCAAAGCAAATACCATTCTTTTCTGCCTCAGCAATCCACCCTTTCTTTGATTTTGGCATCTCTTTTTTGTAGCACACAACCAAAATGGTGGAAGGCACTGGCTTTTTGAAGTATTTCTCAAGTTGTTCTATTCCACGCATGAGTTGAGCTTCACGAACAATGATCACCTGATATTTTGCCATCATAGGAAGAGCCCTCGCAGAATCCATTATCTGAGCTGGAGAGGAATCTATTCCGTAGACAACACGCTGATTGAAGTCACGCTCCTCTTCTTTGATTGCATGTTTCTCGATATACTCCGCAATACGGTCAATGAAATACGACTCCTCACCCACAAGCAAGTATATTGGTCGAAAATTTCCACCAACGAGTTCCTTCATTATTCCCTCATACGTTAGAGTTGATTGTTTTTCTGCCATAAACAGTATATTTTTATATGTGTATAGTCTTTTTTCTTCGAAATTTCTTGTCGGATTCGAATAAAAGTCTTACCTTTGGCAAGCGTTTTTAATTCCGCACTACAAGAAATTCCATGCAAAGGTAAGAGAATTATCACAAATAACCAAATTAATAACCATTTTTAATGTTAAGTAGGTGTGCAGAATTATTTTTTATAATCCTTGTAATGCCTACCGTGCATTATCAGTACGTGAAAACTGTCGAGTAGAAGCCACCACACTACTTTATATCACATGCTGATTCTGCATCACTATTCTATACAATCATTATATAAATATTATGCACACCTACTTAGACGACATAAACCTCCCCCCATATAATATAAGTATAAGACAAGAAAACGGAGAAAAGCAGATTTTCGACATACTTCGTAGGAAGCACGTCTCGCTGACTCCAGAAGAATGGGTGAGACAGCATTTCGTGCATTACCTCATAGAGCACAAAGGATACCCTATGGCATTGTTGCAGAATGAAGTGCAGCTACGATGCGGCCAGAAGCGATTGCGTTGCGACAGCATCTTGTACCGCTCTGATGGTTCTGCACGTATGATTTTAGAATACAAAGCACCTTCTGTTGCCATCACCAAGAAGGTTATTGAGCAGATTGCAACCTACAATATGCTTCTTCACGTTGATTACCTTATTGTAAGCAACGGAAATAATCATTACTGTTTCAAGACCGACTACGAACGGAAACGCTTCATACTTCTTGAGGAAATTCCAGACTACAAACAACTGAAGCCATAACCCCTACCCTTTCGGTTAATTATTGCGTTAAAAATGGAAGCAAAGCTCAGCATGATTACCACACCTCCTTGGAAGAAAAGTCCCGACATTTTTTCGTGCGGAGGTGTTGTTCTGAAAGAAAGGTATTTCTTTTTGATAAGACTCGCAACCTGTCTGTTACTGCGGCTGAGATCCAGACAGGAGTTCACACTGATTTTCAACATTCAGAAAGAAGATATTGAATCTCTGTCATTTTGACATATTGTCAGACACCAAACGAGAGGGTTATGCCATTTTGACATAAAATTCTCCACATGGAATGGACTTTGCTGGAACTTTTTGTGAAAGAAATCCACTCTGTTTGAATAGAGAAAAAAGATACTAAAGAAAAAAAACATATAAAGAAAGGAGCAAAAGTATGAATACGAACACATCACAAACAAGACAAAACAATCTCCAACATCTTCCAAAATATGCGAGGAATCTTATTGAAGACGCAAAGAATGGAAAGCTCGACCCTGTAGTAGGCAGAGACGAGGAAATCAGAAGAGTGTTACAGATTCTCTCACGAAGGACAAAGAACAACCCAATTCTCATCGGAGAGCCAGGAACAGGAAAGACCGCCATCGTGGAAGGTCTTGCCCAAAGAATCGTTCGTGGCGATGTCCCTGAGAATCTTAAGCGCAAGCAGCTGTTCACGCTTGACATGGGAGCCCTTGTTGCTGGTGCGAAATACAAGGGTGAATTTGAGGAGCGTCTAAAAGGCGTCATCAATGAGGTTATAGAATCAAACAACGAGATAATTCTTTTCATAGACGAGATACACACACTCGTTGGAGCAGGAGCCTCAGAAGGTGCTATGGATGCTGCCAATATCCTTAAGCCAGCGCTTGCCCGAGGCGAGTTGCGCGCCATTGGTGCCACCACCTTGAACGAATACCAGAAATATTTTGAGAAAGATAAAGCCCTTGAGCGCCGTTTCCAGACCGTACTCGTTGACGAACCAGATGAGCTGTCTGCCATCTCTATCCTCCGTGGACTGAAAGAAAGATACGAAAACCACCACAAGGTGCGTATCCAAGACGATGCCTGCATAGCCGCCGTACAGCTTTCTGAGCGATATATCTCTGAACGCTTTCTTCCAGACAAGGCTATTGACCTTATGGACGAGGCTGCTGCAAAACTACGTATGGAGCGCGACTCTGTTCCAGAAGAGCTCGATGAGATTACTCGCCGTTTGGCACAGCTTGAGATAGAGCGTGAAGCCATAAAGCGAGAGAACGATAAAGAGAAGCTCTCTCTCTTGGATAAAGATATTGAGAAGCTCAAGAAAGAAGAGCAGGATTTCCGCACACGCTGGGAAGGAGAGCGTCTACTTATCAACAAGATACAGCAACAGAAAGAACTCAAAGAACAGCTTCTCTTCGAGGCAGAAAGAGCGGAGCGTGAAGGCAACTATGAACGAGTGGCAGAGATACGATATGGCAGACTCCAGCAGCTCGAGCAGGACATCCAGCGCTCACATGAGGAATTAGCAAAGAAACGCGAGGATTGCGGAAGCAACGATGCCCATATTGTAAAAGAAGAAGTCACGGCAGACGATATTGCCGAGGTGGTAGCCCGCTGGACAGGAATCCCTGTTGCCAAGATGCTTCAGAAAGAGCGTGAGAAACTTCTCCATTTGGAAGAAGAGCTCCATAAGCGCGTTATCGGACAAGATGAAGCCATCTGTGCCGTCTCCGATGCCGTACGCAGGTCGCGTGCTGGTCTTCAAGATCCAAAGCGCCCGATAGCATCGTTTATCTTCCTTGGCACCACTGGTGTCGGAAAGACAGAGCTTGCCAAAGCACTTGCCGATTACCTCTTCAATGACGAGAGCATGATGACACGTATCGACATGTCTGAGTATCAAGAGAAATACAGTGTCTCAAGACTTATTGGAGCGCCTCCGGGATACATCGGCTACGATGAGGGTGGTCAGCTTACAGAGGCTGTACGCCGAAAACCATACTCAGTTGTTCTATTCGATGAAATAGAGAAGGCCCATCCTGATGTCTTTAACATCCTCCTTCAGGTTCTTGACGATGGCAGACTAACCGACAACAAGGGTCGTACCGTGAACTTCAAGAACACAATCATCATCATGACCTCAAACGCAAAGCGCGAGCAGCTCCACGCGATCATGCGCCCAGAATTTCTCAACCGTATTGACGAGATCATTGATTTTGAGAAGCTTAAGAAGGAAGAAATCCGCCAGGTGGTAAAACTCCAAGTTAACAAGGTTGTAAAGATGATTTCCGACCAAGGCTATACACTCAAGGTTTCAGAAGGAGCCATCGACGTATTGTGCGAGGAAGGCTACGATCCAGAGTTTGGTGCACGACCAGTGAAGCGTGCCATCCAGCACCTTCTCCTCAACGCCCTTTCCAAGCGTCTGCTTGGAGGCGAGGTATCTCTTGACCATCCAATCATTGTGGATGCAGAGAATGGCGCTCTTACTTTCAAAAGCGAGCAATAGATTTTTATCATGGTGCTAAGTCATCATCTGTGAACAACAATAAAAATCTTTTTTATATCTTTTCTCGCCATGGCAGATTTCAAGTTCGTTTGAAGACTCTGCCATGGCGTTTTTTATCATACTATTTTTGACTTATAAGAAAAATCAAGAAAAAAAACAGTTAAAATCCATAAAAAAATTGTATACTAAAAATATTTTTAGTATTTTTGCAGGATAAAGAAGAAAAAAAGAAGAATACTGATGACAATATTTTTAGCTATCTTGATGGTTGCGGCCCTGATAATCATAGCCGCATCACCATTAACATCCGTAAACAAATCGGCAGTTGCCATGTTCGCAGGCACCCTCGGCTGGGTTTTATATATCTGCTTTGGTACAGACTTTGTGATGCAGCAGCATGCTGCGGACTATACCTCGTTCCTTTCTGGAACAGTAGCCGACAGTGTAACCGTTAAGGAATACATCTCCCAAAACATTTTTATAAAATACGTTGGCAAAGCGGCAGAGATAGTACTCTTTCTCATAGCAACAATGACGATTGTGGAAATTCTCGACAACAATGGCTGTTTCGACTTCCTTCCACAATGGGTAAAGACTCGCCATAGCAAAAGGTTGCTATGGTCGATGGCTGTCATGACCCTGTTGCTCAGTATGAATCTCGACAATCTCACAACCACGCTGACCATGATTCTTTTCATGCAAAAGATGCTTCCAAATCGGAAGCAACGAGCCGTTTTCGGAGCAGTGATCGTGTTAAGCGCAAATATCGGAGGCGCACTGACTGTCATTGGAGCCCCTAACGGACTTCTGCTATGGAATATGGGAGCAGTAACGCCAAGTCACTTCAGTGCATGGATGGCACTCCCTTGCTTAGCTGCGTGGGCAGTGCCTACATATTTGATTTCCAGATCATTGCCAGAGCGTGTAGACCTTGAGAGATACTCCATGCCATATCGTGGAGATGATACAAACCTCACCGTCTGGCAGAGAATTATCATGTTCTTCTTCGCAATTGGAGGATTATGGTTCATACCAACCTTCCACAATATCACACGTCTATCTCCATTCGTGGGTGCTCTCTGCGTGCTCTCACTCCTTTGGATCACAAATGAAGCCTTTAATCGCAACCTCTCTGGTAGCGGACAGATAGTGCAACGCTATGCACCAAAGACACAGCTTTACACCATGCTCCAGACGATGCTGTTTGTAATGGGAATCATGCTAATCATGGGAATTCTCGTAGAATCAGGTGCAGGACTCTGGGTTGGAGAGCAATGTAAGGACGCCTTAGGAGATGTATGGATTCTGGCAGTAGCACCATTAATGGCAGGACTTTCCAGTCTTCTTCTCGACTCTTTTGCCACCGCCACCACCTTCTTCTCCCTATACAACATTCAAGGAGTTGACGAATTGGCACAAAACGGAATCTATTGGATAGCCATAGCCTATGCAACAGCAATAGGAGAGACAATCCTCGGAATTGGTTCGCTCAGCGGTCTTGCCCTATTCTCCACAAAGACCACTACATTCAAATGGTATGTGTGCCACTTCACTCCGAAAGTAATTGTCGGGGCACTCTTGGGACTTGCTATCCTTATTGTTGAAGCGCTCTATTTCTAACAAACATTTTTCAGGGTGGTTCAATAAATTACCACCGTCAAAAAAATTATAATTATGGGTTGACGTTTTATCACCTTTCCGTTTCTCTCTGGCGCATACTGCCAGTTATTGCCTTACGGCTTCCTCCTCCTTGCAAGGCATAGCCAAAGCAAGCTTTGTCTCTGCTCTTGCTTCGAGCGTCGGTTCTCAGTCACGATGCCCGCATCGCTCCATCAAAAACTGACACTCTACTCTCAGAGATAAATCTAAAATCTGATAAAGCTAATTTATAGAACCACCCCTCAAACAAAACGAAAGGTGGGCAAAATTAAGAAACAACTTGTATAACTATTCTAAAATACACCACAAATTATGGCAAAAATCAAGACAATAGGTATTATGACGTCAGGAGGCGATGCCCCTGGCATGAACGCTGCCATTCGCGCCGTCACTCGTGCCGGTATCTCTCAGGGTTTTAACATCAAAGGCATCTATCGTGGTTACGAAGGCCTTATGCACGGTGAGATAAAGACATTCACAACAGAGAACGTATCTGGAATAATCGGTCTTGGAGGAACAATCCTAAAGACAGCACGTTCAAAGGACTTCCTTACCGACGAAGGTAAGCAAAAGGCTTACGAGAATCTTGTTAAGGAAGGTATAGACGCTCTGGTGGTGATAGGCGGCAACGGTTCGCTCACTGGAGCAATGGAATTCGCCAAGGCTTTTGACATCTGCTGCATAGGACTCCCAGGAACCATCGACAACGACCTTTACGGAACAGACAACACCATAGGCTACGACACCACGATGAACACCATCATGGAATGTGTTGACAGAATACGCGACACTGCTCAGTCACATGAGAGAATCTTCTTTGTTGAGGTGATGGGACGCGATGCAGGCTTCCTTGCTCAGAACTCAGCTATCGCCTGCGGTGCAGAGGCTGCCATTATTCCAGAAGAGTCTACAGACGTCGACCAGTTGGCAGAATTCATGAAGCGCGGAATTCGCAAATCAAAGAAATCATGTATCGTGATTGTCTCTGAATCGCCAAAATGCGGAGCACTCTATTACGCAGACCGTGTAAAGAACGAATTCCCAGACTACGATGTGCGAGTATCTATCCTCGGTCACCTGCAGCGTGGTGGTCGTCCGACAGCCCGCGACCGCATCCTTGCCAGCCGCACTGGCGTTGGCGCCATTGAGGCTATTCTTCAGGGTCAGCGAAACATCATGGTAGGTGTTCGCAACAACGAAGTTGTCTACGTACCTCTTTCAGAAGCAATTCGATCCGACAAGCCGTTCGACAAGAAGCTCATCAAGGTTCTTGAAGAACTGTCTATATAATCTTTCTGTGTGGAGTACAAGAAGATCCAACAGAAGAGAAAACAGAAAAACTGGTGGACACAAACGTCAAAAAGTGCCCGCCAGTTTACTTTTCTACCCCTGCCAGAAGGAAAACACCAAGTATAATTATTTAAATAAGGTAGAAAGTTACGTAAATATTTGCCTATATGGGAATTTTATATTAATTTTGCACGCAAATTTTCAAAAAGCAATAAAAATCAATGAATATTTCTTATAAATGGCTGAAAGAGTACGTTGAGTTCTCGCTGACCCCAGAAGAGGTTTGCGCAGCACTGACCTCAACAGGACTTGAAGTCGGAGCATTGGAAGAGGTACAGACAATCAAGGGAGGACTGAAAGGGCTTTATGTCGGAAAGGTTCTCACATGTGAAGAGCATCCAAACTCCGACCACCTTCACGTAACAACAGTAGACCTCGGTAAGGGCGAGCCACAGCAGATTGTCTGTGGAGCTCCCAATGTTGCTGCAGGTCAGAAGGTAATCGTGGCAGACCTTGGCTGCGTTCTTTACGATGGCGACAAGGAATTTGTAATCAAGAAGTCAAAGCTCCGCGGAGTAGAGTCAAACGGTATGATCTGTGCAGAAGACGAGATTGGCGTGGGTACAAGCCACGACGGTATCATCGTGCTTCCAGAAGACGCCCCTGTTGGTCAGCCGGCAGCGGAATACTATCACCTTGAGAGCGACTGGCTAATAGAGGTTGACATCACTGCAAACCGCTCTGATGCTTTGTCACACTACGGTGTTGCACGCGACTTGAACGCATGGCTCGTAAGCAACGGACACCCTTCTACACTCCACCGTCCAGACTGTAGTGCATTCTCTGTGGCAGACAATTCTCTGCCTATCGATGTAACAATTGAGAACACGGAGGCATGTCGCCGTTATGCATGTGTGTCTCTCACTGGTGTAGAGGTAAAAGAGTCTCCAGACTGGCTCAAGGACAAACTAAACATCATTGGTCTCCGTCCAATCAACAACATCGTTGACATCACGAACTATATCATGATGGCTTACGGACAGCCACTACATTGCTTTGATGCAGACATGGTGACTGGAAACCATATTATTGTAAAAGACCAAAACGAAGGAAAGAAGTTCATCACTCTCGATGGTGAGGAGCATACCCTCGGAGCTCACGACCTCGCTATCTGCAACGCAGAAGAGCCAATGTGTATTGCCGGAGTGTTTGGAGGAAAAGGCTCTGGAACATACGAGACAACAAAAAACGTTGTTCTCGAATCGGCATATTTCCACCCTACATGGATACGAAAGTCAGCACGCCGCCACGGACTGTCTACAGACGCTTCCTTCCGCTTTGAAAGAGGTATTGACCCAGCAGACACCATCTACGCACTTAAGCAGGCAGCCATTCTCTGTCAGCAGCTTGCAGGCGGAAAGGTGAGCATGGAGATTCGCGATGAATATCCATCGCCTATCACTCCTGCAAAGGTTTCTCTGAAGTACAGTTACGTAGACGGACTCATCGGCAAGGAAATTGGTCGCGATACCATCAAGAAAATCGTTACAGCCCTTGAGATGACCATCAACTGCGAGACCACAGAAGGTCTTGAACTAACAATCCCAGCATACCGTGTAGACGTGCAGCGCCCTTGCGATGTTGTGGAAGACATCTTGAGAATCTATGGCTACAATAACGTAGAGATTCCTACACAACTGAAGTCATCACTCGTGATAAAGGGAGACGAAGATAGGAAGCACAAAATCCTCAACCTCGTTTCAGAACAACTTGTAGGTGCTGGGTTCCGCGAGATTCTCTGTAACTCACTAACAAAGTCAGCTTACTATGACGACTTAAAGAGTGTGGCTCCAGAGACACTTGTGAACATTGTGAACCCTCTCTCTTCCGACCTTAACGTGATGCGTGGCACACTGCTCTTCGGAGGACTGGAGTCTATCGTGCGCAATGCAAACAGAAAATATCCAAACCTCCACTTCTTTGAAAGCGGGAACTGCTACACTTTCAACAAGGAGAAGCAGAACGAAGAGGATCCTATCAAGGCATATACAGAAGAGAACTTCCTCGGACTCTGGATAACAGGAAACCGTGTAGAAGGCTCTTGGGCACACCCTGACGAGAAGACCTCTTTCAGCGAGTTGAAGGCACACGTGAGCAATATCTTCATGCGTGTCGGTCTGCTTCCTCAGATGACCGTTACAGAACACTCAGACTCTGACCTCTTCCAGTCTGCACTAAAGGTAATGACTCGAGGCGGAAAGGTGCTGTGCGAGATGGGTATTGTCAGCAAGAAGATTCAGAAGCGTTTCGACATCCAAAACGAGGTCTACTTCGCGCAGATTAACTGGACACAGCTTTGCAAGGCTGTTAGAAAGCATGAGGTTCACTATCAGGAAATTAGTAAGTTCCCTGCTGTAAGCCGCGACCTCTCACTGCTTATCGACAAGACAACAGAGTTTGCAGAGATAGAGCGCATCGCAAGGAATACTGAGAAGAAACTGCTGAAATCAGTAGAACTCTTCGATGTCTATGAAGGTAAGAACCTTCCTGAGAGAAAGAAGTCCTATGCTGTGAACTTCATTCTCCAGGACTCAGAGAAGACACTAAACGACAAGGCTATCGATGCCATTATGAACAAATTAATAACAAATATAAAGAAACAATTAGGAGCAGAGCTCAGATAAATTATGGGAAGAGCATTCGAATATCGTAAGGCTGCCAAGCTGAAGCGTTGGGGCCACATGGCTAAAACATTTACACGTCTCGGAAAACAGATTGCCATCGCAGTAAAGGCTGGCGGTCCAGAACCAGAAAACAACCCTACACTGCGTTCTATCATCGCTGTCTGCAAACGTGAGAACATGCCGAAGGACAATATTGAGCGTGCTATCAAGAACGCAATGGGTAAGGACCAGTCTGAATACAAGGAGGTGACATACGAGGGATACGGTCCTCACGGAATCGCTGTCTTCGTTGACACTCTTACAGACAACACAACACGCACTGTAGCCGACGTACGTTCCGTATTCAACAAATTCGCAGGAAACCTCGGCACAACGGGTTCTCTCAGCTTCCTCTTCGACCATAAGTGTGTTTTCACTTTCAAGAAGAAGGACGATGTTGACATGGACGAACTTATTCTCGAACTTATCGACTACAATGTAGACGATGAATTCGATGAAGACTACGATGAGGAGAAGGACGAGGCAACAATCACGATCTATGGTGATCCAAAGTCTTACGGCATGATTCAGAAGTTCCTTGAGGAGAAGGGCTTTGAGAACGTTGGTGGTGAGTTCACATACATTCCTAACGATTTCAAGGAGATTGACGACGAGCAGCGTGCAACCATTGAGAAGATGGTTGAGAAACTCGAGGAGTTTGATGACGTGCAGAACGTGTACACTAACATGAAGTAATCATCATGAAAATAACATTTACCAGTCTTTGCTCAAATTCTGAACATGAGACTGGTAATTGTTGTTTTTTTTCACAATAAGAAGAACATGACGACAAAAGCATTCAAAACACAGGGCGTCTGCGCAAGCATGCTCGAAATAACACTTGACGACGAGAAAAAGATAGAGAATGTGGCGTTCTATGGCGGCTGCCACGGAAACACTCAGGGAATTGCATCACTCGTGAAGGGAATGAAAGCAGAAGATGTCATCTCCCGTCTGGAAGGAATCCGTTGCGGTATGAAGGTAACAAGTTGTCCCGACCAGCTTGCAAAGGCATTAAAAGAAATGATATGATAAAGCCAGTGCTCACGACATTGCTCCTCGCTCTCTCGCTCTCTTCCTGCCACGAAAGCTTAGAAAAGCGTGCAGAGCGTGAAGCAAGGGAATTTACCGAAAAGAACTGTCCCACCCCACCCCAGAACGATGCCATCACCGATAGCCTTGTCTTTGACGTTGCCACACGCACCCACAAGACCTACCTAACGTTTACTGGACAGATAGACAACCCAGAGGCTATCAAAGAACATGAAGATGATATCCGTACAGAACTCCTCAACACCATCCGCCAGAACACAAGCATGAAGGCATACAAGGATGCCGGATTCAACTTCGAGTATATCTGCCGCTCTGAAAAGGAGGGAAAAATTGTTCTACATCTGAGATATTCCGAGAAAGACTATAAATAGCAGGTTGCCAAAGGCATCGAGAATACCATAACACGTAAACACTTTTTGCTCATAAAAATACTATGATTATCTATCTTTCATGTACGGGAAATACACGTTGGGCAGCAGAAACGCTTGCCAGCGTAACAAACGATAAGGCGGTTTCCATCTTTGAAGCTTCAGAAAAGGGTGGAAACATACATCTAAAGGAAGGAGAGCGGCTGGGATTCTGCCTCCCCGTTCATGGATGGAGGGTGCAACCATTTGTACGCTCCTTCATAGAAAAGATGACTATAACAATGGCTAATAATAGTCAAGGGGCAACACCAGAATCATCTTTAAAACGCATATATACATATTTCCTACTCACTGCAGGAGACAGTTGTGGAGAATATGCAGAACAGTTAGAGAACCTGTTGGTTTCTAAAGGGTTAAAGGTAGATACCTGTTGCTCAATCATTATGCCAGAATCTTATGTAGCACTTCCTGGCTTCGATGTTGACCCTGACCTTCGTGAGGCTGAGAAGAAAATGAATGCAAACGGTGTGATACAAAGGTTCTCTGAAATACTCGTTGACCACCGCTCTGTACGCATGCCAATAGAAAAAGGGGCGTTTCCACGACTCTATAGTAGGGTGTTTGGAAAAGTGTTCTATTCTTCTCTTGTAACAGACAAACGTTTCAAGGTCAACAAAGAGAAATGTAACGGTTGTGGCAGGTGCGTAAAGGCATGTCCAGTAGATAATCTCACTCTCGAAGGAAAAGATGGGAAGAAACACCCTGCATGGAAGCACAATGGGAAATGTCTCACTTGTCTCGCATGCTATCATTACTGTCCAAGCCACGCCATAAACTATTGGGCTTTCACGAAAAACAAGGGGCAATACTACTTCTCGCACAATAAGCAGAAACAGCAAAAATAACCATAATTACAAAGTGAGGCTAACAGTGAAGAAGACAGTGAATAACAATTCTTCCACTCAATACACCTATTTATATTATATTAATTTTAACAAAAAACAAAGAGAATAGTTATAAACGAGTGTTACACCTCATATACAAAATGTTAAAATGGGACAAAAATGCTGGGGAAATATATGAGAAAAGAGTATCACACATTAACTTTGCATGTAGAATAGACCAAATTGTTAAAGGAAATGAACAAAACTTTTTTACTTTGCGTCTGCACAATGATAGCAACAGGTGCAGGCATCTCAGTGGCAAACAATGTCCTGAACTCAGCTCCAGCAACAACAGTAACAGCACAGCCTGTAGACCTTACAGTAGCAGCAGACAAGGCACTGCCTTGCGTAGTACATATTAAATATCTGCAAAACTCAAAAGTGCAGGAGGTGGAAATGCAGAGCGATCCGTTTGAAGATTTCTTCAGTCCATTCTTCGGACAACGCGGACAGGGACAGAAACGCAAGATACAGACTCCAAAGAAAGAAGGAGCAGGCTCTGGCGTCATAATCAGTCAAGACGGATACATCGTCACAAACAACCATGTCGTAGAGGGAGCTGATGAACTTACCGTAACCCTTAACGACAATCGTGAGTATTCTGCACGCATCATCGGAACAGACAAGGCAACAGACCTTGCACTCATAAAAATAAACGACAAGAACCTCCCGGCAATAAAAATCATCTCTTCTGACGATATAAAGGTTGGAGAATGGGTGCTCGCCATCGGACATCCGTTTAACCTCAGAGCAACCGTAACTGCTGGTATCGTATCGGCAAAGGCACGCTCACTGGGAGCAAACGGCATAGAGGCATTCATACAGACAGATGCTGCCATCAACCAGGGAAACTCTGGTGGTGCCCTCGTAAATGCTCGCGGTGAACTGATTGGCATAAATGCTATGCTCTATTCCCAGACTGGAAACTTCACCGGCTACGGCTTCGCAATCCCTACCACAATCATGAACAAGGTAGTGGCAGACCTCAAGGAATACGGAACCGTTCAGCGTGGTCTCCTCGGTATTCAGGGACAGGACGTGAGAATATACATAGATGCTCAGAAGGAGCAACATAAGGAAGTAGACCTCGGAACAAACGAGGGAATATACGTTGCAAAGATCAGCGAGGATGGTGCTGCTTATGATGCAGACCTTCAGGAGGGAGACGTGATAACAGCCATTGACGGTCAGAAGGTCACAAAGATGGCAGAACTTCAGGAAATCCTTGCCACAAAGCGTCCTGGCGACAAGGTTAACGTAAGCTTCATGCGCAAGAAGTCAAAGAAGAACGTTACCGTAACACTCAAGAACGAGCGTGGAACAACAAATGTGGTGAAAGATGCCGACCTCGATATCCTTGGAGCTACTTTCCGTGAGATAAACGACAAGGAGAAAGAGGAAATGAACATCAACTACGGCATAAAGGTTGTGAAGGTTGGGAACGGAAAGTTCAAGGAACGCAGCATTCCTGTTGGAGTGTATATCCTAAAGGTTAACGAGAGGCCTGTGAAGACGGTTAGCGAACTGAACGATATCGTCAAGGAAGCAAGCAAATCAAAGTCTCCAGTGCTCTATATTCAAGGCATGTACCCATCAGGAAAGAAGGATTACTTCACTGTTCCTCTTGAGGATTAACGAAATACTATTAATAGAAAAAAAATAAAAATTCAATAACCAATGCCACCCCACCTCCATAAAAAAAGATTATGGAGGTAGGGTGACAACACTGTTTTTAAGAAATGGACATTAGAGAACTGAATATCAGAATCGAACAGGAATCAGGGTTTATACAGAACCTCGTAATGGGTATGGACAAAGTCATCGTTGGACAGAAACACCTCGTTGACTCTCTACTCATCTCACTGCTCAGCGATGGACACATCCTTCTCGAGGGTGTTCCTGGACTTGCAAAGACATTGGCAATAAACACATTGTCAAAGCTTGTAGATGCAGACTTTAGCCGTATACAGTTCACTCCTGACCTTCTCCCTGCCGATGTAACAGGTACGATGATATACTCTCAGAAAGACGAGAAATTCCAGGTGAAACGTGGTCCGGTGTTCGCAAACTTCGTATTGGCAGACGAGATTAACCGTGCCCCAGCAAAGGTGCAGTCTGCTCTCTTAGAGGCTATGCAGGAGCATCAGGTGACAATCGGAGATAACACCTTTGCACTTCCTGACCCATTCCTCGTTATGGCTACACAAAACCCTATAGAGCAGGAAGGAACATACCCTCTTCCCGAAGCACAGATGGACCGTTTCATGTTGAAGGTCGTAATAAGCTATCCTACCATCGAGGAGGAGAAACTCATTATTCGTGAGAATCTTGCAGGGAAACTCCCTGAGGTGAAGCCAGTAACAACAAAGGCAGAGATAGCACGCGCAAGAGAGATTGTTCGAGAGGTTTATATCGACGAGAAAATTGAGCAGTATATTGCAGATATCGTCTTCGCAACACGCTTCCCAGAGAAATATGGTCTCGGAGAACTAAAATCACTGATTTCTTTCGGTGGCTCTCCACGTGCGTCCATAAACCTTGCTAAGGCAGCCCGCGCATATGCCTTCATAAAGCGTCGCGGATATGTTGTGCCAGAAGATGTGCGCGCTGTTGCCTACGATGTATTGCGCCACCGCATTGGTCTTTCTTACGAGGCAGAAGCCACAAACGTCACTGCCGAAGAGATTATCTCGCAGATCATTAATAAGGTTCAGGTACCATAAAAAATACGTTTTCAGTATGCCTAAAAAGCAAAGCTCGAGCTTGCTCGGCTTTGCCATGGCACGAAGAAGGGAAACGTCAAAATAATACGGTATAATAAAAATCAATCTATGAACACCAACGAAATACTCTCAAAGGTAAGAAAGATAGAAATCAAGACCCGCGGACTCAGCAGCAATATCTTTGCCGGACAATACCACTCGGCATTCAAGGGAAGAGGTATGGCGTTCTCGGAGGTTCGGGAGTATCAGTTTGGAGATGACATACGAGATATTGACTGGAATGTAACGGCACGATTCCACCGCCCATACGTAAAAGTCTTTGAGGAAGAGCGAGAACTGACCGTGATGCTAATGGTAGACGTGTCTGGATCTCTCGCATTTGGCTCACAGAAGCAGGAGAAGCGGGAGATGGTCACGGAGATTGCGGCTACGATAGCATTCTCTGCCATTCAGAACAACGACAAAATCGGAGTGATTTTCTTCTCTGACCATATAGAGAAATTCATTCCACCGAAGAAAGGAAAGAAACATATTCTCTATATCATCCGCACACTACTCGACTTCCATCCAGAAAGCAACCGAACAGACATCTCACAAGCCGTAGAAACTCTAACTCGAATGCAGAAAAGACGTTGTACTGCCTTCCTGCTCAGCGATTTCTATCAGCAGAAGCCATTCCTGAAGGAACTCCAGATATGCAACCGGAAGCACGACATTGTAGCCATTCAGGTTTACGACCTTCGCGATAGAGAACTGCCGAACATCGGATTGATGAGAGTTCGAGATGCAGAAACAGGTCATGAGCAGTATCTTGACACATCATCTTCCAGAGTGAGAGACTCTTACCGTAGAAGATGGCAGGAACGTCAGGAACGTCTGAAAGAGACATTCTCACATTCAGGAATAGACTCCGTGTCCATCTCTACAGCAGACGATTACGTCAAGCATCTTATGATGCTCTTCAAGCAACGCAGTTGAGAAAGTGGCTCTTGCCGTTTCCTTACTGCATTTATAGGTATGTCCTAAACAATAAAACGTGAAACGATTATTATTTTTCATATCATTCTTCATTCTTTGCGGCATTGCAAAAGCACAGAAAGTACAGGTAGAGGAACATCTGGACTCTATCGAGATTGCTTTGGGCGACCAATGCCACCTCTTTCTCTCTGTCACAGCAAACGAGAAAGCGGAAGTGAAATTCCCTGATTTCTCACAACAGAAAATGATTGCTCCTGGCATTGAGGTTGTGGAACAGTTGCGTGGAGACAGTGTGAGAAACGATGATGGCACTCTCCGTCAGACAATTGTTTATAGAATAACATCGTTTGAACCAAAGCTTCACTATATCGCTCCACTCTCCGTACTCGTAGAGGGGAAGAAGTTCATGGGAAAGCAGTTGGCACTGAAGGTGCTCGATGTTCCAGTAGACACAACAAAACTCGAACAGTTCTATCCACCAAAGGATATTCAGACAAACCCATTCTCTTGGGCAGAATGGACTCCACTGATTGCTCTCTATGCCATCGCTTCCATCCTTGCAGTGATCGCTATGCTCTGCTATCTGCTGAGAAAGGGCAATAAGCCTATAAAAATCTCATTCATAATCATTAAGCGGATTCCTCCTCACGTAAAGGCGATGACATCTATCGATGAAATAAAGGAGAACAAGCTATCGGCAGGAGAAGATCAGAAAGAATACTACACCTGTCTTACCGACACCCTCCGCATATATCTGAAAGAACGATTCGGATTCTCTGCCATGGAGATGACCACACGAGAGATCATTGAGCGCCTCCAGAACGAAGACCCTATGAAAGTTGCTGAGCTCCGTGAGGTTTTTGAGACTGCCGACCTTGTGAAGTTTGCCAAATACTCCACGCTCATCAACGAGAACGACCGCAACCTCGTTTCTGCCATTGACTTTATCAACTCCACAAAAACAGAGGAGACTGTAGTGGAGAAACGTGAGGAACAACAGCTGTCAAAAGAGGAACGTCAGACAAATATCGCTCTCAAGCTCCTAAAGATTATGATATACGTTTCAGAGATTGCCATCATTGGCATCCTTGCATACATCATCTGGCAAGCCGTACTGCTCATAGAATAATCTCAAGGAAACAGACAGTAAGAAAACAGTCGGAAAGAAAGTTCAGTAATGACTTGTCGTTATTGGAAAACAATACTTATACAATGGAATTTGCAAATAAAGAATACCTTCTTCTACTACTTCTGCTGATACCATATCTTGTATGGTACTTCAGCTTCAGAAAGCGTACAGAAGCAACCATGACACTGAGTGACACGTGGCTTTTGCTCGATGCTCCAAAAACGCTACGCCAAAGATTGGCATGGCTGCCAATGGCACTCAGATGCATCACGCTCGTTCTCGTAGTCATCGTGCTATGTAGACCGCAGACAAGGAATGCTTGGGACGAGCAGTCTGTGGAAGGTATAGACATCATGCTTGCTATGGACGTTTCCACATCCATGCTCGCTGAAGACTTGAAGCCAAACCGTATGGAAGCGGCTAAGAGCGTTGCTTCTGCATTTATTTCAGCACGACCGAACGATAATATCGGACTCACAATCTTTGCTGGAGAGGCATTCACACAGTGTCCTATGACCACCGACCGTGCTTCACTCCTGAACCTCCTTCAGAGCGTACGTGCAGATATCGCTGCACGTGGACTGATAGAAGACGGTACTGCTGTTGGTATGGGACTTGCCAATGCCATAACACGTCTGAAAGACTCTAAGGCAAAGTCAAAAGTCGTAATCCTGCTCACAGACGGCTCTAACAATGCTGGAGAGATCTCTCCTCTCACCTCTGCAGATATTGCCAAGAGCCTCGGAATAAGAGTTTACACCATCGGTGTTGGAACAAACAAAGTGGCTCCCTACCCTGTTCCCGTGGCAGGAGGAGTGCAATATGTGAATATCCCAGTAGAAATAGACACGAAGACTCTGGCAGAGATAGCAAAGAAGACAGATGGTAGCTTCTATCGTGCCACAAACAACGAGGAACTGAAAAAAATCTACGAGGACATCGATAAACTGGAACGCTCAAAGCTTAACGTCAAGAAATTCTCTAAGAGATACGAGGCTTTCCAGCCCTTCGCACTTCTCGCCTTACTCTCTCTACTCCTCGAAGTTCTTCTACGACTTACATGGCTGAAGAGAATTCCATAACCTGCTGAATGCATTCCAAACAAAAACTCTCACCAACCTTCTGCAAAAGCCTCAACGGCTCTCTTGACAGACCATTCCATGAGAGAAAAAAATGTTCTGCAAAGGAAAAATTCTGACAACGGATTTTAAACACCCCCTCTAAACGTTAAATAAAGACTATCACAATGCGATTCGAAGATCCTACATATCTCTATTTACTCGTCATAGTACCTGTACTCTTCCTCCTGAGACTATGGATGCTCTGGAGAAGGAAAAAAGCATTGGGAGAATGGGGCGATAAGGAACTAACTCTGCAACAGATGCCAGACCTCTCTCGACACCGCCCAATGGTGAAGTTCTGCCTCTTGTGTGGAGCAATAGCACTCATCATCTTGATGCTCGCCCGACCACAAATGGGCACAAAGGTAAGCAACGAGAAAAGAAACGGCATCGAGGCGATGATTTGTCTCGACATCTCTAACTCCATGACAGCAGAAGATGTCTCTCCATCACGTCTCGCAAAATCAAAGATGCTCGTCGAAGATATGGTCGACAATTTCACAAACGACAAAATCGGACTCGTGGTCTTTGCCGGTGATGCCTTCACACAGCTGCCTATAACAGCCGACTACGTCTCTGCTAAGATGTTCCTGCAGAACACAACACCTGCACTGATAGAAGAACAGGGAACAGACATCGCAAAAGCCATTAACCTCGCAAGAAACAGTTTCACGCAACAGAAGAATATCGGTAGGGCTATCATCGTAATCACTGACGGTGAAGACCATGAAGGTGGAGCTCTCGAAGCGGCAAAGGCAGCAAAAAAGGCAGGAATGAGGGTGTTCATTCTCGGTGTCGGCTCTACTGCTGGTAGCCCGATTCCTAACGGTGAGGGTGGATATATGATTGACAACAATGGTCAAACCGTCATGACAGTCCTAAACCAGAAAATGTGTCAGGATATTGCTGCTGCGGGCAGTGGCACATACATCCATGTCGACAATACCAGCAATGCGCAGAAGCGTCTTAACGAAGAACTCTCAAAGATGCAGAAGAACGAGATTTCTTCTGTTGTCTACAGTGAGTACAACGACCAGTTCCAACTCATCGGTTTCTTTGTCGTACTCCTTCTCGCCCTTGAAGTCATAGTCTTCGAATGCAAACCACGCTGGCAAAAGGACATGAGTCTCTTCAAGAAAAAATAACTTGTCACACCCCAACGACAATGTCATTTGAATAAAATCATGAAACGGAATCAATATCTAATCATTATACTTTTCTCCCTCTTCCCTCTCTTGTCAATCGCACAAACCGATAGGCAGTTAATCAGACAAGGAAACAGACAATACCGTACCGAGCAATACGAAAAGGCAGAGGGAACATACAGAAAAGCGGTTTCTGCTAACCAGAAAAACCCAGAAGCTCTCTATAACCTCGGCTGCGCACTCATGGCACAACAAAAAGACTCACTTGCCGTACAATGCTTCGAGAATAGTGCTAAACTGCAAAGCGAACCTCTCAGGCGTGCTCAGGCATACCATAACATCGGTGTCATCTGCCAGCAGAAAAAACTCTTCAAAGAGGCTGTGGAGGCTTATAAGGAGTCGCTTCGAAATAATCCGAAGGACAACGAAACTCGCTACAACCTCGCTCTCTGCATGAAACAGATGAAAGACCAGCCACAGAAGCAGAACGGTGACGGCAACGACCAGAAAGACCAGAAAAAAGAACAAAAAGACAATAAAGACCAGCAAAAGCAAAAGAAGAAGGAACAGCAGCAAGACCAGCAACAGCAGGAGGAGAAAATGAGCAAAGACAATGCTGAGCAACTTCTCAATGCAGCTATCCAGCAAGAGAAATCTACTATGGAACGTCTCAAGAAAGACCAGAAGAAGCCTCGCCAAAGCAGGCATCAGAAAAACTGGTAAAGGTTCTCTCCATTCATTTTTCTACCGTCACTCTTCATTCACTGAGAATCGCTTGATTCCCATAGCAAAAAGACAACAACAACAATCTATTCCCAACACCCTGAACTCATAAACGAAAATTCAACTCATGAGGAAGTTTTTTCACATAATGGCATTACTCTTTGTTTGTACCCTCTATTCCTGGGCACAATCAATCAGTATTTCTGCACCGCAAGAAGTCAACACCGGAGAACAGTTCCGAGTAAAATACACCATACAGACTCAGGACGTAAAAGGATTCCGAGGAGGGGAATTCCCTGAGGGACTGCAGGTTCTTATGGGGCCAAGCATGAGTTCACAGTCCAGCTTCCAGATGATCAACGGACATGCCTCAAGTTCTTCGTCAATAACATACACGTATATCGTGTATGCAGAAAAACCGGGTAGCTACACAATCCCTGCTGCAACAGCAGAGGTTGGAGGGAAGCGTGTCTCTTCTCCTCACGCAAAGGTGAAGGTATCGGGCCAACCACAGAGCAGCAGTAGCAGTTCACAGAACACGGGAAACCATTCCAGCAGAAACATTAAGCAAGCAGGAAGCCCAATCAGTTCTTCAGAGCTCTTCATAAAGGTTTCTGCCAACAAGACAAAGGTACACGAGCAGGAGCCTATTGTGCTTACATATAAGCTCTATACACAGGTGGAAGTGACTCAATTAGAAGGAAAAATGCCAGACTTGAAAGGCTTCCACACACAAGAAGTGGAACTCCCAAAGCAGAAGTCTTTCCACGTTGAAACAATCAACGGCAGACCATACCGTTGCGTAACCAGCAATAAATACGTCATGTACCCACAGATGACGGGAAAACTCGAAATCCCATCCATCACCTTCAAGGGCACTGTTGTTCAGGAAAATAGAAACGTTGACCCATTTGAGGCTTTCTTCAATGGTGGCTCAGGGTATATTGAGGTGAGAAAAGACATTGTCGCGCCAGCACTGACCATAAATGTTCTGCCATTGCCTACAAGACCTGCTGGGTTCTCTGGGGGAGTGGGAAAATTCTCCATCTCGGCATCTATTGATAAAGAGGATATACCTGCCAATGAGGCTGCCACTCTTCGCGTTGTGGTCTCTGGGGTTGGAAACATGAAGCTTATACGCCAACCAGTGATAAACTTCCCGAAAGATTTCGATAAATACGACCCGAAGACAACCGACAAGACAAAGCTGACCGATAACGGATTAGAGGGAAACATGATCTACGACTTCCTCTTTGTGCCTCGAAATCAGGGCACACACACCATTCCGCCTATCGAGTTCACATACTATGACATCAGCAGCAATGCCTACAAAACAGTAAAGACTCAGCCGCTGACCATAAACGTAACTCCGGGAAAAGCAACCACAACAACCGTTTCTGACTTCACAGAGAAAGATGCTGATATTCACGGCATTAAGCTCTCAGACAGTAAGACTCTTGAAAAAGATATCTTCTTCGCAACAACTCTCTACAACACCATCATTGCAGCAATAATCATTATCTTCGTTGTACTGATTGTTGTATTCCGAAAACGTGCCATAGCAAACGCCGATATCGTGGGCAAGAGGGGAAAGAAAGCAAATAAGGTGGCTACAAAGCGTCTGAAAAAGGCGGCACGACTCATGAAGGAGGAGAAGTACGACGAGTTCTACGATGAGGTGTTGCGTGCTCTTTGGGGGTATGTCAGCGACAAGATGAACATCGCTGTCTCTGAACTCTCTCGTGAGAACATCACCGAGCGTCTTCTCTCTCATAACGTCAATCAGGAGATTATTGACACCTTCGTGACCGCCATCGATGAGTGCGAATATGCTCGTTATGCTCCAGGAGAAGTGCATGGCAAAATGAACAATGTCTACGAAAAGGCTATGAAGGGAATTACAAATATCGACGATTTCCTAAAAGGAAAGAGCAATAACAAAAAAACATCTGGAGGGCATCGCGAACCGCAGTATAACTGCATTGGAAAGACATTCTCTCTCTTCCTGACTCTCATCGCATTCCTAATGGTCTCTCCTGCATACTGTAACACGAAACAGGCAGCAGATGAAGCCTATTCAAAGGGAAACTATCAGTTAGCAATACGCACTTACGAGCAGCTACTGCAGAAAACACCATCTGCAGAAATCTACTACAACCTCGGAAATGCATACTTCCGCTCAGATAACATCCCACAGGCAATCATAGCCTACGAAAAAGCAGCTAAGCTATCTCCTGCCGACCCTGACATTCGTCACAACCTTTCCGTGGCAAGAACAAAGACAATCGATAAGATGCAGCCACGGCAGGAGACATTCATCATTGCTGGATGGCAAACCTTCGTGAACCTCTTCAACACGAACACATGGGCAACAATTGCCATTGTGTCGCTCATTCTCGTGATTCTATGCGTGCTCACATACCTTTTCGTGGAGACCGTCCTCCTCCGGCAGATAGGATTCTATGGCGGAATACTCTGCATCCTGATTTTCATCGTCAGCAATGTCTGTGCATACTCTCAGTATTCTGACCTGAAAGACAACAGAACTGCCGTAATAGTGAAATCAGTATGCAACGTAAAGCGGTCGCCAGAGCTGAAGGCGGTAGACGAAACCATCGTGCATGAGGGAACTCGTCTCACCATTGTTGACGAAACCGTAAGCGGATGGTATGAGGTGGTTCTCGATGACGGCACTGAGGGATGGATAACCACAGATGGTATCGAGCGCATAACGCTTTCAAACAAGAAATAAACAAACCGAGTAGAAATGCTCTTTTAGGTGGGGAAATAAGATTGAAACTCACCTCCTTTCTAAACAGATATAATAATGTTGACAATAAAAGACTTTACCGTTAACCCACTGCAAGAAAACTGCTATGTCGTAAGTGACGAAACAAAAGAATGTGTCATAATCGACTGTGGTGCATGGGCTAACGAAGAACAGGAAGAGATAAAAGAATACATTAAGTCTGAAGGACTGAAACCAGTGCATCTCCTTGCCACACATGGGCACTTCGACCATAACTGGGGCGCAAAAGCCATAGGAAAGGAGTATGGGCTGAAAGTGGAGATACACCGTTCCGACGAGCAACTCCTTCGCGATATGACAAAGCAGGGGGATATGTTCGGATTCATCACGAAAGAGTCGCCCGAGATCGGCACCCTCCTCAACGGTAATGATACCATCTACTTCGGTTCTCACAGCCTGAAATGTATTGCAAGCCCAGGGCATACCATGGGCGGACTGGTGTTCTATTGTGAAGATGAACGAGTGATGTTCTCTGGAGACACTCTCTTCCGGCAGTCAATCGGGAGAACAGACCTTCCCGGTGGCTCTATGTTCATGATTATCAACAGCCTGCGATACCTCTGTCAGCTCCCTGACGATGTGAAGGTATTCCCAGGACACGGACCAACAACAACCATCGGCTTCGAACTGGCCCACAATCCTTACTTAGACAGATAATGCCTGCAACCGTAAAAGCAAAGCCAGAGAAAATAATCCTCGGCATCGACCCCGGTACGAACGTAATGGGATACGGAGTACTCAGGGTAATAGGAAACAAGGCGGAAATGGTGGCATTAGGGGGGATAGACATGAGAAAAATGACCGACCCTTACCTGAGACTCGGACATATCTTCAATCGGGTGACGGGAATCATAGAAGAATACCTGCCAGACGAAATGGCTATCGAGGCTCCTTTCTTTGGGAAAAACGTTCAGTCGATGCTGAAACTGGGACGGGCACAGGGGGTCGCCATCGCTGCTGCCATACAGCGAGACATTCCTATTCATGAATATGCTCCTCTGAAAATAAAAATGGCTCTTACGGGAAATGGGGCTGCATCAAAGGAGCAGGTGGCAGGAATGCTACAACGTATGCTGAAGTTCAACGATACTGAAATGCCTGCTTTCATGGACGCAACAGATGCTCTTGCTGCTGCCTACTGTCATTTCATTCAGATGGGAACGCCTGTTTCAACCGATAAGCACTATGGCTCTTGGAAGGATTTCGCACTGAGAAACAAGGCGAGAACGTCTCTTAGGCAGGACTCTGCCGATGCAGGAAAGAAAACACCTTCTTCTCCTTTTAATAATGGGAAAAAATAGGGAATAGTTGCATTTCTGTTTCTCTCTACTTTTTTCGTAACAAATAACTCCTTTTTTGCTCTATTGCCTTATGCAAAAGATCATCAGTATTCATAACGGAATATGCCGAATGCCTGCATGGCGAATGGCTGCTCCTGTTGATTTCGAGCTCCTCAGCAATGAACATATAGCCATCGTTGGACCAAACGGTGGAGGAAAGTCCATGCTCGTAGACATCATAACAAGTGCTCACGCACTCATGCCAATGAACCCTGTACGCTACGACTTCTCTCCGTCTTACGCAACCATGGTCAGCGACAATATAAAATATATCACCTTCCGCGACTCTTACGGAACAACAGACGGCACCTACTACCATCAGCAACGGTGGAATCAAAACGATATCGATGAAACACCTCTCGTTTCAGAACTCCTCGAAGAGGCTTTCCGCATTGCAGATACCAATCTCACTCGAAAGACCACCTACGACCGATTCCTCGTTCGCGATGAGTCTGAAGAGGAAAAAGCTGTGCGGCTTGCAGAAGAGGAGGCGGCAAGGAAGCGTATGCATGAGGAATTGTCTCGTGTTCGCCGAAGACTATACGATATCTTCCATCTGGAAGCCTTACTCGACAAGCATATCATTCTTCTCTCAAGTGGAGAGCTGAGAAAATTCCAACTAACAAAGACTCTTCTCAGCAATCCTCGTGTGCTCATCATGGACAATCCCTTCATCGGACTCGATGTCGAGGCAAGGCGTCAGCTGCACGAATTTCTCGAGGTTCTAACCTCTGAAACTGCCATAAACGTTATCCTTGTACAGTCGAAGAGCGATGATATTCCGAACTTCATAACACACGTTGTGAAGGTGGAGAACATGACCGTAGGAGAGAAACAAACTCTGCAAGATTACCGCAACTCTGCTGATGCAATTCCAGAGCATGTGCTGCCTCTCTCAAAGATAAAAGCCATAAACAGTCTGAAAGAAACAGAAATAGACGAACAGCAGCAACCGGTAATAGCATTCCGCAACGTGAACATTCGTTACGGGGAGAGAACAATCCTTAAAGACCTCTCGCTATCTGTCAACAATGGTGAGTGTTGGGCTCTGTCTGGAGAAAATGGAGCTGGAAAGTCTACTCTCTTAAGCATTGTGTGTGCCGATAACCCCCAAGCATATGCGAACGATATCACACTCTTCGGACACCAAAGGGGAAAAGGGGAAAGCATATGGGATATAAAGAAGCATATCGGGTATATCTCACCAGAGATGCACAGAGCATTTCAAAGAGACGTGCCCTGCATAGACATTGTAGCCTCTGGATTATCTGACATGAACGGTCTTTATACACGCCCACAGCCTTCACAACGTGAGCAGTGTCTCTTCTGGATGGATATCTTTGGCGTCCGTGAACTTGCCAACCGCACCTTCCTGCATATCTCCAGCGGAGAACAGCGTCTTGTTCTTCTTGCACGTGCATTTGTAAAAGACCCTGCGTTGCTCATTCTCGATGAACCTCTCCACGGTCTCGATCTCGTGAACCGTCAGATGGTGCGTGAAATCATCAATACCTTCTGCCAGAGGAAGAACAAAACTCTCATCATGGTCACCCACTACGAAGAAGAACTACCTTCTTGCATCACCCACCGTCTCGTATTGAAAAAAAATAAATAAGTAGACATACGTAACGAGCCCAAGGGCGACATATTTTCATAATCAATATGTTTCCCCTTGAATCCTGAATCCTGAAACCTGAAACCTTCTGAAACTTGAAACCTGAATCCTGAAACCTGAAACCTCCTGAAACCTCCTGAAACCTTCCGCTGTCTAACATCTGCGGATAAAAAATCATCGTGAACGGAGCCTGTCCCCCTGTTCAGAAAAACTCAATTTCTCAACTACAGGAGAGTGCTTTTATGGGAAGATTTAGTTTCTTTGCACTTGATAGTTGAATTTGAGGATTGTTAATTGTTGGTCTGTTTTTGTTAAAAATGATTAAATATCCGTTTAGCTATCAAAGCTGATTCGTATATAATAAATATCAATAGTGATCAATATAAATTGGACTAGCTTAAATATTAATCAAATTTACATGAATAAAAATGGACAAAGCATTGATTAAAGAACTTAAGAAGGTTATGCCAAATGCAGAACTTCCATCTTCTTATGGATATACCTATAAGAAGGATGAAAAAGAACTCACCCTTTTAGTAAAGAACAAAGGGCTAAAGGCTAATTTGCAAAAAAATGAGGCCGCTTTTGAGAGTTGGGCTATTGCTCTTAGGTATTACCTAAAAGAATATATAGAGACTATTACAATAGATTGGGAACGCGACTTCTCCAATGGAGAAGATGGTTTTTTACATTATAATAGATTCGTTTATAGACTTGCCAAGTTTGTCCAAACATACTCCTGGGCACGTTCGGCAAAGCCTATTCCTGCAATCCCTACAATGCTTTATTGCAATGTCGGAACAAAAGAAGCGGCTAGTGCTGATAAGCATTCACTAGGGTCAGAGGGATGGCTCGAATGTAAGTATGTGGAGGAACATTCCATGGATTATGATGTCATCAACCATCAGTTCCCTGTAGGAATTTTTCATGAAAAGGTAAGTCGAACTACTCATTATACCACAGGACAAAAAAGTGCAATAGACATTTGGGCTATAAAGGATGATTGCCTGTCTATTTTTGAATTAAAGAAACCAGAAAACAATGATTGTTTGGGAATAATCTCAGAGCTTATGTTTTACACAAACATAGTGGACGATATTTTATCTCATCGCATTATGTACGAAGAAGAAAGTAAGGATGTCAAATTAGCTGTAAAAGGTGATATACGTGGATTTAAGAAGTTTCATGAAGTTTATGAAAAAGGAAGTATTAATAAGATAGAATCCATTTTCCTTGCAGACAATCTTCACTCGCTCTTATCGGATGAACTAATAGATTTTATTAACGATTCTCCGCGTTGGAAATATAAAAATATATCATTCAAACATAAAAAAATAGAGAAATGAAGATTACAATCCATCGTGGCACTGACCAAATTGGCGGTTGCGTCACAGAGTATGAGCATGAAGGCTGGAAACTCTTCGTTGATTATGGAGAGCAACTGCCTGGATCTCCGAAATCGAAGCCATTAGATATTGATGGATTAACAAAGGGCGACGTATCTAAGAGTGCGCTGCTCATCACTCATTATCATGGTGATCATATAGGTTGCATTAAGGAATTACCCAAGGAACTTCCCTTATATATAGGCAAACTTGGAAGAGATATACAACTGGCTCTTTCTGAGCATCTGTCTTATGTGGATGAGAACCAGAATATGGTTATAGAGCGATTGAACACCTCAAGGGAGTTTAGTCCTGGTCAGTTGTTTTCTATTGGTCCTTTCAATGTGATGCCCGTCACAATTGATCATTCTGCCTTTGATGCCTATGCTTTCAAGATAGAAGCAGATGGTGTAAGCATATTCCATACAGGCGATTTCCGCACCCATGGTTTCAGGAGCAAAAAATTGAAAAAAATGCTTGAACAATATGTGGGGAAAGTAGATTATGTGGTTTGCGAGGGTACCAATGTGTCACGTCCGGATGCAACATCATGCACCGAAGCGGAGCTTCAAAAAACATTTCAGAACGCGCTTACACAGAAGATAGGGCACATAGTCTATCTCTCGTCCACGAATATCGACCGTTTGTTTTCATTCTATCATGCTGCATTAAGGGCTGGTATGCCGTTTTTTGTAGATGCCTATCAGAAGCAGGTGATGGACATCGTGGCAAAAAGCGATTCGCTGTGGAGTAAGTCCAAATTGTATCGATATGGGGAATATGAGCCATTGACACTCTTCAGGAAAGGGAATAACTTTACCTTTAACGACAAGTTCGTAGAAACAATAAGGGACAAAGGATATGTGCTGATAGCTCGCGCCAACCCCAAGTTTGACAAACTAATCAACGAACTCCCTGGCGAGAAGAAAAAATATCTCTCCATGTGGCAAGGCTATCTTGATGAGAGAAAAGGGGCCTACAATGAAGCCTTGGCAAAAGCATTGGAAGGTGGTTATGAGTACCTACATACCAGCGGACACTGCGACATAAGGAGTATGAACAATCTCTTTCGGTTGCTTCACCCTAAGGCCATAATCCCTATCCATACGGACAATCCCGACAAGTTTGCAGAACTATTCTGTGAGGAATGGCCAGTAATCAGACTCCATGACGGAGAGTCTATCATGCCCATATCTTCATCGACAGCAGATACATGCGGGTTATCAATCTTCTGTACCAAGGAACTCAACGATGGAACTACCTGTGAAAGCAGAGAGGACGGAGAAGAGACTTACGGGCTTGATGCAAAATACATCGGTCCTTTCAAGAGCTTGGAAGCTACCAAGTTCGTCTTGGAACATACGCTTTACAGGCAGGCTAATCTTGTTGGCTACGAGATTGAAGACACAGAAGACCTATCTCCATCAAAGGTGCATACTTTCGATGCCAACAAGAATCTTTTA
>CALZTP010000007.1 GCA_945829115.1 uncultured bacterium | reverse complement strand
AATGCAATGCGGGAGAGTAGGAAGCCGCCTTCTTTCATGAACAGCCTCGAAGATTCACGTCTTCGAGGCTTGTTTCATATATAAACTTTTATTATGCTTGTTTCATTTAGTTGATGATTATTTATAATGCTTGTTTCATTTCTTGATAAGTGCATAGAATATATATTATATGTGTTACGTTTATTTTTTGTCTAAGAGAATTGTTCTAAAATTAGTCTAATTCTTCCGTTTATTCCCATTTTTATAACCAATAGACTATTTTTTTGTTTTTTCTTCCTCTATATCATGAAAAATTTGTAACTTTGCATTCAAAGCCTCAAGACTGTTAAACTGTTCATAGTTTTTTCAGACATCGGAATTCCGCCTATGTGGTTTCCCTATGATTTAAACCTACTCTCTATTACTTTTTCTATGAAATATATAAATTTGAAAACAGACAATCACCTCTTATCAAATTTGAATAACTATGTTGACTCGAATATTGCTATTATAAATTCAGTAAAAGATATTTCCGAGTCTCCAGAGGTCGTAGTTCTTGAGGGCTACCTTCTTATTGTGACAAGAGGAGGAAAAGCAAGGCTCAAGGTATCTTATCGAAACGTTGAGTTGTCTAGAGGAGTTGCCTTGGTTTGTACACCTAATATCCTTCTTGAAACAGATGAGATAAGTGATGATTTAGATATCTTTGGATGTTTTGTGGAAACAGCCTTTGCTCAGAAAGCCATGCGAGAACTGAATATCTCCTATTTAGGCATTCAGCAAAGCTACGGTATTACACATCTTTCTGACAATGATCTTCAAGCAGTGGAATCCTATCATTACCTCCTTGCTCGAAAACTTAAAATGGAACGCTCAGAATTGATCAATCGCACTCTTTATCATCTGATACATACCACAGCACTGGAACTCTATTCCATGTTCTTGAAAGACGAATCAAGGTTTTCAGACATTGTCTCCGTTTACAATTCTGCAGAACAGATTTTCCGCGACTTCTTAGTGATTCTTCGTTCTCACGACCACACTGTACGTAGTGTAAACGAAGTGGCAGATATGCTTGGAATATCGTCAAAGTATTTCTCCTGTATCTGCAAGCGAATTACTGGCAAGACCGCCTTGGAGATTATCAATGAAGAAGTCTTAAGCCGAGCCAAGATTCGCCTTCGTGACCCGAAACAGAATATCAAGCAGATTGCTCTTGAATTAGGTTTTTCTAATCAGTCTCATTTTGGAACCTTTATCCGCAGAATGACCGGTCAGTCTCCTATTCATCTGCGTGCCCCAAAAGGAAAATAAGCGCAATATCTAAGCTATTAACATCCCTCCGTTTCTCTCTTTCACCAGAAGCAAAGATTCTCAGATGATAAGAGAAACATCATAAGAAAAGTAACTATCTTTCTTACAAAAAAACTATGACAAGAGAAGAAAAAGTTTTGAACTATCTACAGAAATATGATATTCCATACGTCTGTTACAACCATCCCGAAGGTAAGACTATTGAAGAAGCTAAGCGTTGGTGGAGAAATGATGGCTCCGTGCACTGTAAGAATATCTTTCTACGCAACCACAAAGGCAACAAGCACTACCTCGTTTCCTTCAATTGCGACCACAACCTCGATATTCACGACCTTGAGCAAAGACTGAAAGCTGTGCTCACAGGCAAAGGCCTTCCCGCTCCTGGCAAACTCTCTTTTGCCTCTCCAGAGCGAATGCTAAAATATTTGGACATAGAACCCGGCAGTGTCTCACCCTTTGGCTTGATAAACGACACCGAGAACCATGTCCATTTCTTTATTGACGAAACTCTGAAGGATGCTGCAACCCTCAGTTTCCACCCCAATGACTGTCGAGGAACTGTTGTCATCAGTCGTGAGGATTTCCTTCGCTACCTTGATGGGGTAGGAAATACCTATGAATTCACGAAACTCTATTAATCTACTTTCACAACACCTTTCAGAGTTGCACTTGACGACTCGGTAATCATCACCATGCACTTTTCTCCAGAATGGAACGTGCGAGTAGAGCCGTCAGGGAGAGTGAGGGAACGGTCGAAGACCACCATCTTGTTTTGAGACGTGCGACCACACACCTGCTCTCGTGAACGTTTGCTATATCCCTCCACAAGAACCTCAAAGGTCTTTCCGATATCCTTTCTGTATTGCTCAGCACTAATCTCCGTCTGCAGCTGTATCATCTCGTTGAGACGGCGGATTTTCTCCTCCTCTGGAACATTGTCCGGAAGGTTCTTTGAAGCGTATGTTCCCGGTCGTTCAGAATATTTGAACATAAAGGCAGAATCGTATCCCACCTCCTTCATCAGCGACAGTGACATCTCATGGTCTTCAATGGTCTCATCGTGATAGCCTACGAAGATATCTGTTGTTATAGAGCAGTCAGGAAGAATTGTGCGTATTGCTTTCACACGGTCGAGATACCAATCTCGCGTGTATTTCCTGTTCATAAGCTTCAGAATCTTGTCAGAGCCTGACTGCACTGGCAGATGAATATGCTGGCAGAGATTAGGGTAGCGTGCAATGGTGTGCAAGGTTTCGTCACTCATATCCTTCGGGTGAGAGGTGGTAAAGCGAATCCTCATCTCTGGCACCTCTTCCGCTACTTTTGCCAGCAGCATAGGGAATGACACCTCATTGCCGTTTTCATCAATAGCTTTGTAGCTGTTCACGTTCTGTCCGAGAAGAGTGACTTCCTTATAGCCCCTTTCCTGTAAGTCACGACATTCGCTGAGAATAGACTTCACATCTCGTGATCTTTCCCTTCCACGTGTGTAAGGCACTATACAATAGTGGCAGAAGTTATTGCATCCCCTCATAATGCTCACAAATCCAGACAGACGATTGCTATGTGCTCGTAGCGGCATAATGTCACGGTAGGTCTCTGTCATCGACAGCTCCGTGTCTATCGCTTTCTGTCCCAACTCGCATTGAGCAATGAGCGTAGGTAGCGCCATGTAGGAGTCTGGTCCTGCCACAAGGTCTGCGTGGTGAGCCTCTATCAGCTCCTCCTTCATTCGCTCTGCCATGCAACCGAGAACTCCGAGCACCACCTTCTTCCCTTTGTTCCTATATATATTATATAAGGTGTCGAGTCGATGCAGCACTTTGTTCTCTGCATTCTCTCTTACGGAGCAGGTGTTCAGAAAAACCGCATCCGCATCGTCAATACCCTCGCAGAGTTCATACCCTGCCATTTTCATCACTGAGGCAACGACCTCAGAATCTGCCACGTTCATCTGGCATCCATACGTTTCAATAAATAGTTTCTTCATACTTTGTTCTATAAGTTTCAGATCTGCCTGCAAAGTTACTCAAATAATTGCAGAAATCCTATATTCTGTCTCTTTATTCACAAAAAATAAGAGGAAAATCTGTGCATTTATGGTGGAAAAAGAGTCTAAAAGCAGGTAATTAACAACAATTAACAGAATTGATTAACGTCAAATTATGTTATTTAATAAAAAAGTCTTAATTTTGCACCGAAAATACATTTATGATACAGTTGCCTTAAATCATTTATTGACGTAAACAATCTTTCGAAGAAGAGTCTGAGCACATAGTACCTTTTTATAAAAGTACGTTGTCTTAGGTGTTATGAATGATAAATATGAAATTTATAGTCCCAAGCTATCTATTATCATATTTTAATAAAGAAGACTAACCTCATAAAACCAAATTATTCACATTTAGTTAGAAAAAAATCCAAATAAATAACTAACTTTAAAAAACAAAAATTACAACATGATGGAAGCAAAGAAAATGTTTTGCAAGGTATGCATGTTGGTATTCCTTCTCCTTGGAGTACCTGCAGCCGTAATGGCACAGGTACAGGTGAATGGTACTGTTTACGACTCACAGAATGAGCCTGTAATCGGTGCTACGATCACAGAAAAGGGCAATGCCAAGAATGCAGCCATCTCCGACATCGATGGTAACTTCAAGTTGAAGGTCGCTGCCGGAAAGAAAATCGTTGTTTCTTACGTCGGCATGGTCACTCAGGAAGTGGCAGCAGGTCAGGATCTGAAGATTATCCTTCAGGACGACGCCAGCACGATGGAAGAAGTTGTTGTCTTGGGTTATACCTCCAAGGCACGTAAGGATCTCACCGGTTCTGTTGGTTCCGTATCAGGAGCCAAGCTTGCCGTAGTCCCTGTAGCATCAGCAGCAGAGGCTCTCGCAGGTAAGATTGCCGGTGTGCAGGTAACCACTGTCGATGGTCAGCCAGGTGCTGATATCAACATCCGTGTTCGTGGTGCTACGTCTGTGACCCAGTCAAACGAGCCTCTCTACATCGTTGACGGTTTCCAGCAGTCAAACATCAACGATATCCCACCGTCAGATATCGCATCTATCGACGTTCTCAAGGATGCCTCCCTTACAGCTATCTATGGTGCGAAGGGTGGTAACGGTGTAATCGTTGTAACCACAAAATCTGCACAGGCAGGTCGCATTCAGGTAGGCTTCAACGGTCGTCTCTCTGTAGCTTCTGTATCAAAGAAGCTCGATCTTATGAACACAGCACAGTTCGCAGACTACCAGTATGACCGTGCTGCTGCTAACGGTACTCGTTCTTCTTGGGCAAAGTCGTTCCGTTACAACTTCGGTAACCCAGCCGACCTCGACCTTTACTACAACCTCCCTACCCACGACTGGCAGGATGAGATTCTCGGAGAAAATCCTATTAACTACTCTGCCAACGTAACCGTAGGTGGTGGTAATGACAAGTTGAAGTTCAACGTTTCTCTCACACAGACAGAAGACAAGGGTATTATCCTCGGTTCAGGTGTACGCCGTACCAATATGAACGTGAAGCTTTCCGCAAACCTTACCAAGAATCTCGTACTTACTTACAACCCACGTATGACATATCGTCGTGACGTAGGTGGTGGTGGTTCACGCATCGGTTCTGGCGGTCTTGCTGATGTGCTCCGCTATCGTCCAACCAACGGTCTCCGCGAGACTGCTTTCTGGGCTCCAGAGGTTGCCGATCCAGACGAGGAGGCAAACTTTGCATATACCAACCCTAGGTCAGATATCGAGACCAACCAGCAGAAGAAGCATTCTTACTCTGTAAGCAACCAGTTCTCTCTGCAGTGGACTCCTATCAAGGGTCTCGTGCTTCGCACCGAGGGTAACTATTCTATCTCTGAGGGCGACGAGATGCAGTACTACGGTCCTCTGACTTCTGAAGCTCAGAAGACTGTCCACCAGGCACTCCCTCTTGCTACTCTTAAAGACACTCACACTGAGTCTTATACCTGGACGAATACTGCCAGCTACTCGTTCACACATAAGGACAATCATAACTTCTCTTTCCTTCTTGGTCAGGAAGTTTACAACTACCAGAAGAGAACAAAGAGCCAGACGAGCCACCTCTTCTCTCGTAGCATCGATGCCAATACCGCTTGGGACAATATGAGCTATGGAACTCCTTATGAGATTCTTTCCTCACTATCTACACCGAACCGTATGGCATCATTCTTCGGACAGGCAAACTACAACTTTGACCACAAGTACCTCCTCTCCGCTACGTTCCGTGCCGACGGTTCTACAAAGTTCGCACCAGGCAGCCAGTGGGGTTACTTCCCTTCTATTTCTGGTGCTTGGGACATGAAGCGTGAGGCTTTCTTTAAGGATGTGAAGTGGATCAACCAGTTGAAGCTTCGTGCTGCGTTCGGTCTCGCTGGTAACAATAACATCAACGATGACCTCTGGCGCTACCTCTACACCATCAACTCTAAGGGTGGTCCTGCTTTCGGCGAGACAGTGAAGGATGGCGAGCTCTTCTATGACGGTCCTTCTACCTTCCCTAACAAGGATATCAAGTGGGAGACCACAATCACTCGTAACGTAGCGTTCGACATGTCTTTCTTCGACAGCCGACTCACCGTTACTCCAGAGTTCTACTTGAATACAACTCGTGACCTCCTCTACAAGTCTACCATCCCTTCTGTATCAGGTTACACAACTCAGATGCAGAACATCGGTAAGGTTCAGAACAAAGGTTTCGAGCTCACCGTGAACGGAGACATCCTCCGCGGTAAGGACTACGTTCTCTCTGCAAACCTCACCTTTGGTATGAACAAGATGACCATTAAGCAGCTTAATGCTACCGACAATGTTCTCTACAACACCGCAGGCAACTGGAAGTCAGCAGACGAGGCAGATTATAAGCTTGAGGTAGGTGGCGAGCTCGGACTCTTCTACGGCTACGTATACGACGGACTCTACACAGCCGACGAGTTCTTCTGGGATTCAACACAGAATTTCCTCGCTGTACCTTGGTCAGACGAAGTGCCACACCTCGATGCGAACGGCAACCGTCTCCCTAACACCGTTGTGAACATGGCACTCGGCAAGAGCAACTCTGGTGAGGCTACCCTCCCTGGTAAGATCAAGCTGAAGGATCTCAATGGCGATGGCATTGTTGACCAGAAAGACAAGACCGTGATTGGTAACACAAACCCAGACTTCACAGGTGGTTTCGGTATCTCTGGTCAGTGGAAGGACTTCGACTTCACAGCAAACTTCACATACATGGTAGGTTTTGATGTTTACAATGCTACAGCATACACACTCTCATCTTCTACCACAAGCCAGTATAACTTCTTCAACGTCTTCTCAGACTTCGCTGACCAGCGTTGGCGTTATACCCACGTGAATGACGGTAGCCGCTTCTCTGGTGAGGCTATGTACAAGAACTATTATCTTGATAATGCCCTTGAGGAGTACCACAACATGAATGCCAATGCTACTCTTTGGAACCCAGCAGACCTTGTTACAAAGCAGATGCTCTCTAACTTCGTTGAGGACGGTTCATTCCTCCGTTGTACTGACGTAACAATAGGTTATACCCTTCCAAAGAAGCTTACAAAGAAGTTTGGTGTCAACAAGTTCCGCGTATATGCATCAGCCACAAACCTCTTCATCATCACCAGCTATTCTGGCTTTGACCCTGAGGTTGACGTACAGTCAGGTTTGACACCTTCTATGGACTACAACCGTTACCCACGTAACCGTCA
Organism: uncultured bacterium; assembly: GCA_945829115.1. Taxonomy (GTDB): domain Bacteria; phylum Bacteroidota; class Bacteroidia; order Bacteroidales; family Bacteroidaceae; genus Prevotella. Next base: position 40,892 of record CALZTP010000007.1, on the reverse strand, counting down.
GTTCTCTCTCGGTGTTAACTTAACATTCTAAAAAAATATTATGGTCGTAAGGCTCCTGCTTGGGGGAAAGTGTAAAAGCTCCCGTTCCAATGAAGCAGGACAGCCAAAAGCCAAAACCATAAACAAGACAAGAATATATGAAACTGAAGAATATATTAATCAGCGGAGTAGGTGTTCTGGCACTGACATCATGCAGCGATTATCTTGAGGTTGATGCGCCATCAAGCGCAACCGTAGAGAGCGTATTCTCTTCACCTTCCCAGATAAATACTGCGCTCAATGGTGTTTATGCCAAAGTCCTTTCTGATAACACTTTCGGAAAATACATCTATGTTGACCTTGCCCTGAATAGCGACGTTGACTTTTCCGCAAACTCAAACGAGGTGGCACAGATAAACGCTCCGAAGCGATTTGACTGTACAGCAGAGTCTGGAACAGTAGAGAAGGTTTGGAACTCTCTCTACTCAGGCATTGAAACAGCAAACGAGTTTATCTATAACCTCGAGAACAGTCCGCTATATACAGAAGATAATAGCGAATACGAAGAGCTCGCTCAGAAGCTTGGCGAGGCAAAGGTAATGCGTGCGATGTTCTACTATGAACTGCTCTGCTACTTTGGCGATATTCCTTTCACCTTCGTGCCTACATACGTAAGTCAGGACTTTGTTCCTGCAGTGACCAGCCGCGACGAGGTATATGCAAAACTTATCGAAGATCTGAGAGCCATAGAGCCTCTCATGATTCCTTCAACATCGCTCTCAGAAGGTGTTGAGCGCATCTCTCAGGATGCTTGTCAGGCAATGATTGCACGTCTCGCCCTTCAGGCAGGTGGTTACTCTCTTCGTCCAGCAGAGGGTACAACAGTTGGTAAGATGGCACGCCCTGCAAATAGCAAGGAGTTCTACACCATCGCTCGCGACTATGCAAAGAAGGTGATTGACTCAGGCACTCACAGCCTTACAAACAGCTTCAAGAAAGTGTTCGTAGACGAGTGTAACGATATCGTGAACAACGGTGACGACCCAATCTTTGAACTTCCTTTCGGAACAGGTAGCACAGGACAGGTTGGCTACTATTGGGGTCCTAAGTGCGAGTCTTCAGAAGGCGTTACTCCACATGCTTGGGGTGAGGCAAAGGGCGATGCTCGCCTTGAGGCTTTCCTTCGTTACAAATACGACGAGAAAGACCTTCGCCGCGACCACATCAACGTTTTCTGGTACTACACCTCTTCAAACCTTCCACAGGTACATGCCGACTACTCTTCTTATAACGGCAAGTGGTCAAAGCTTTGGAAGACCATCGCTCTTGGCAATAACACCACAGGTGCTACAGGTATCAACTTCCCTTACCTCCGCTACACAGACGTGCTCTTGATGTTCGCCGAGGCAGAGAATGAAATTGAAGGCAAGCCAACAGCAGCTGCTCAGGACGCTCTCAAGCAGGTTCGTAACCGTGCTTTTGCTCCTGCTGACCGTGCTGAGAAGGTAGATGCATACGTTGCTCAGGTTTCTACCGACAAGGAGACCTTCCTCAACGCAGTGCTCGACGAGCGTGCCCTTGAGTTCGGTGGTGAGAATATCCGCTGGAAGGACCTCGTTCGTAACAACCTCTACGGCGAGAAACTGTTCTACACCTTCCTCCGCTACCACTCTACAGCTGTTAACTCTGTAGCTTCTTCAGAGTTTTCAGACATGGTTGAGGAGTACGATGGCATTAAGTGGTCAGAGATTCTCCCTTACGACATCTTCTCTTGTATCATCAAGAACCCAGGTGACAAGACTCTCTACGAGAACACCTCTCAGCCACTCCGCTTTATCTTCAACCCTTACAAGACGGGTACACAGCCACAGATCAGTCCTGCCAACTTTATGGAGCAGAATGGTCTTCCTTACACACCGATTTCAGAGAAAGACGTAACAGGTCTTGCAAGCTCAAGCTCTACAATCGGTTGGACCGATACACAGTTCTACAACTGGTGTAACGACGATGGCTCACCAAAGGCACAGGTGCTCTACTCTCTCTATGGCTATATCCGCGGTGAGATAAACGGCGACATCACACTCGTTGTTGACGGCAAGGCAACAAGAATCAATCCTGTAAGCTACGATGTAAAGAACCTTCCAGCAGTACGCTATCTCCTTCCTTATCCACAGGAGGCTATCGCACGCTCAAGTGGTGCCTACAAGCAGCAGTACGGATATTAATTCATGAAAGGCGGCAAAGGGCATGACACATGTACATACCCTCTGCCACCCTACAAAAGAAAACAATAACCCAAACAAATTCAGAACAATGAAGAAATTCTTATTATATTCATTCTGCATGTTCGCAGCTTCTTCTGCATTCGTCTCTTGTTCTGACGACGATGATATCCCAGCAGGAGCTGACCGCATGTTCAGAACAATGTTCCGATGCGACAACAATACCGGCAAGGGAGATAATGACCCTTACAACTGTACTGTTGTTGACCTCAACGACGTACACCTTTACTGGTTCGGTGTGCAGGGAGCATACGGCTATCAAATCCGTTGGGCACTCCAGCCAAACGTGTCTGGCGGTTCACAGGCATGGCATGATGCCGACTCTCTCGGACTTCTCTCTGGAGACACCATCCTCCCTGCAGACGTTCTCGACTGTGTAATCAAAGACCTTGAGTATCAGACGTCATACCGTTTTGCAATCCGTACTCTCCATTCTGCAGACCTTAACGACCCTAAGAACTCAGAGTGGTACGGTCACGGTGACGGTCGAGGATGGGCAGAATGGCTCGGACTCGATACAGAAAAACGCTACAATGTGCCTTCTATCATTCAGGTCTCTGACATCACTAAGACTTCCATGCGCGTGAACCTCAACCGCAGCACTAAGGGCTACACGGACGAACAGCTTCTTGGCTTCAAGGAGCATTTCACTATCAACGGTGACGTCTTTAAGGTTGACTACCTCACTGTCACTCCTTCTAAGTCTTCTCCAAATGCTGTCGTTCCTGAGAAGTTTAAGAAGTACATCCTTACAGATGAAGACTGGAATCGTGGCTATATTGACGTAGATGGTCTTTCTGAGAACGCTGTTTACAACGTAGATGTTTGGGATGGTGACATCAAGGTGTCTGTAGACGCAAACTTCAACCCGCTTATGAAGCGTACGAAGGGTGATGCCGGACCTGCTATTCTCATTAAGCACGTTCCGAATGCCGTTGATACCATTGGTACAGACAATATCTATGATATTTCTGCTTACAACTCAATGGAGATTGATCATATCATTAATGGATACTGCGCTTCAAATGAATTGGCAGAAAATCAGGTGTTCTACCTTGAAGGTGGTAAGGCTTACCACTGCACTTCTAACCTTTCTATTTACAAGGGTCTCACACTCCGTACCAACCCAGAGGACCTCGCTGCCGGCAAGAAAGCAAAGCTCTACCTTAGCGGTATGACACAGACAGGTAACAGTATAAACACATGTAACTTCATGCTTGGTAGACAGCCACAGCCAGGCGAGAACTCTTCAATCCCTCTCGACATCGACTCAGTCCGCTTCATGGACCTCGACATTGACGTGCCTCTCGCTAAAAACTATGGACACTCTCAGGACGGCTCTGGCTTCAAAGCTGTTGGTAACTACTTCATGAACATGTACTCAAACGGTATGGGTATCAACGTGACACTCCTCGAGTGGAACAACTGTACCTTCAATGGTCTCATTCGTGGCTTCTTCCGTGTACAGGGCTCAAACGACTTCAATATCGCGAACATAGTGATGAAGAACTGTGAGTTCTTCAACGATGGATACTTTGCAAACGGTGGTTCTGGCTATCAGATTATCTTCGCCGATCATGGTAAAGATAAACCGAAGAGCAACATCTTGAAGAACGTGCTCATAGAGAACAATACATTCTACGATTCTCCTATGGGATCGCTCATCACCGACCAGAACCGTAACGTCGTATGGGACGAGTCTGTACGCTGGAACATCAAGATCATCAACAACACGTTCATTAACTTCCAGACACGTGGTACTTCTCCAATCGTAAACTTCCGTTACATGCCAGGTGGTTCTTCACTCACCATCAAGAACAACTTCATCACTGTAACAAAGCAGGAGAACGATGATCTCCGTACACTCAACTGCTGCGGTTCTGATATCCGTAACATCCAGGGTGGTGACGGTTCTGGTATCGTAACTTTCGACGTTGCAAACAACTGGTCAACAAACAACAACCTCACCAACGGACAGGTGTTCTCTAAGCAGGCATTCTCTGCCAAGTCAAACTCAATGGGTAAGTTCCTGTCAAGCTGTATCTACCCAAGTGGCACCGACGAGCTTGAGGTTCACGTTGATAACCTCTCTGCAACAGAGCTTATGGTATCTCCAAATCCTAAGAACATCATAGGTGAGAAGCCACACCACCTCGACCACCATACCGATAATCTTGACGGTCTCTACTTCAAGAATACCGACAAGGTTCTCAACTCTAACATCTATAAGTTGGGTATCGGTGCAAGCAAGTGGCGCACAAACCTTAAGTAAGATTCCTCAAACGTATTCCGAAACGGGGATTCACAAACACAAACACGAGAAGAGCATCTCACAATGCTCTTAAAAGAATTCCCATCGGAAATACGGCATCAATAATTCAGGATGAGTCATTCACGTGGCTCATCCTGAATTTTTTAATCTAAAACTTAATCGCAGCTTTTTTGCTTGCGAAATCATCTCTAACTGTCATTCTGCCCCGTGGAATAAGGTCCAAAATGTGTCTGCTTGTCGCTGCTCTCCATCTCTACACAAAAACATATTCTAATAGTAACATTCAAGGACTTGCATACCCTAAAATTAAATGCTTAATAAGTGTCATATTTTACACTAAATTTTGACTATTCAACAATTTACCTACTTGATTTAAGTTATTTTTTCTCTATTTAGTTAATAAACATTAATAATAATTATGTTTTCTATCAATGTATCTGTTTTTATTTGTATATTTGCAGATAGAAAATACGTGTAAAGACTTTAAATCTAATTAAACATCCTGTTAATACGAATTTAATAACTAAAAAAATAAAACACAACTTATGCAAAAAAACAAGACTTTGGTCAACAAAGCTATGAAGGCGATGTTGGTTGCTGGATTTGCCGCTGCCATGTTCCCTGCAAGCGTTTACGCAGTAGACGTTCAGGCAAACACGTACGCAGTTGCTGCCCAGCAGAATCAAATCAAGGGTACTGTCGTTGACGAGTTTGGCGAACCAATGATTGGCGTCACCATTAAGGTAAAAGGTGCGCAGGTAGCTGGTATCACAGATATCGACGGTAACTTCACACTCAATGCGAAGGAAGGCGCTGAGATAGAGTTCTCATATATTGGCTATCTCACGCAGACTCTGAAACTGAAGAGTGGTATGCAGGTACAGATGAAGCCAGACTCTCAGATGATGGAGGAAGTGGTGGTGATCGGTTTCGGTACAGTGAAGAAACGTGATGTAACAGGCTCTGTTGCTCAGGTGAAGTCAGAAGCCATTCTTCAGGCACCTACCTCAGATGTTTCTTCAGCGCTTCAGGGTCGTATCTCTGGACTTGATGTTAATGATGGAGAGCTCCGTATTCGTGGTAACCGTTCTATCAACGGTAAGAACGACCCTCTTGTCATCATCGACGGTGTACAGGGTGGTTCCCTTGGCGATATCAACCCAGAGGACGTAGAGTCTGTAGACGTATTGAAGGATGCCTCTTCAACTGCCATCTATGGTTCTCAGGGTGCTAACGGTGTTATTATCGTAACCACCAAGAAGGCAGAGAAGGGAAAGATGTCAATCTCTTATAGCGGTTCTATTACTGGCGCTATGCGTTCCGACCATCCAGACTATCGCTCTGGCTCTAACTACTACAATGCCGCAAAAGATGCTGCCATAGCAGCTGGACAGTGGTCAAGCACAACAGACGACCGACTCCTCTTCTCTTCTAACGAAGCATTCGCTGCTTATCAGGCAGGTTCATGGACAAACTATGAAGACCTTCTTCAGAAGTCCACAACATGGAGCACAAAGCACACTGTAACCCTCGCAGGTGGTAACGACAAGACTTCTGCACGCTTCTCACTCGGTTATTCCAGCAACGGAAACAAGTGGAAGGAAGGTAACGGAACAGATCGCTACGTTCTCCGTGCGAACATCGACCATAAGGTATACGACTGGATCTCTGCAGGTGTAGACTTCCAGCTCACTCACAACCGTGCTGGCAACTCTCCTTACGAGAAGGCCTCTACAACAGGTATGGAACTTGGTTCTCCTTACGGTGTTTATGACGCAGAGAGCGGGAAGTACAACATCGGCGACCAGCTCGTGGAGCGCCCTCTTGCTGCCGACGAGTATGTAAACCCACTCATCGACAATTCTGGCAACTACCTCTATAAGCGTGAGTCATACGGCACAAACGTTATTGCCAACGGTTACCTTGACATTCATCCTATTGAAGGACTCAGCTTCCGTTCACAGATGAATGCTCATATCACTAACTCTTCACTCGGCGACTATCTCGACGGCAACCAGTCAGCAAACCTTGAGAAGACCGGTCAGAAGAGCAAGGCAACTATGACAAAGAGCTCTGGACTCTATCTTGAGTGGAACAACGTGCTCAACTATAACTTCGTACAACTTCCTAAGGACCACCACCTCGGACTCACACTCCTCACCACATGGAGCCGCAAGACAAGCGATATGCTCTCTGCAGCTTCCGTTGGTCAGACATTGGCAAGCAACCTTTGGTGGAACCTCGGTAGCAACGACGGTGCTGATGGTTCTATAAGCCACTCCAGCTCTTACGAGCAGGGTCAGACCTTCTCTTATGCAGGACGTGTTTCTTACGACTGGAAGAGCCGCTACCTCCTCACCGCTTCTCTCCGTCGCGATGGTGCCAGCCGCCTTGCTGACGGTCACAAGTGGGAGTGGTTCCCTTCTGCTGCTCTTGCATGGCGTATCACAGACGAGGCATGGATGGAGAAGGTTAAGGGCAATTGGCTCGACGACTTGAAGATTCGTGCTACATACGGTGTTACTGGTAATGCTGGTATCGGTCTCTACGGAACACAGTCAGGTATCACCTTCGCAAACTGGTCGTTTGGTTTCCAGGACGATGCTGCTAACCGTTACATCCTTGGTACTCTCGATAAGAACGGCTCTTCTTACTATGTAGTGGCTAACAAGGACACCAAGTGGGAGAAGTCTACAACCTTCGACCTTGGCTTCGACGCTTCACTCCTCCACAACCGCGTGAACGTAGTGTTTGACTGGTACTACACCAAGACAACAGACCTTATCCTTCTCCGCTCACTTCCTACATCAGCAGGTATGGACGGAAAGTACGCTACGTACACCAATATCGGTTCTACACGCAACACTGGTGTTGAGTTCACCATCAACACACGCAATATTGCGAAGAAGAAGTTCCAGTGGAACTCTTCTCTCACCTTCTCTGCTAACTCCGAGAAGATCGTTGACCTCGTAGATGGTACAAATATCACCATTGGTACAGAGAAGGAGAAGAACACTCTTATGCTCGACCATCCTATCAAGTCATTTATGACGTTTAAGTACATCGGTATCTGGAAGAGTAGCGAAGCCAACGAGGCTGCTATCTTCAACCAAAAGCCAGGTGATGTGCATGTGGAAATTCCTGGAATGCACAAGGTTAGCGATGGCGTTTATGAGAAGGCTGACAAGGACGGAAACATTGTTCAGTACACAAAGGATAATCCTTACACCATCTCACAGAGTGACGACGTTCAGTACATCGGCTCTACATCTCCAAACTGGTTCGCAGGCTTCAACAACGATTTCACCATCGGCAACTTCGACGTGAACATCTACTTCTACGCACGCTTCGGACAGTGGGCAGAGAACCGCATGGGCAACTACACTCCTTCTAACGGTGGTAAGTACGAGAACATGGACTATTGGGTAGAGGGCACAAACGAGAACGCACTCCTCCCTGCTGCTTACAAGGGACGTAACTTCTACGACTACACTGGTTATCAGTCTATCTGGTATGCCGACAACTCCTTCATCAAGCTGAAGCGAGTAACTGTTGGCTACACACTTCCGAAGTCTGTACTCAAGACAATCGGTCTCTCTAAGGTACGCGTATACGCTACTGTAAACGACCCATTGTACTGGGTTAAGAGCGACTTCCAGAAGGGTTGGGACCCAGAAGGCAACCAGCGCAGCTTCACTCTCGGACTTAACGTGAACTTCTAAGAGCCCCAGAGCTCTATCACTCGATCACTCTTCTTTCCTTCGCACTTGTGCCTTGGGGAGAAGAAATAACAGAGAAAACCGAACAAAAGGGGCTTCCCCAATATAAATCAAAAAATTGACTACACATGAAAATTTTCAATAAATATATGTTGGGTGTGATGGTGGCATCTGCTACCCTTTCATTCCAGTCATGCGACCTCGACGAGTACAACCCGTCAGCAGAAGGCGCAAACGAAGTGTTCGCCACTCCGCAAGGTATGGAGAACCTCGTTAACCAAATGTACTACAACTTCAGATGGAAATACTACGGACGTGAGGACCCTGTGCTCTACATGGAAGGCTCTGGTGATATCTGGCAGAACCGTGCCGGTGGCTACGAGTATGGTATGCAGCTCACTCGTTGCGTCAACCTTCAGGGCGACCGCGGACAGATTGCGAATGTCTGGAACCGTGTCTACGATAACATCAACGACTGTAACGCCATCATCAACCGTCTTCCTGACTGTGTAGGTCTCTCAGAGGCTCAGACAGCTGACTTCGAGGGTGAGGCACGCTTCATGAGAGCATACTGTTATTGGTGGCTCGTGGAGTTCTTTGGCGACATTGAGATGCGCACAGAAGAAACTTCTGCAGCTGTCTTTACAGCTTACCGCACTCCAGCAAAGCAGATCTACGATGAGGTTATCATCCCAGACGCAAAGGCTGCTGCTTCCCTCCTCCCAGTGAATCCTTACAACGGAAATGTAGGTCGTTCAACACAGAAGGCTGCGAAGGCGCTCCTCGCTCGTGTGCTCCTCACTCGTGCTCAGTACGAGGCTCAGGGTAGCTCTGAGCAGAAGGCATTCTATGAGCAGGCTCTCATTGCTGCCAACGACGTTATCAACAACAAATCTTCTCTCGGCATTAAGCTCTACAATACTTACGACGAGATTTGGCAGGCAAAGAACAACAAGACGAACACAGAGTTCCTCTGGGTGACAACATTCTCCAGCAACTCTTCTCTTGATGCAGACTCAAAGCCAAACCGTGTTTACCGCTATTTCTCACCATCACTTGTGGGTAATGCTGGTATCACGAACACAGCAACATCTTGGGAGTACCCTTCTGAGGGTCGTCTAATGATGCCTACCTATTACTTTATGAAGCTCTGGCAGGATTGGGACGCTCGCTACGATGCTATCTTCCAGGAAGAATTCCCAGAGAATGCTCCTCGTGGCTTCACATGGAACGAAGAGCAGGCAGGCAAGTATAACCTCCCAGCCCTTATTGGCAAGAAGGTTGCAAAAGACAAGACCGTGCTCTACTTCACAAACAAGAGCCTCTCTCAGGAAGAGGAGGATGCATACACAGCAAAGGGTATCGCTACTGTTGATATAGATAAGTTGTACAAGACAGAGGCTGTGAACTCCTATGGTGGTGCGAAGGTGCGCAATCCAAATACAAAGTATCCAGACCTCGACCCGAACACAACAACCTATATTTCTGAGTCCTTCCCACGATTCATGAAGTACCGCATTTGGGATCGCGACCCGAACGGAACATTCCTCCTTGCAGCTCCAAACGGACAGTTCGGTTTTGGCGACGTACCTGTAATGCGTTATGCAGAGATGCCACTCATCGCTGCTGAGTGTATGATAGCTCTCGGTAGAACATCAGAGGCTGCTACTCTCATTAACAAGGAAATCCGTAACGCACGTGTTGTTCGTCCTGGACATAACCTCTCTGAGGCACAGGTGCAGGCATCTGACATGACTATCGATTGGATTCTCGAAGAGCGTGCTCGTGAGCTCTGTGGTGAGTGGCTCCGTTGGTTCGACCTCAAGCGTATTCTCGGTCCACAGGGTAAGTTTGCTTCTACTATCACAGGTCGCAACCCTTCTATGGCAGAAGATGATTGTCGTGAGGAGTATCACACCCTCTGGCCAATTCCGAACACTTTCCTTGATAAGCTTCAGAACGCAGAGGAGTTCGGTCAGAATCCAGGCTACACTCCATATTCAAAGAAGTAATCTCCATTGAATATACACTCAATGAACATAATTCCTTAGAAAAATATCACTTAACCCTGAACACAAGGCTTTTTCCTTGTGTTCAAGGGTTTTGCTTGGTTTTAGTAGCTATTTCGTTTTTTTGAGGAATCTGAACTTTTCAATAGTTTTTTTTAAAAAATGGTTAATTTTCTTGCGTAAATAGAGAAAAAAGTGTACATTTGCTCCGTAAAAATGAATGTACTCCTCATTTTACTGAAGAAATAATTCCTTATGGAGTGAATTTTCGGTTCTTCCCCACCATTAAAAAACTACAAATAAACAATCAATAAAACATTAGACTATGAAAAAAATCTTTACTCTTTCTTTAGCCCTCGTTGCTGCAATTAGTGCAAGCGCACAAAAATATTATGGCTTATATACCGATACTGAAATAATGAAGGCAGAAAAGCAGATTTGCGGTGTCACAGAGCTTGCAGATGGCACTTGGGATTTCGGCTATCATCAGGACGAGAACGTTACGGTTACAAAGCAGAACGGTATGCCGCTTGCTTACCTCGATGTAAAGGCTAAGTATCCAGAGGTGGACAGAATCAACTCCCACTACAATGCTGGAAATTTTGGTGGAAACTTTGCGTATAACGCTCAGGTATGGGGTGTATCTGACGATGCTCTCGTATATTCTTCTTCTCTTGATGCAACAGATGCTGAACCAAAGGCTATTTGGACAAAACCGAACCCTGCTGGTGGTGATGACCTCGAAGTTGACGAGTCTTGGGATCTTATTGGTACAGCTCCAGACCGTTGGGTTGGTTTCGCTGTTGACGTAGCAGCAGGCAAGGAACTTAATGTCACAGGCATCGCTTTCAACTGCGCTTCTAACCAGAACTTCATCTGGGCTATCGCCATCTACGACGAGGCAGGCAACCAGAAGTATTTCTCTGGAAATGCAAAGATGCGTAACTCCAACTCTACTGATGAAAAAAAGGCGAATTGGCAGGATGGAAACTCAGCATACATCACGACCACTGGTGTAAGAGAAATCTTCGGATGGGCTGTACGCGACAATGTTGATCAGCTTGATCAACTTCCAGGTACTTCTCCTGCTAAAGCTTTCGCCTTTCTTCCGGAAGGCGGACTGAAACTCACAGGCAAGAACACCGTACGCCTCTATTACGCTTGCAAGAACGCGCGCCTCATGGCTATCGAGCGCTTCTGGCTTGAGTCTGGCGAGATCTCTGGCGTTGAGAATATCAATGTTGAGTCTGCTCCTGTAAAGGTTAAGAAGGTTCTTGATAACGGTAGCCTCGTAATCCGCAAGGGTGAGATGGAATTCAATGGCGTTGGTCAGAGAATCAAGTAATTGATAATATTGTTAGACATAATCGGTTGGAATTGTTGAAAGGCAGTTCCAACCTTTTTGTTTGTGTTTCACGAGGTAAAAATTGATGTTACCTTGGGAGGTACTTGGGAGGTACTTGGGAGGAACATGGGAGGAACGTTTTCGTTTAACCTTCGCTACTTATTTGCTTTCCAATCGATGCCAAAGCGAAGGTCTATCGAAGTCAAAGCGAAGTTCTATCGAACATCTATCGAACATCTATCGAACATCTATCGAACATCTATCGAACATCTATCGAAGACCTATCGAAGACCTATCGAAGACCTATCGAAGACCTATCGAAGACCTATCGAATATCTATCGAAGACCTATCGAAGAGGGCATGTGTCAACTGTTTTATCCACCTCCTATAGTTTGTCTTTTGCGCCGAATAATGGGTATATCGCCAAGTATCTTCTTATTGACAGATATTTTTCTTTTAGCACATTTAAAATCAGTTAAATAAATATAAATATTACACTTCGTACACTGTTGTACTTCCTGTTTCCGTATAAAAATATGTAACTTTGCAGTCCGATTATGTCCAGGGGTGAACTTAGAGCCCCATGGCGAGATAGTGTTAATAGTTAGATCGTGGCCTGGTCTGGCGGTTAGTGAATCTGTCTTGCCAAAGTGAATAATGTTTTTTAGTAGTAATAATTAATTAAAAGTAAATGAACACTTTAAGTTACAAGACTATTTCCGTAAACAAGGAGACAGCAAAGAAAGAGTGGGTCGTAATCGACGCTACCGATCAGGTGGTTGGTCGTCTCGCTTCTAAGGTCGCTAAGCTCATTCGCGGAAAGTACAAGCCAACATTCACTCCACATGTAGATTGTGGTGACAACGTAATCATCATCAACGCCGCTAAGGTCGTTTTCACTGGTAAGAAGGAAACAGACAAGGTGTACACACGTTACACAGGCTATCCTGGTGGTCAGCGTTTCAATACTCCTGCTCAGCTCCGTACAAAGAAGGACGGTGTTGACAAGATTATTCGTCACGCAGTAAAGGGTATGCTTCCAAAGGGCCCTCTCGGTCGCTCTCTTCTCAAAAACCTCTATATCTATGAGGGTACAGAGCACCAGCAGCAGGCTCAGCAGCCAAAGACTATCGATATTAACCAGTACAAATAATCAGCAGTAGAAGATGGAACAGATTAATGCAATCGGTCGCCGCAAGAGCTCTGTAGCTCGCGTTTACCTCACAGAGGGAACAGGCAAGATCACAATCAACAAGAAGGATTTAACTCAGTATTTCCCATCCGCTATCCTGCAGTATGTGGTTAAGCAGCCACTTCAGCTCCTTGAGGTAGCAGAGAAGTACGACATCAAGGCAAACCTCGACGGTGGCGGTTTCACCGGACAGAGCCAGGCACTCCGCCTCGCAATCGCTCGCGCCCTCGTAAAGGTTAATGCAGACGACAAGAAGGCACTTCGCCAGGCAGGCTTCATCACTCGCGATGCTCGTGAGGTTGAGCGTAAGAAGCCAGGACAGCCAAAGGCACGCCGTCGCTTCCAGTTCTCTAAGCGTTAAACATCGTTCTGGCTATTTCGGTTTATGCTTGATACATTCTTTATGTTATGCAGCATAATCCAGTCAGAAAGAAGAGAACACCGTTTAGCATCTAAACCGGTGAGACCCATGTGCATTTGTCTCTTACGGCATTCTGATGGTTTTCATGGCTACTTACCGGCTGATTCTAAAGAAAAAGAATTAAAAAGAAAGTAAACACAGTTGCAGATATAGGGCGAGTTCCCTATCCATGCAATCAACAAAAACAAGAACACGAAATGTCAAGAACAAATTTCGACCAGCTGCTTCAGGCAGGCTGCCACTTCGGACACCTCCGTCGCAAGTGGAACCCAGCAATGGCTCCATATATCTTCATGGAGCGTAACGGTATTCATATCATCGACCTCCACAAGACTGTAGCCATGACCGATCAGGCTGCAGAGGAGTTGAAGAAGATCGCTAAGTCAGGAAAGAAAATCCTGTTCGTCGCTACTAAAAAACAGGCTAAGGACATCGTTGCCGAGAAGGCAGCAAGTGTAAACATGCCATACGTTAACGAGCGTTGGGCTGGCGGTATGCTCACCAACTTCCCAACCATTCGTAAGGCTATCAAGAAAATGACGAACATCGACAAGCTTATGGCTGACGGCACATTCTCAAACCTCTCTAAGCGTGAGCTCCTCCAGATCTCTCGCCAGCGTGCAAAGCTTGAGAAGAACCTCGGCTCTATTGCCGACCTGACTCGCCTCCCATCAGCACTCTTCGTTGTTGACGTTCTCAAGGAGCATATCGCTATCGCTGAGGCACACCGTCTGGGAATCCCTGTATTCGCTATGTGCGATACAAACTCTGACCCTAACAAGGTTGACTTCCCAATCCCTGCTAACGACGACGCAAAGGACTCTGTAGAGGCTATTCTCTCTGCTTGCTGTGCAGCAATCGCTGAGGGTCTCGAAGAGCGCAAGGCTGAGAAGGCAGACGAGAAGGCTGCTGCTGAGCAGAGCGACGAGGCTGCTGAGGGTAAGAAGCGCGCTCCACGTCGCGCTCGCAACGCTGAAGAGACAGCTGAGTAAGACAAAAAAAATTTCATGCGAAGATGCAAATATTCCCGATAAAAGGTATTTGCATCTTTGTATATTTTAATCATTAATCTTCGTCGGAAGGCTATTCTTTTTCTTTTAAGAAGAAACACCAGCCTCCCCGACAAAAAATATTTTTTCATTACTATGGCAATTTCAATGGAAGACATCAAGAAGCTCCGCGCTATGACAGGTGCGGGACTCGCTGATGTCAAGAAGGCTCTCACAGAAGCAGAGGGCGATATGGACAAGGCAAAGGAGATTCTCCGCCAGCGCGGACAGGCTATCGCTGCTAAGCGTGCTGACCGTGAGACTTCTAACGGTTGTGTACTCGCAAAGGTTGGTGACGGCTTCGCTGCTATCATCGCTCTGAAGTGTGAGACTGACTTCGTTGCTAACGGAGCAGATTATATCAAGCTCACTCAGGACATCATCGACGCTGCAGTGGCAGCAAAGGCAAAGAGCCTCGAGGAGGTTAGCGCACTCAAGCTTGCTAACGGTCTCACTGTTGCAGATGCTGTTACAGAGCGCTCTGGCGTTACTGGTGAGAAGATGGAACTCGACGGCTACAACTATCTCGAGGGTGAGAACATCGACGCTTACAACCACATGAACCGCAATGGTCTCTGCACACTCGTACAGACAAATATCCCTGCTCCAGAGGCTGCTCACGCAGTTGCTATGCAGGTTGCTGCTATGAAGCCAATCGCTCTTGATGAGAAGTCTGTTCCTCAGTCAATCATCGACGAGGAGTATAATGTTGCTGTTGAGAAGTCAAAGCAGGAGCAGGTTCAGAAGGCTGTTGAGGCTGCTCTTAAGAAGGCTGGCATCAACCCTGCACATGTTGACAGCGAAGACCACATGGAGTCTAACATGGGTAAGGGCTGGATCACTGCAGAGGATGTTGCAAAGGCAAAGGAGATCATCGCAACTGTTTCTGAGGAGAAGGCAAAGAGCTTGAACATGAACATGATCGAGAACATCGCTAAGGGTCGTGTTAATAAGTTCTACAAGGAGTCTTGTCTCCTCAACCAGGAGTTCATTCAGGACTCTAAGGTTAGCGTAAGCCAGTATCTGAAGAGCGTAAACAGCGACCTTACTGTTGTTGCTTTCAAGCGCTTCACTCTCCAGGCAGACTAATCGTCTTTTATTAGACATATCGTTTCGCATTAGACTATCTCTCTCTATATACTGTGCAGCTATCGTTGCGCAAATAGTCTTGCGAACTAAACCATCAAGTAATAATACTTCTTAATATTATTACTAAGCCTCACCCGCAAATATTGTCGACACTAATCTTTGGGTGAGGCTTTTTTATGTCTTCTTGTTACAGTCTCCACTGGGCGTTCGGCAAGATTTTTTAGATTGTTCTAAAAGAATTCCCCTCTCTCTTTGCATTGAGGCAAAGAAAGAGGGGAAATATATAGAAAAATGTCTCTACTTTAGCTTATTCGCCACGCAACTTCTTGTCCATGTTCAGAGCAGCACGACGACCGTCGCCCATGGCAAGAATTACGGTTGCACCACCACGCACAATGTCGCCACCAGCATAGAGACCAGCGTGGTTTGACTCCATCTCCTCGTTCACAGCGATCGTGTTCTTTCTTCCAAGCTCAAGACCTGGTATAGACTTTGGTACGAGCGGATTAGGAGAAACACCTACTGCCACAACCACTTGGTCAACATCGATGGTGATGCGCTTTCCAGTATCGACTGGTGAGCGTCTTCCAGAAGCGTCAGGCTCACCCAACTCCATTACGGCGAGCACCGCCTGCTTCACTGCACCCTTCTCGTCAGCGATATACTCCACAGGGTTGTGTAGTGTGAGGAAGTTTATTCCCTCCTCCTTTGCGTGCTTCACCTCTTCGAGACGTGCAGGCATCTCTGCCTCTGAACGTCTGTAGACGAGAGTAACCTCTGCACCGAGACGCTTTGCCGTACGACAAGAGTCCATAGCTGTGTTTCCACCACCCACAACGAGTACGCTCTTAGCAGGGTTTATAGGTGTGTCGGAGAGCTTATTTGCTGCATCCATGAGGTTCACACGAGTGAGGTACTCGTTAGACGACATAATATTGATATGGTTCTCACCTGGTATGTTCATGAAGTTTGGTAGTCCGGCTCCAGAGCCCACAAAGATACCCTTGAAGCCCTGCTCCTCGAGTTCGTCTACTGTGATGGTCTTTCCTACGATGGTGTCAGGATAGAAGTGCACTCCAAGCTTTCTGAGGTTATCGATTTCCACCTCTACAATCTTGTTTGGCAGACGGAATTCTGGAATACCATATTTCAAAACGCCACCAATCTCATGGAGCGCCTCAAAGACATGAACTTCATAGCCCTTTTTCACCATGTCGCCGGCGAACGACAGTCCTGAAGGACCAGAGCCAACCACTGCAACCTTTATGCCGTTCTGAGGAGCGCACTCTGGTAGCACTGCTTGTCCCGATTCACGTTCGTAGTCGGCTGCAAAGCGCTCCAGATAGCCAATGGCAACTGCTGGCTCGTTCATCTTCAGATGTATACAACGACTTTCGCACTGCTTCTCCTGTGGGCAAACACGTCCACAGACAGCAGGAAGAGCAGATGTCTGCTTCAGCACCTGAGCAGCCTTTAGGAACTCGCCCCTTTCGATGTTCTTCACGAATGAAGGAATGTTGATGCTCACCGGACAACCCTCTACGCACTGCGGCTTTGGACAGTCAAGACAACGCTTAGCCTCTAAGAGCGCCTGCTCTGGTGTAAGACCTTTGTTAACCTCCTCTAAGCGAGTAGTGGCACGATAGACAGGGTCGAGCTCTGGCATTATGACACGAGGGATGGCAGTACGCTCCTTCGCCTTCATGCTCTTTCTCAATTCCTCACGCCAAGGAGCGTTACGGTCGGTGAGCTCATCTATGCTCTCCTCAGTAGAAGCCTCTGGTGACACGGTTGCCGAGAGTTGGCAGGATTCCTCCTCAACAGGATGTGCATGTTCACGGAGATGCTCCTGAATATGCTCCATCTCATCTGTTTCCTCCCTTTTGAATGTAGACATTCTCTTGAACATCTCATCCCAGTCAACGAGAGCGCCATCGAACTCCGGACCATCTATGCATACGAACTTTGTCTTTCCCCCGATGGTGAGTCGGCATGCGCCACACATTCCTGTACCGTCAACCATGATAGTGTTTAGTGAAACCACGGTAGGGATGTTGTATTTCTGTGTGGTGAGACATGCGAACTTCATCATGATGGCAGGACCAATGGCGAACGCCTTATCGATTTTCTCCTGAGCGATGAATTTCTCCATACCCACGGTGACAACACCTTTCTCGCCACGAGAGCCATCGTCGGTCATGACAATCACCTCATCTGAATGAGCGCGAATCTCGTCTTCAAGGATTACAAGGTCAGCAGAACGACCAGCAATAACAGTAAGCACACGGTTTCCTGCTGCCTTCAAAGCCTTCACGATAGGGAGCAACGGAGCAGTGCCCACACCACCAGATGCGCAGAGCACAGTGCCGTAGTTTTCTATATGAGTAGCATTTCCGAGCGGACCAACAACATCGAGGAGGTAGTCGCCTACGTTACAGTCGCAGATCTTCGTACTGGAAAGACCTACTTTCTGCACTACAAGAGTGATGGTGCCACGCTCGATGTTTGCGTCAGCGATTGTCAGTGGGAGACGTTCTCCCATTTCGTCGACACGGACAATCACGAAATGTCCTGCACGTCGGCTTTTTGCAATCAGAGGAGCCTCCACTTCGAGGAGGAACACTTTCTCTGAGAACTGTTCTTTACGGATGATTTTGTTCATTGTTTCTTCTTTTGTGAAAAAAGGAATTATGTTGTGTGTGTTGTGTGTGCGTAATACTTAAATCGTGTCTGAATGAAACAGCCTAATTGTCTGAATGAAACAGACCAACTACCTGAAAGGATCAAATAATGTCCGAATGAAACAGCCTAATTGCGTTAATGAATCAGACTAAGTGTTTGCCGACTTTCTCAACGATAGACTCTGGGGAGATGTTATTCAGACAAGGGTAGTCGCCGAGGCGGCAAGGCTTATTTCCGTAGATGCTACACGGGCGGCATGGAAGGTCAGCCTCCACAACATCATCGTAAGTCTGTCGCCAGCCGAGGAATCCTGCCCCCGTATGTGTAGCCCCCCAGACGCTCACCACAGTAGTGTTTACGAGAGAGGCAAGGTGCATATTTGCGGAGTCCATAGAGATAAGGCAGCTGAGGTGCTGCATGATGAAGATTTCGTCGCGTAGGCTCTTGCAAAGGCGAGATGCGTAGTGCACATTTGTGAATTTCTTGCACCAGTTTTTGAACACCTCCTCTTCTTTCTTTCCAGCTCCAAAGAGTAGGATAGGGTGTGATGGATATTCAGCACGTAGCAATGCTATCACCGTCTCCATTTTCTCTAAAGGGTATATCTTCCCCTTATGTGCGGCAAAGGGAGCTATGCCTATTGCACTATTGTTTTTCACTGTCTCGAGGAGACTGCTATCGCATTGTGGCTCATAGCCTTTCATGTCGAGCGTTGGCTCTGTGTTGGCAGAGTCAAAGAGAGAAGGGAGAATGAATCCGATATCCTCAAACACGTCAGCGTATCGTGCGAAGACACTCGTGATATTGTTTATCTTGCCTTTTGTGAGTAGTTTCCGCTCCTTGCGGTATTTCTTTATCGTGGAGACGGGTATTCCTGCAAGCATGAACCTCATGCTCACATATTTCGTGCGCAAGACATCATGTAGGTCGGCAACAACATCTGGAGTGAGGTTTGTGAGGTCACGGTAGAGATGTTCGAGTCCAGCAATTCCCTTATAGCGTGTCGCCTTAAGGTCTATGGGAAGGAAGACGATGTTAGGTGCGAGACCTTCGTAGAAAGCCTTTGCAAAAGGTCGGCTTGCCACGTAGATAAGCACATCTGGTCTCGATAGTGCCAATGCCTTTACCACTGGCACCGTCATTGCCACATCTCCCATTGCCGAGAATCTCATGACGAGTAGTTTTAGCGTGTACCTATCGTCTGTAATCTTCTTTTTCCTAAACATCACTGAAGTGGAATGGAGAGGTTTATTTTTTGTAGAGCACAGGGTTTGTTGATGGGTCGTTGTACATCTTCATTTGGCGGTAGACCTTCATGTACTTCTTTCCCTCCTGAATATCGTCGAGCAACTGGTCGATAGCAGTAGAGAGGTCGACGTTCTGTTCGAGGAGTATGTCGAGCTTCGCCTTGCAACGTGCCACGTGCTCAGGAGAAGCATCAAGACGGTTCACCTGCTCCTGCATGTGGTAGATTTTCAGCTGCAGGATGCTGAGGCGGTCAATAGCCCATGCTGGCGACTCTGTGTTTAGGCGCGCATCGTCGAGCAC
Source organism: uncultured bacterium (assembly GCA_945829115.1). Classification (GTDB taxonomy): domain Bacteria; phylum Bacteroidota; class Bacteroidia; order Bacteroidales; family Bacteroidaceae; genus Prevotella. Next base: position 21,304 of record CALZTP010000007.1, on the reverse strand, counting down.
TCTCACATCGCAGTAGAGTTGACGGAAGTAAGAGTCAATCTGCTCCACGAGGTCGGTACGGTCTTGATTTGACTGGTCGATGCGTCGTTTGAGGTTCAGTGCCTCGAGCGGGTCGATGTGTGGGTCACGGATAATATCCTCGTAATGCCACTGCACGGTATCTATCCAGCATTTGAGATAGAGTCTGTTCTCTATCTCGTCTCGCTTGTAAGGGTTGTTGATAGGTGTGTCTACGTTATCATTAATATGATAATCAGTGATGGCCTGATTGAAAACCTTAATAGCAGTTTCTGTGAATGTCATATCTAAGTTTCTGTGAAATATTTAAATATTTTTGCAAAGGTAGTCATTTTTAACGATAATGCAAAATAAAACGATACAATTATTCGCCTTATTGAAAAAAAATGAGTAATTTTGCACGCAAAAAGCGTACAGTGAAAAAACTCTGTTCTTTTTTCCGTATGGAAAAAGGAATTGTAGAGGTCTTTTCTCACCTTATTATATATATAATATTAAATAATAGTCAAAAAAAACGTAAATGGCTAAACTACCAGAAAATGCGTTCCGTGAAATGAAGGAAGGCGAAGAATATACCCCTCTGCTGTCGGAGAATGGCAAGCAGCGTGAGACAACCTTGTGGTCGGTGGGTTGGGGATTGCTTATGGCAGTTCTCTTCTCTGCTGCCTCGGCATATCTCGGTTTGAAAGTTGGTCAGGTTTTTGAGGCCGCCATTCCAATCTCTATCATTGCTGTTGGTTTATCGAGTGCAGCAAAGAGGAAGGGTGCTCTTGGCGAGAACATCATTATCCAGAGCATTGGAGCCTGTTCGGGTGCTATTGTGGCAGGTGCTATCTTCACTCTTCCAGCCATCTACATTCTCCAGGCAAAGTATCCAGAGATGTGCACCTCTTTCTGGCAGATTTTCATTGCCTCGCTATTAGGCGGTGTGTTGGGAATCCTTTTCCTTATTCCGTTCAGAAAATACTTTGTGAAAGACCAGCATGGAAAATACCCTTTCCCAGAAGCCACTGCCACCACTCAGGTGATTGTCAGCGGAGAGGATGAGGGTGGTCAGGCGAAGAGTCTTGTTGCTGCTGGACTAATTGGTGGTCTCTACGACTTTGTCGTTAGCACGTTTGGTTGGTGGAATGAACTTTTTACTACAAGAATACTTCCTTACGGCGACCTGCTTGCAGAGAAGGCGAAGCTTGTGTTTAAGGTGAACACGGGAGCCGCCGTTCTTGGTTTAGGATATATTATTGGCTTGAAATATGCGTTTATTATCTGCCTAGGCTCATTTGCCGTTTGGTGGGTGATTGTTCCGCTTATGGCAGTCGTTTTTGGTGACACTGTATTGAATCAATGGGATTCAACGATTACAGTCCCTGTTGGTGAGATGACTCCTGAGAAGATCTTTTCTTCTTATGGGAAGTCGATAGGTATTGGTGGTATTGCCATGGCAGGAATCATTGGCATTATCCGTTCGTGGGGAATCATCACTGGAGCCGTCTCGCTTGCTGCCCGTGAGATGCGTGGAAAAGGATCAGAGGTTGCTTCTGTTGCTCGCACTCAGAAAGATCTCTCTTTCAAGCTTATTGGCATTGGAGTGGTGGCGGTTGTGCTTGCCATAACTGCATTCCTGTTCTTTGGCGTTATGCAGCAAAACTGGCTATTCACAGTTGTCTCTCTTGTTTTGATTCTCGTTGTCTCCTTCCTGTTCACCACTGTGGCAGCAAATGCCACTGCCATTGTAGGCTCCAACCCTGTTTCGGGAATGACGCTCATGACGCTTATCCTTGCATCGGTGGTGATGGTGGGCATGGGTCTTAGTGGCACCACAGGTATGCTTGCCGCACTTATTATGGGCTCTGTGACGTGTACGGCGCTCTCTATGGCAGGCGCCTTTGTGACCGATTTGAAGGTGGGCTATTGGATAGGTACTACCCCAAAGAAGCAGGAGAAATGGAAGTTTGCCGGGACGCTGATTTCTGCCGCTACTGTCACGGGAGTGATGATCCTACTCAATGAAACCTACGGTTTCTCTTCTGGACAGCTTGCAGCCCCACAGGCAAATGCTATGGCAGCTGTTATAGAACCGCTTATGAATGGTGCCGGAGCCCCCTGGTTGCTTTATGCCTTTGGTGCTTTGATAGCCATTGTTCTGACCTGGATGAAGGTGCCCGCCTTGGCATTCGCCTTAGGTATGTTCATTCCGCTTGAACTGAACACCCCAATACTTGTGGGAGGCATCGTGAACTGGTTTGTATCAACACGTTCAAAAGACGAGGCAGTCAATAAACTGAGAACGGAGAAGGGTACGCTGATTGCCAGCGGATTCATTGCAGGCGGAGCACTAATGGGTGTTGTCTCTGCTCTGCTCCGTTTCCTTGGCTACAATCCTATCAACGAGCTTTGGATTATGAACTCCTGGTCGGAGGTTCTCTCTCTGCTTATGTACTTTGTGCTCATTGTTTATTTCATTCGTGCCACAAAGGTTAAGAAGTAAACGAATCAAGAAATAATTTTTTAAGAATCAAATAAAAACAAGAAATATGTACTTATTCACATCAGAATCAGTGTCTGAGGGCCATCCAGATAAGGTGGCTGATCAGATTAGCGATGCACTGCTCGACCAGTTCCTCGCATACGACGAACGCTCTCACTGCGCCATAGAATCGTTTGTAACAACCGGACAGGTGGTCATCATGGGAGAGGTCTCTTCTTCTGTTTACATCGACTTGCAGACCATCGCAAGAAAAACAATCAACCGAATTGGATACACAAAGTCGGAATATCAGTTCGACGGAAACTCATGCGGTATTCTCACCGCAATTCATGAGCAATCGGGAGATATCAATCGTGGTGTATCACGTGCTGAGGAAGAGAACCAAGGAGCTGGCGACCAGGGCATGATGTTCGGCTATGCCACTAAAGAGACCGACCGCTATATCCCCGTTTCCCTCGACCTTGCACAACTTCTCATGAAGACTCTCGCAGAGATTCGCAAGGAGGGAAAGGTGATGACATACCTCCGTCCAGACTCAAAGTCGCAGGTAACAATAGAATATAGCGACGACAATATCCCACAGCGCATAGACACCATCGTGGTTTCTACTCAGCACGATGAGTTTGACACCGACGAGGCTATGCTCGAGAAAATCAGAGAGGATGTGATAAACATCCTTATTCCGAGAGTGAAGGAGCAGCTTCGTGACGAGAAGATGTTGGCGCTCTTTAACGATGAGATAAAGTATTATGTGAATCCTACGGGAAAGTTCGTGATTGGAGGACCACACGGAGACACTGGTCTCACCGGACGAAAGATTATCGTTGACACCTACGGTGGAAAGGGTGCCCACGGAGGTGGTGCGTTCTCAGGAAAAGACCCTTCCAAGGTTGATCGCTCTGCCGCTTATGCTGCTCGCCATATTGCAAAGAACATGGTTGCTGCTGGTGTTGCCGACGAAATGCTTGTGCAGCTCTCTTATGCCATAGGAATTGCAGAGCCGGTGAGCATCTACGTTAACACCTACGGTCGCTCAAACGTACAACTCTCTGATGGAGAGATTGCAGAGAAGATAAAGAAACTCTTCGACCTCCGCCCAAGAGCAATTGAACGCTCCCTCCAGCTCCGCAAGCCTATCTATAGCGAGACAGCTGCTTACGGTCACATGGGAAGGGAGAGCAAGCTTGTTCAGAAGACGTTCACATCTCTTTATCATGATACAAAGGTCATGGAGGTGGAACTCTTTACATGGGAGAAACTCGACCGTGTAGACGATATCAAGGCGGCTTTCGGATTGTAAATAGTGAGGGCGTTAAAGACGTTCTCGCTCACCATAGCGAGCAGGAGAGGCTAAGCCTTTCTCTGCTTTCTCGCCAAAACAGATTTTTTGAATAGAAGAAAAAGAACTTGATTTTACAGGATTCCATAAGTGTAACTGAACTGCCACAAGGCACTCCAGAAACAAGTCAGACAGAGTCTTTTGCTCATACTGCAGAAACAATTCTCAGAGGGGCAAAAGATTCTGTCGATGTGTCGTTGTATTCTCCGAAGGTCAACCACTGGCCTGTAAAGGTAGACTCTTTCCTCATGCCAAAAACTGAGGAGGAATATGTTGTGAACGTTAGCGAGATGCCGCACTACTATAAGGAGACGTTCTTTTCTAAGGATAGCCTCTTAATAGAGGAAACGCATGCTGGACGTTATGGCATCGCTGGCGACCCACTCCCTTATTCTCTTCGCACCGATGATATCATCACCTCCATACTCATTGCCGGAATCCTGCTCCTGATGTTAAGCATAAAGCGCACATTGCGATTCTTCTCTTTCCAGATGAAGCATTTCTTCAGAACAATGAGAGAAAACTCCGCACTCGAAAGGGAGTCGGCATCACAACTGAGGTATCTCGTATTTATGGAGTTGCATACGGCGGTGATTCTCTCGCTCGTGTTCTATTTCTATGCCAAGGAGAAAATCTCTGAAACATACATCACCCTAAGCGAATATACCCTCATGGGATGCTTCTTAGCGGTGATGATACTGCTGATTTGCTTTGAACATATTTTGCAAACAGTGGTGAATAATATCTTCTTCTCAGCAGCAGAACAGAGGCAGTGGAAAACGACAAAGATGATGCTTACGGCAAGCATGGGAATGCTTCTCACACCTATGCTGCTGTTGTTGGCTTATTTCGGATTATCTGTCAATGATACACTTCTTTACACCGTTTTTGTGGTGCTTTTTGTTAAAATATTGCTATTTTATAAGTGTTTTAAAATCTTTTTTAAGAAAAAGAGTGCCTTTCTCCAAATTTTTTTGTACTTTTGCACCCTCGAAATAAATCCAATGTTAGTTGCATGGGGCATTTTGGTGTTTATCGCCAATTTCCTGAAAGTAAATTACTAAGTAAAAGAAATGAAAAAAATACTTGTTTCACAGCCAAAACCAACAAGTGACAAGTCTCCGTATTTTGACATCGAGCGCGATTTTGATGTAGAGTTCGTATTCAGACCGTTTATAAAGGTCGTGGGTGTTAGTTCTAAGGATTTCAGACAGCAACACGTATCTCTCGGAGAGTATACGGCTGTTGTTTTTACATCAAAATATGCAATTGATAATTTCTTTGCACTCGCAAAGGAATTGAGAGTGACTATCCCTGAGACAATGAAGTATTTCTGCACCACAGAGACAATCGCTCTCTACATACAGAAGTATGCTCATTACAGAAAGAGAAAGGTCTTCTTCGGAGTGTCAGGAAAGATAGACGACCTAATACCATCTATGCTCAAGCATAAGACAGAGAAATATCTCGTTCCGCTATCATCGGTACACAACGATGATGTAAAGAACCTGCTCGATAAAAACGGCATCGACCACAAGGAGTGTGTGATGTATGAAACCGTTAACGATGACTTCACAAAAGAGGAGCTCGAATCCTTCAACTGCGATATGGTGGTGCTCTTCAGCCCTACTGGAGTGAAGACACTTCACGATAATCTTGACGAAGAGGTGAAAAAGGGTTCTGTGAAGATTGCTACGTTCGGACCAGCTACGGCAAAGGCAGTAGAAGAGTACGGCTATCCACTCGAGGTCTCTGCACCTACTCCGAAGCATCCTTCCATGATAACTGCCTTAAGGGCTTACTTACGTGATCTTGAAGACGAAGAATAACTCTCTCTCGCCCAGATTGAAGAGCAAGAAAACAATTGACGCTCTCTTCTCGGGAAAAGAAACAAGAACGGTTATGGTATATCCTGTCCGGGTTACCATACTCGAAGAGGACGCTACTGAGGGTGAGCAACCGATACAAGTGTTGTTCAGTGTCTCTAAGCGCCATTTTAAGCATGCCGTAGACCGTAACAGAGTAAAGCGGCAACTCCGAGAGGCTTATCGGCTGAACATCATGCACGCCCTTGAGCACTACTGCCTCTGTGAGGGTAAGAAGATTGCTGTTGCCTTTCTTTGGCTTGCTGCTAAGCAGTATCGAACGGAGGAGATTGCTGCTCGTCTCCGCAAGGCGATGGTGAAGATCTCTTCTGCTGAGAAGAGCGGAAAGGTTTCTTCAAAAGAAAATATCGGAAAGGTTTCCTCAAAAGAAAAAAGCGAAAAGTTTCCTTCTAAAGAAAATATAGGAAAGGATTCTTTTAAAGAGAATAGTGAAGAGGTTTCCTCAACAGAGAAGAGAGGGTAGGGCAATGAGAAACATACTGCTCTTCTTTCGCACTCTTCTTGCGAAGATATTTTTAGCATTGATTTGGTTCTACCAGCATTGCATATCACCCTATACACCGCCTTCTTGCCGATATCAGCCCACATGCTCAGAATACACACGGCAGGCAATTACCAAGTACGGACCTCTGAAAGGGCTATGGCTCGGAGTAAAGCGCATTCTGAGATGCCATCCGTGGGGTGGCTCTGGTTACGACCCAGTGCCTTGACTTCCCTGAGTGACTAACGGCGAGAAAAGAATCCCTGAGTGACTAACGGCAAGAAAAGAATCCCTGAGTTTTACAATCAAAAAAATATCATTTTTCACAACTATATATATGAAAAATTTCGTTGAAGAACTGACCTGGCGCGGAATGATACACCAGATGATGCCAGGAACAGAAGAACTGCTGCAGAAAGAGCAGGTAACGGCATACCTCGGTATAGACCCTACTGCCGACTCGCTGCATATCGGGCATCTCTGCGGTGTCATGATGCTGAGACACTTCCAGCGTTGCGGTCATAAGCCGCTCGCTCTTATCGGTGGTGCTACAGGTATGATTGGCGACCCTTCAGGAAAGTCACAGGAGCGTAACCTTCTTGATGAGGCTACTCTTGCACATAACGTGAAATGCATTCGTGAGCAGCTCTCACGATTCCTTGACTTCGATAGCGATGCGCCTAACAAGGCTGAGCTCGTGAACAACTACGACTGGATGAAGAATTTCACCTTCCTCGACTTTGCACGCGACATAGGTAAGCATATCACTGTAAACTACATGATGGCGAAGGAGTCTGTTCAGAAACGCCTTAACGGTGAGGCGAGGGACGGTCTGTCATTCACGGAGTTTACCTATCAGCTCCTTCAGGGCTACGACTTCCTATATCTCAATGAGCACAAGAACTGTAAGCTGCAGCTTGGTGGTGCCGACCAGTGGGGAAATATCACTACTGGCTCTGAACTCATAAGACGTACGAATGGAAGGGAGTGCTTCGCACTTACTTGTCCGCTCGTGACAAAGTCTGACGGCAGAAAGTTCGGAAAGACAGAGTCGGGAAATATCTGGCTCGACAGAACACGAACATCGCCTTATCAGTTCTATCAGTTCTGGCTGAACGTGCCTGATGAAGATGCAGAGCGATATATCAAGATCTTCACCTCTCTCGAGAAAGAGGAGATTGACGCTATCATTGACGAACATCGTCAGGATCCAGGAAGACGCGTGCTGCAGAAGAGACTCGCAGAAGAGGTGACTGTTATGGTACACTCTCAGGAAGATCTCGATATGGCAAAAGAAGCTTCAAATATTCTCTTTGGAAAATCCACTAAAGACTCTCTGTTGAAACTCGACGAGCAGACCTTGCTCGATGTCTTTGCAGGAGTGCCACATTACGAGATTCCTCGTGAGGAGATTGTTGGCAAGGCGGCTATAGAGCTTCTCACCGCTTCCGCTCCTGTCTTCCCTTCAAAGGGTGAGATGAGAAAACTCACTCAGGGTGGTGGCGTTTCTCTTAACAAGGAAAAGCTTTCCGACCCTAATTATTGCATCTCTGATTCCGACCTCCTTGACGGAAAATACCTCCTTGCACAGCAGGGAAAGAAAAAATATTTCCTAATTATTGCGAAATAATTTGTGGGATTGGCGAAAATTTTGTAACTTTGCAACCGCAAAAGAAAAATAATTGCTTCGTTTGTCCCATGGTGTAATGGTAGCACAACAGGTTTTGGTTCTGTTTGACTAGGTTCGAGTCCTAGTGGGACAACGCAAAAGACGCTGGAAACTCCTTGTGAGTATCCAGCGTTTTTTTGATTTTTTCTTCTAAGAAATTTGGTAATCGTCTGAAAAAATGTTACCTTTGCAGACAAAAAAACTTAAAAAGTAAGGATATGAAGATTTTTGCAGTAGGTATGAACTACGACCTGCACAATAAAGAGATAAAAACTGCGTTATTACAACAAGGGGTGGCAGAGACTGCCGACAGAGATCCCGTAATATTCACCAAAGCAGATTCTGCACTTCTCAAAGACCGCAAACCGTTCTTCCTCCCTGATTTTATGGGACAGATAGACTACGAGACGGAACTCGTGGTGAGAATCTGCAAACTCGGAAAGAGCATCCCAGAACGTTTCGCACACAGATACTACGATGCTGTGACGGTTGGAATAGACTTCACTGCACGAGAGCTTCAGAAGAAGCTCCGCGAGCAGGGACAGCCGTGGGAGATATGCAAGGGCTTCGATGGCTCTGCCGTGATTGGAGAATGGATAGCGAAAGAGGAACTTCCCGATATCCAGGCTCTCCATTTCCGTGGAGAGATAAATGGGCATACCGTTCAAGAGACTTGCTCTTCGGAGATGATACATAGCGTTGACAAACTCGTAAGCTATATCTCGCAGTTCTTCACGCTAAAAACGGGCGACATTCTGTATACAGGTACACCAGTGGGAGTTGGCCCAGTAGCCATCGGCGACCATATCGAGGGATTCCTCGAAGAGCGAAAGGTTCTCGACTTCTACGTAAGATAGCACCCCCTTTCAGTAGTGCAACAAACCAACAAGTTCAGAGGTTAACCCCCAACACATAGAAAAATCAATGAGAATATCAAGATACCTTTTCCTAACATTCCTTACAATCACGGTAACAGCAGCCTATTGCCAGCGTTTCCAGAATCTCCTTGCCCATGAGGTAAGGGTTGATAGCGTTGTGCCCACTGTGACTCGCTCCTTCCCACTTTATGGAAACTGGCGAGACTCCGTTTACACAGCTCAGATTCTATACCCCGAATACATAGAAATGCCAGAGAGAGACGTGAAACGGTATCTGGAAATCATAAAGAAACAAAAAGAGCAAGGCCTCTCAACCGACCCTTCAGAGCCCTCAACAGCTCCTGTCTTCAGTTCCAACGGTGTTCCAACGCCCTCTGTGCAGCCTCCAATCCCCCCAATTCAGCAGCACCTCGTCTATTCCCGAAAGCAGCCCCACCTTCTTTGTTCCTTCACCCCCATAGTCTTCAAAGACGGCAAGTATCAATACCTCGCCAGTTTCCTCATGACAGTAACAGCGAAGGCGAGCCAAGCCCCTGCCCAGCCTCTCTCAACGCGTGCTGGAGAGCAGGAGGAACGCTATGCTGCGCATTCCGTCCTCTCCGAAGGTCGATGGGCGAAAATCAGAGTTCCTGAGACTGGTATCTGTGAGCTCACGGCAGACGTGATTCGGAAAGCGGGATTCACCGACCTTTCCAAGGTCCATCTCTACGGTTACGGAGGAAATCTCGTTCCTGAAACTCTCACCCCCGAATACCTCATTGAGTTCGACGACCTAAAACCAGTAGAGACAGCCATTGTGAACGGCAAGCGACTGTTCTATGCTAAGGGTCCAGTGGAATACGTCGGCACTACTCGCATTCGCAATCCGTATTCCAACTACGGCTATTATTTCATAACACAGGGCACAGAGCCCCAAGACACCATCTCTCCAGAGGCACTAACAAAGAAATGGCAAGAAGACAAAGTGCGCTTCTACTCCCTTCACGAGAAAGACAACTACGCATGGATGAACGGCGGAAGGAATCTCGTTGAGGCAACCACCACGACTGTAGGCAATGAACGAAAGGTGATGGTGGAGAGTCCTGCACATGCTATCCTCGAGAGTGGTGGCACAATCACTGTAGCTCTCTCAGCAGGTACGGATAGCAGCTATGAGATTTCCCTCGGCGACAGTCTGTTAGGCTCTGGCTCTTTCTCTCTTCGCGACTACGACAAGGCTTCGTTCCAAACCAGAACATATAGCCTAAAGACATTCAACGCCACAAATGAGGTAAGGATAAAATGCACATCTGGCGGACCGCTTCGTCTTGACTACATCCTCATTGGTAGCAAAGAAACCGACGACTCTATCGACATTGAAAAGATTCAGCCTGCACAGGCAGAATATGTATATAACATCACCAATCAAGACCACCATGCAGACACTGCTGTTGATCTCACCATCCTTATCCCTACATCACAACATTTCCTTGAACAAGCCACAAGGCTTAAGGAACACCACGAGCAGCACGACGGCTTGACAGTGCGCATAGTGCCTGCCGATGAACTCTACAACGAGTTCTCAAGTGGTACGCCTGATGTCTCTGCCTATAAGAGATACATGAAAATGATGTACGACAGAGCGAAGACAGACGGCAAGGCACCGAAATATCTGTTGCTCTTCGGTGACTGCATGTGGGACAACCGACTTCTTACCTCTGACTGTCGCACACTGAACGCCGACAACCTCCTGCTCTGCTATGAGAGTGAGAACTCGCAGAACGAGGTGGAGAGCTTCGTAAGCGACGATTTTATTGGTATGCTCGACGACAACGAAGCGCTGTATAGTAACCTTCTATACCTTGGCATTCCAGACATCGGCATCGGGCGTTTCACCGTCTATTCGGCTACCGATGCAAAGAACGTCGTTGACAAAACCATCAACTATGCAGAGAACAAGAATGTGGGTGCTTGGCAGAACGTGCTGATGTTCATGGGCGATGATGGCAATAACAACCTCCACATGACCGATGCCAATGACATTGCTGATGATCTGAAGGTGAAGTTCCCAGGATTTAATATAAAGAAGGTAATGTGGGATGCCTACAAGCGCAAGGAGACTTCCACTGGTCACCGATACCCAGAGTGTGAGGAGATCATCAAGACACAACAGAATCAAGGGGCGTTGATCATGGACTATTCTGGTCATGGGGCGAGAAACAGTATCTCTCACGAGATTGTGCTGCAGCTAAGCGATTTCTCTTCCTTCAAGAACCAGAACCTGCCATTGTGGATTACAGCCTCTTGCTACGTGGGACCTTTCGACGGCACAGAGGATACCATCGGCGAGACTGTGCTCACGAACCCTAACGGTGGAGGAATAGCCTTCTATGGCACCACGAGAACCGTATACGCAAACTACAACAAGCATATCAACAGCGCATTCCTTGACGCAGTGCTTTCCACAACAGACGGAAAGCGAACAACTCTCGGAGAGGCGAACAGAAAAGCTAAGGAGATGATCGTAACAAGCGGAATGGACCGCACGGTGAACAAGTTGCAGTACAGTCTCCTCGGCGACCCGGCACTCGCCTTGCATGTACCACTCCAGGAATGCCATGTGGACAGCATTAACGGTATTGACCTCAACGACAAGAGTACAACAACTCCACAGGTGAGGGCGAACGGAAAGGTGAGGGTATCTGGATATGTAGGTACAGAAGGTGCTGTCGACACTGCCTTCAACGGCTTGGTGAGCATACTCGTGAAAGACAATGAGGAGGAGATCACTTGCATCGACAACGCTCAGGAAGCCGACAAGCCTTTTGTCTTCAAAGACCGCACAAAGACGCTCTTTGCTGGGGTGGATAGTGTTAGAAACGGGCGCTTCGAGATAAACTTCGTGGCTCCGAAGGATATCAACTACTCTGGAAAGGCAGGACAGATAACGCTCTTCGCATACTGCCAGCAGACACAGCAGACGGCTCACGGAAATGAGGAACGCTTCAAGGTCGGTGGCTCTGAGGAGGTTTTCAACGATTCTATCGGACCTTCCGTATTCTGCTATCTGAACTCCTATTCGTTCAAGAACGGAGGAGACGTGAATAGCAAGCCTTTCTTCTTTGCAGAGATAACCGATCGTGACGGAATAAATGCTTCGGGAGCGGGAATAGGGCATGACCTTCAGCTCGTTATAGACAATGATGTGGAGAAGACCTTCACCCTGAACGATGCCTTCACCTACGACTTCGGAACCTACGCATCTGGAAAGGTTAGCTATCAGCTGCCAGAGTTAGAGCCAGGTGCTCACTCTCTGCGATTCCGTGTCTGGGACGTTATGAACAATCCGTCTACAACAACTCTCTCGTTCAATGTCGTTAAAGGGCTCACTCCGGAGCTTATGGACGTAAGCTTCGTAAGAAATGCTGCGGGAATGGGAACTTTTGTGGTAAGCCATAACCGCCCTGGAGAGGATGTTGTTATAGACGTAGAGATTTTCGATACAGCAGGAAGACTGCTGCACTCCATTCCAAGCACGGAGGTGTCAGGAAACACCACAACACTACTCTGGGATGGAACAACATCTACGGGAAAGAAACTCAGCACGGGCATTTACTTGTATCGTGTGAATGTCTCCTGCGAGGGTAGCAAGAAGGCTTCTAAGGCGAAGAAAATGGTTCTTATAACCGATTAACTGCTCTGCCCCGCCGTTTGAAACACTCGCAATCACAAGAGAAAAAAGATAACGAAACGAAAAAATAATTGATGAAAAAGATTCTAACCACCATCCTGCTCGTTCTCGGAACGGCATTAACAGCCACGGCGCAGGATAAGACAAACATGTTCAACCCGGTAAAGAACAGTGTCACCTCACAGTCCATTGCTCCTGACGCAAGGGCAGCGGGTATGGGAGATGCGGGTGCTGCCACCGACCCAGACGTGGTGTCGCAATACTGGAACCCTGCAAAGTACCCTTTCACCATCTCAAGGGCAGGACTCGCACTGAACTACACTCCATGGCTCCGACAGCTCGTGAACGATATCGACCTCGCATATCTTGCGGGTTATTACAGAATAGGCGACTACTCTGCAGTGTCTGGCTCGCTGAGGTATTTCTCCCTCGGTGAGGTGTATACCTCAAGCGATATCGCTGGTTCGAACGATATGACGATAAACCCTTATGAGATGTCGGTAGACGTGGCGTACTCAATGATGCTCAGCGAGAAATTCTCCATCGGTGCTGCAGTGCGCTGGATATACTCCGATTTGACTTACGACTACACGGAAGATACCTCTCCAGGCTCTGCCTTTGCTGCAGATATCTCCTGCTACTACCAGAACTACCTAAACATCGGCTATCGAGAGTGTCAGTTAGGTCTTGGCTTGAACATCTCAAACATCGGTTCAAAGATTTCGTTCGGAGGAAACGACAATGCGGAATTTATTCCTACAAACATGCGTCTGGGTGCTTCGCTGATGATTCCAGTAGACGAATACAACCGCTTCACCATCGCTGCCGATGCAAACAAATTCCTCGTGCCAACATATCCAAAGCAGAGGGAGGGTGAGTCAAGCTCGGAATACGATGATCGTGTGCAGAAAGAATACTACGATATCAGCTCTATCTCAGGAATCTTCAAGAGCTTCAGTGATGCTCCTAACGGCTTCAAGGAGGAGATGGAGGAGATTCAGTGGAGTGTGGGCGCTGAGTATATCTACCATGACCAGTTTGCGCTGCGTGCTGGCTACCACCATGAGGCGGAGACAAAAGGTAACCGCAAGTACTTCACACTCGGTGCGGGATTCAAGATGAACGTGTTCTCACTCGATGTGGGTTATGTCGTGGCTACAGCAAAATCGAATCCACTCGACCAAACCCTTCGCTTCTCGCTTTCCTTCGACATGGACGGCATGAAGGACTTGTTCAAGAGAAGGTAAGAGGGTAGTGATGTGGCTGCTCAGAGGTATCAGTCGCATTCTCTCTAACACGTAACAAAACAAATAAAAATCGGAAAGATATGATTAGAGTAGGCATGGGCTTTGATGTCCATAAACTTGTGGAAGGAAGAGAACTGTGGTTAGGAGGAATAAAAATAGAGCATACACTCGGACTCCTCGGACATAGCGATGCAGACGTGCTCATACATGCCATCTGCGACGCCCTCCTCGGAGCGGCAAACATGAGAGACATTGGCTTCCACTTCCCAGACACAGCAGAAGAGACTGATGGCATCGATTCAAAAATATTACTCAGAAAAACCATGGCGCTCTTAAAGGAAAAGGGCTATCGCCTTGGAAATATCGATGCCACGGTATGTGCCGAGCGTCCAAAGATAAACCCTCATGTTCCAGCCATGAAGGCTTGTCTCGCAAACGTTCTCGACACCGACGAGGAGAATATCTCCATAAAAGCAACCACAACAGAGAAACTTGGGTTCACTGGTCGTGAGGAGGGCATCTCAGCCTATGCTGTGGTTCTGATAGAGAAATAACACTAACCCCACAATCAACATAGTCGTCTCCCTGCGCAGCACACTTTTTTTGCAGGGTGGCGTAACCAAACACAAAACGAAGAAAATGGCAAACCTCAGATTTCTTGCAGTTTCGTCTGCATCAAAGAAAAAACCTGTAGAAGTGGAAATGCCGAAAGAGCGCCCTTCTGAGTATTTTGGAAAATATGTCTTCAATCGTCAGAAGATGTATAAGTATCTGCCATCGAAGGTCTACGACCAGATGGTGAACGTGATTGACAACGGTGTGCCACTCGACCGCTCTATTGCCGATGCCGTTGCCGCTGGCATGAAGCAATGGGCTGAGGAGAATGGTGTCACACACTATACACACTGGTTTCAGCCGCTTACAGAAGGTACGGCAGAGAAGCACGACGCATTCATAGAGCACGACCAAAAGGGTGGTATGATAGAGCAGTTTGAGGGAAAGCTGCTCATGCAGCAGGAACCAGATGCTTCTTCATTCCCTTCGGGAGGCATTCGAGCAACCTTTGAGGCAAGGGGATATTCTGCTTGGGACCCTACTTCTCCTGTGTTCATAATCGACGACACTCTGTGTATACCTACTGTCTTTATCTCTTACACGGGAGAGGCTCTCGACTACAAGGCTCCTGTCTTGCGTGCCATCTCTGCCGTTAGCAAGGCGGCAAAGGAGGTGTGTGGCTATTTCTATTCTGACGTGAAGAAGGTGATTGCGAACCTCGGATGGGAGCAGGAATACTTCCTCGTTGATGAGGATCTCTATGCTGCGCGCCCTGACCTTCTCATGACGGGAAGAACGCTCATGGGACACGACTCCGCTCGCAACCAGCAGATGGACGACCATTATTTTGGCACCATACCAGAGCGTGTTGTGCAGTTCATGAAGGAACTGGAGATTCGTGCTTTGGAATTAGGCATTCCTTGTAAGACAAGGCATAACGAGGTTGCTCCAAACCAGTTTGAGTTTGCACCGATATACGAGGAGATGAACCTCGCCATCGACCATAACATGCTGCTTATGTCGCTCATGAAAAGGGTGGCGAGAAAGCATGGCTTCCGATGCCTATTGCACGAAAAACCATTTGCGGGCGTGAACGGCTCAGGAAAGCATAACAACTGGTCGTTATCAACCGATACTGGGGTTTTGCTCCACGGTCCTGGAAAGACTCCTATGGACAATCTGCGATTCACAGTCTTTGTGGTTGAGACACTCATGGGCGTCTATAAGCATAACGGTTTGCTGAAAGCATCTATCATGTCGGCAACAAATGCTCATCGTCTCGGAGCAAACGAGGCGCCCCCAGCAATTATCTCTTCTTTCCTCGGGAAGCAGGTCTCTGACCTTCTCGAAGCTTTGGAGAAGTCGGATTCTACCGATGTCTTCAACCTCGATGGGAAGCAGTCGCTGAAGTTAGATATTCCAGTTATTCCGGAGCTGATGATAGACAATACCGACCGAAACCGCACATCTCCGTTCGCATTTACAGGCAATAGGTTTGAGTTCCGTGCTGTTGGCTCAGAGGCAAACTGTGCTTCGGCGATGATTGCTCTGAACACTGCTGTTGCAGAGGCACTCACGAACTTTAAGAGACGTGTCGATAAGCTCATCGAGGGTGGTATGGAGAAATATGGTGCTATCGTGAAGGTGCTCCGTGAAGATATTGTTACGTGCAAACCAATACATTTCGAGGGAAATGGATATTCAGACGAGTGGCGAGAGGAGGCAGAGCGCCGTGGCTTGGATGTAGAGACCTCTTGCCCATTGATTTTCGACCGTTACCTTGACCCTGAGTCAATCAAGATGTTCGAAGATATGGACGTGATGAAGGAGTATGAGCTGGAGGCGAGAAACGAGGTGAAGTGGGAGACGTATGTTAAGAAGATACAGATTGAGGGGCGTGTCCTCGGCGACCTCTCTCTGAACCATATCATCCCTACCGTCACTCGCTATCAGACGGAGCTTGTGACCAATGTGGAGAACATGTACAAAATCTTCGGGAAGGAGGAGGTGGAGAACCTCACCAAGCACAACAAAGATATCATACGTGAGATTGCGCAGCGCATAGAGGCTATTGAGGCTGGCGTGAACACGCTTGTTAGTAACCGTAAGGTGGCAAATCGCATTGAAAGCATTCGAGAGCGTGCCATTGCTTATCACGATACGGTTGCTCCAGTGATGGAGGACATACGCTATGAGATAGATAAGTTAGAGCTTCTCGTTAGCGATGAGATGTGGACATTGCCGAAGTATCGTGAGTTGCTGTTTATTCGGTAACCCACGGGTTTCAGATTATCGACTCGTTTTCTCGTGTTTATACACCCTCTGATGCTACAAAAAATCCATAGAAAGAATTTCTTCAATCTATGGATTTTTTTGTTTATTATGCACAACATTTTTATGCTATTGAGCTTGAATTATTATGCTATTTAACATGAATTTTTATGCCATTTAGCCAGAACCGTTTATTTCCTTACCGTCTTCTTTCCTTTCTGGATTAGTATTCCTCGTGTGGAAGGAGAAACGCGCTGACCGAGGGTGTTGAAATATATAGGCGATTCAGAAGAGCTGTCGGTGATGACAGATTCTATTCCGGTGGAAGAATTAGCGGAAAGTGGAGAGAGACCGCCCATTTCATTTGCAACACGAATGGCGTAAGTAGCAGAACTATCGTCAACAACATACTGCGTGGAGGTGGTGAATGCACATACCTTTCCGTTCTTCACAATGGCATATCCTAACCCTCCGGAGACAGCATCCCAAGAGAGAGTGGTGCCGTTCAGAGAAGGTGTGGAAGGAGTGAGCTGACGTGTTGCTGCTTTTGGATCCCAAGAGGCGGCTACCTTCGCAAAAACCTTCTCGACAGTATATTCCGCTGCTTGAGCCTCTGTGATCACAGGGCTGTCAGAGCCTTCTGCAGGAGCACATGCAGAGAGGGAGCGTGCAGAGAGGTCGAGCAATGTGCCTTCAGCATCCCTTGAACCATATTCGTGGAATCGGAGCACACAACCGTTTGTCATGCCACGCCATCCTGCTTCTATTGGCAACACATGCATGGTGGTGTTAAGGAACGTAACGGCAGGAGAGTCGCCCCATGGTCGCCCGAGTGCATATCCCGTAACCGCATCCTTTGCGTCTTCCCTGCGTTCTATGCTACATGCGTTGAACACGATGCCCATATATCCCGCCTGCGCGTTTGATGCTGTTATGCAGGCAGAAGAAGACACCGGATAGAGTCGGCAGTTCTCGAAGAACATTGTTCCGTCGCCATAGATGAAGTCCACCTCACCAGAAATCTCACAGTCTTCGAAATATGCTGATGCGTCAGCCTTGTTAAGATAATAGGTATCTTGAACACCCTGGAGAGAGACATTCTTATAGGCTGCTCGCTTTCCACGTTGACGGAGTGCGATTGCCTGTCCCTGCGATTTCTTCTCGTCCCAGTCGCGTGCCTGACGGATGGTGAGGTCTTGCATGTAGACGTTATTCTGGTTTTGGTCGATGAAGAGAACAGGAGTGAGCGTTTGATAGTTTGAAGAGACAGTACCAGGGTTGTTCATGATGAGTACGCCATCTGTGCTCTCTCCAACGAGAGAAGTGTTCTCAACGACAGCGGTAAGAGCAGTAGTTCCGAAGTCGTAGATGCCATCGTGGAGGAAGATGCGATAGCGAACAGACTTGTCTGTGCGGCTTTTTGCCTTTGCAAGAGCGATGGAAAGCCCATGAACATCGTCAACGGCAGCATCGTAAGGACTGCAGTTCTCGAAGATATAGGCATAGTCGGCCTCTGACTTGAAGTTCGCCGTGAGAGTGCTGTTACCCTTCACAACATACTTCATCTTCGCCTCTGTGCCAAGAATAGTACCCTTAGAGTCTGTCCAGTTCACAAAGAAATATCCCGCCTTTGCCGTTGCAGAGAGCTCTATCTCTGTGTCAGCCTCAAAGGCTGTTCCTGCTGGATTCTGTGAAACGGTTCCCGCGTTCTCTGGGTTCACCGTCACATTGAAAGAATATTTCTCTGCCTCTTGTGCTGAGCCTTCCCATGTTCCAGTGAGAACGATATTGCTGAATCCCACCTGCTTTGTATTGCCAAGGTTGTAGACATAGAAGCGAAGCTTCAGTGGCTCGCCACTCTTCTGAGCTCCCGAGATGTCGAGAGAGTGCTGGCTTGCCTTGTTGTTCACACCGCCACTGGAGTCTCTCTCTGGCTTTATGCCTGTTGTGAGAATCTGCTCTTCGTTCTCCCCCTGCTGAATAGCAACATCAATGAGACCTCCATCGGTACCGAAGCGCATGCAGCTAAAGGTGAGGTTTGTAGGCAGGAATGTCATGCCGCCGACTGGCTGGAGAAGGATCTCCACCACTGCCTCTGGATCTGGTGTTGCCGACTGTTCTGAAGGTTGCACTCCAGCGAAGGTGGTCTTTGGAGAAAGCTTGTCTGTCTTGCTCACCACAGTTAGCTTTGAGCCTACGGTGACGGTAGTGGCAGAGAAGATACCAGTAGGATTCTGAGTACCCTTTGCATCGAAGAGTCCTTCGCAAGGCCATGTCACTGTTGCCGTTCCTGTTCCTGACGGTCCTTGCTCTTTTTTAAATATAGGTGTGAGAATAACAGACGATGTGCAGATATATTCCGCACCACCCGCGAAGGTCTCTGTCCCATCTGTCCACCCCTCGAACGTATAACCATCTTTCTGAAGCTTCGGAAGATTAATCTTCTCACCAATGCCAGTATATACCGCCTGCTCGTCGCAGTCAGCGTATTTCACTTCCAGAACAGCCGTTAGCGTGATGTCTGAAATGAAAGCATATGCCTTGCCGGCAAGGAAGAAGCCCTGATGGCAGAGCCAACCGTAGATCTTCTGTCCGCTTGTTGTTTCTGTAGGCAGTGAAACCGCTGTTCCCGTCTCTGCAGTTGTTGCAGGGCATACATTGTTAGTATAGTTCAGGGTTACGGATGTTGGAAGTCCTGGAATGACAGGGTGTGTGCTTGTCTCGTATTTTGACTTGTCAATCGTTCCGTCAACAATGCCGTTGAGATAGTTCTCGAGGTTTGTGTATCCGTTTGCAGCAACGGCAGAGCCGTCAGAGGCATTGTTAGCATCGAGTCCTACGGCATTCTCGTAAAGGTCAGGGAGACCGTCACCGTCTGTGTCGATGGCGTATTTCTCTCCTTCTCGCATTCCGAGGAATGGGTAGTTGGTATATACCTTCCCGTTTGCGAGGTAGGTGTCGTGCTCTTCAAAGCGTATGTCGTCAGGAGAGTCAATAATTCCGGTGTTCAGCGGTTCTGTGCCACCAACATATTTCGGGTCGCACTTTCCTGCTGCCTCGTCAAGGAGACGGCGGTCAACTTCATCGTAGCGAGGGAGTGAAGCACCTGCCATGGAAACAACTTTCTTATAGGCTTCGTCTGCTGATTCGTATTCCATTCCGCTCAGTTCGTAAGGAATGCTCTTGAGAATGTATGTGCTGGCGTTGCTACCAGTGAGGTTTATGCCACGGCTACTATTTGACTCCGCAGTGCCGTAGAGGTTATCGGCATTCACCTTCTCTAACTCCTCATCTTTCCAAATGTTTGATGCTGGTGCCCATTTGCTGGAGGTCTCAAACTTATTTCCAGAGAGATACCATTCTCCGTAAGGTGATGATGGTGCGCACCAATATCTACCTCCCGAGGTGCTCGTCTTTGTTGACGGTCCTGGACGGTAGTAGTTGTTTATGAGGTAAACACGGTCATAGCCAGGGTCGCCTTTTGTCCAAGAAGGAGCCTCCACAACATTCTTGTCGTATTCACCTCCATACTGTGCACCAGAGCCCCACCAGTTATAGACAACGTTATTGGCAAACTCAGAGTCAACCTTATAGTCATGGTCGCCCTTGTTCGTGCTCGCTGAACGAACACCGTTAAAGCGAGGGGAGCGTGAATGGGAGTTGGTGATGAGGGTGTGGTGCATGGTAGAGTGCTCACCGCCCCATTGTGTTGCGTAGGCACGCGCACCTTTCGCGTTCTTTGAACTGTAGAGTCCTTCACCAATAATGCACCATTGTATAGTGGTGTAGTCGCTATCATAAGCCGTCAGGCATTCTTCCATCGACCATGTCATGGAGCAGTGGTCGAGGATGACACGCTCTGCATTCTCAAGGTCAAGACCAGTCATTGAGGCATTGGGAATGTCTCCTGCACGGAAACGGATATACCTTATGATTACGTTGTTACGACAGATATACATATTGTATCCCGCAAGACAGATACCGCCACCAGGAGCCGATTGTCCAAGAATAGAAACATCGCCGTACTGGAATTTCAGCTTTGAAGTAAGGTAGATAGTTCCGGAGACATTGAAAAGAATTGTTCGTGGCTTGCCACCATTGTTATGGCGCAGTGCCCAACGAAGAGTTCCTGGTACGAGGTCGTTATCAGAACAGTCGTCAAGGCGTGTCACGTAGCACACCTCTCCTCCTCGTCCTCCTGTTACGTACTTTCCGTAACCGTCTGCTCCAGGGAATGCTGGTTGCTGACCTTTCATGCTCACTGTCGGCATGATTGTCAATACCATGAGCGTCAGCATAAAAATCAATTGTTTCTTCATAATATAGTTTTAGTGTTTAGAATATTCTAAGTTACTGAGTTTACCGTTTCTGAGGTTTGTCTGTTCTCCTGTTCATCAGCCTCTGAGTTATAGATTTTCTTTAGCTAATCAGTTTTTCATTATGCAAATTTATAAATTTTCTGTGAAACAACAAAGAAAAAAGGCAAAATTGTCGGTTTTTCCTCTATAAATGAAAAATAATCCACCTATAGAAAGTCATAACAACACTTAGCTGCGTTTTTTATACAAACCATAAAGGTGAATTGCGTACCCATCCCTCGCTTATTTTTTTTGTTCGCTGCTCATCGCCCCCTGCTCATCGCCCCCTCTTGAAACTTGAAACCTGAAACCAGCGTCAGCTTTTGAAACCTTCTGAAACCACCTGAAACCTTCTGAAACCCTCTGAAACCTTCTGAAACCTTCTGACACCACTGTCTGACCGTTAAGGCTCTTGAAAGTGAACTGTCCTGCTGAGCCCTTCAT
>CALZTP010000006.1 GCA_945829115.1 uncultured bacterium | reverse complement strand
TGCAATGCGGGAGAGTAGGAAGCCGCCTTCTTTCATGAACAGCCTCGAAGATTAATCTCTTCGGGGCTTGTTTAGTTTTATCTACCCCTACCATTATTTTCATCTATCTTTCTAACCAAGAATAAGAAACACATTTACTTATTATGAAATATGCAGATATTTTCTTCGATTTTGACGATACCCTTTATGACACCAGAGGAAATGCTCAACGGTCATTGGAAGAAACGTTTGAGGCATATGATTTGCATAATAATTTCTCAGACCCTGATATTTTTTACACTGAGTATTGGGATGTGAACCAACAGCTATGGAAGAGATACAATAACAACGAGATCACTAAAGACTTCCTCGTCATAGAACGTTTCAAGCTTCCTTTACTATTAGGGAAGAATTTATCTGTTACAGATGACTATTGCAAGAAGATGAGCGACACCTTCCTTGAATTTTGTTCAAATAAGCCTGGGCTTCTCCCAGGAGCACTTGAGTTGGTCTCTTATTTAAAAGGAAAGGGCTATAAGCTTCATATCTGCAGTAATGGCTTTCATGAGGTTCAATACAAAAAGCTTGCTGCCTGTGGTTTGCAAGACTATTTTGATACAGTTATATTGAGTGAAGATGCTGGCTATAATAAACCGTCAGAAAAGTTCTTTGATTATGCCCTCCTAACAACAAAAGCAAAGAAAGAGAATACACTAATGGTAGGAGATAATTATGTTGCAGATGTTTGTGGCGCGCTCAATTACGGTATTGATGCTTGTCTTTACCAGCGGTGGGACAAAGAATTTGCACCTGACAGAGAAGTGACTTTTATTGTTGATATGCTCACAGAACTGAAAGATATTCTGTGAACCTTCATTGAATAGTAACCCAAGATATTATGTCGCAATACACCTATAAAGTAATGTCGGAATTATCGTTTGCAGAACTTGATATCAATAATATATAAAAAACGGTGCATCTTGTCTTTTCATTCATGGCAAGATGCACCGTTTTTGTTTTTTTGAATCTTTTTCTAAAGACAGAGATAACGAAAAATAGAGATTATTCTCTGTCTCGTTTCTTTTCTACAATCACCAAGAATCAGTTCACTCCGAAGTCAGCTTGCTGGTCTTGCACCTGCTGAAGCATTTTCAGTTTGTCTTCTTCAGAGATGGTGTTCTTTTTTGATTGACTGTTTGAGACGTTCGACTTCTGAGTTTTGATATTAGAGATTGTTGGGTCAGAGATGAACGGAAGAGGAGAAGGAACCGACTCTATTGTTATCTCAGCAGGAGTAGGGGAGTGAGTACCTGGATAAAGGACATCAGCCTTTATATGAATCTTTCCTGCTTTTGTGGTGGAACGAACAAGGATAGGAGCAGAACCCCATTCCACTTGTCGAGGATTAGCACCAATGTTTGTTCCGTCACCGATGATCTCGCCTTCCCCTTCTAAAGTGAAGAGAATTTTCTCTTTTGCTAACCGACGTATGTTTCCTGAATCGTCTGTAACCTCACAAACAACGACAACGAAGTCAGAACCGTCAGCAATAAGCTTTCGGTCACGCTCATCAACATAGAGTCTCAGTTTCGTGCTTCTTCTTGAAGGCATACGTTTTGTAGTGGCAACTACCTTCCCGTTTATGATACCCTCTGCTACGAGGTCCACCTTCTGCCAGTTTCTCTGCTTGTAAGAGTATTCTCTTGCTTTCCAGAAGTCCCAGACATTTCGGAAGATGACAGGAGCGTTGTAAGGTGCTACAGCATCGTTTGAGAGCTTATCACGGAGTGAAACAACTTCCTTCACTCCTTGGTCTGGTAATACCTTCTCGTGTAGCACAGGTAGTGTCCATGTCTCTTCACCGTCGTAGATAGAAAGGCGCACACTGTCGCAGTTAGAGAATACCACTACATCCTTCTCAGAGAACTGTCCCATCTCATGAGCAATATATACGAACGGCTCCGTCTCAGATGCAGGAATCTGTGAATGGAACATATAGAAGGTTGTCTTTGGCTGTCGGAATGCATCGTATGCTCCACCCCAATAAGGGTCTGGGTGATAGCCACGCTGATGGTCGAATGGATGCCACTGACATCCACCAAGGAAGAGTCCTGTGGTGCGATGCTGGTCGCATGTTGTGTTTGACAGAGAGAGTGCCTGCTTCAGCTGTGGTATCTCTCCCCAGGAGCGAGAAGCACGATTGAGGTTGTTGTGAGCATACCAGTCGTCGACATATTCTCCGAACTCACGAGTGAGCACATTCTTTCCCAATTCAACCATCCTTGCCTCCGCCTTGAGCTTTCCGTCCTTTTCATTGACAGCATCGAGAGGAGTTTCATCGTCTCCCGGCCATGCATATACAATGTCGTAGTTCTCAAGAACACCAGCACTGTGAAGGTCAGCAGCAGCCACAGGGCGGTAAGGGTAAGGATATTCATCGCGAGTGATCTTCAAAGCCTCCAAAGCAAAATCTTCAGGATATCTTGTCTCGTTAAGGATAGGCTCCCACATGAGCACACAAGGGTGGTTTCTATCCCTTCTCACAATCTCCTTGGTATTCTGATGCACGCGCTCTGCAAACTCCGGTTGTTTCTTATTCCAGAACTGCCATCCCGGAGTAGCTACAATGATGAATATACCCAATTCGTCGCAAGCGTCCATGAATGCTGGATCTTGCGGATAGTGAGCGGTACGTATTATGTTGAATCCCGCATCCTTCAGACGCTGCACATCCCTTCTCTGCTGTGAGTTAGGCATTGCGTTACCGACATAAGCAAAATCCTGATGGCGGTTAGCACCAACAAACTGTCTGTATCGTGAGCCATTCAACCAGAATCCCTTTTTTCCTCGAAATTCAAAGCTTCTAATACCAATTTTCATTGCACCACCGTCAACAGTCCCTTTCACTGTCTTTCCGCTCACCTCTTTGCTTCCAATGATCTTTGTTGTAAGTGTATAGAGGTAAGGAGACTCTGGTGACCATAGCTTAGGGTTGGCGATTTTCGAGCCCTGCTGTACGTTTACGAAACTGTTGGCAGCAATTTTGACGTTCTTCTTCCAGCTCTTTACCGTTTTTCCAGTGGCGTCAGAGAGAATGTTTATGATGGTTACATTTTGCGCCTTAGAGAGAGTATTTCTCACGTCTGTATTCACATAGACCTCAGCAGAGCGATTAGAGATATTGGCGTAATGAACAAACACACCACCTTGTGCAGTACGGTTCTCGTCAATAGCATCGGTTATATACACCTTCTGCCTGCCAATGAGCCACACATCACGGTAGATGCCCCCATGATATGTGAAGTCAAGAGTCATCTGTGTTTTTCCAGGAGGATAGCTCTTGTCGTCACTGTTGTCAGCCATAACGGCAATGACAGCTTTTTCTCCTGGCCTCACTCCCGCTTCGGTTAGGTTCACGTTAATAGGTAGGTATCCGCCGAGATGCTCTTTCACTAACTTTCCGTTTACGTAAATCTTCTGCTTTCCCATGATAGCTTCGAAGTGCAGGATAGCGACCGGCATGTCAGGAGCAACGAAATGCTTACGATACCAAACGATGCCCTGATAGTTTCTGCATCCGCTTGCCTCTGCCGGCATGAGTTGAGCAGTATGCGGAGTAGCTACCGCCTCCCATTTCGTGTCGTCAAAATCTGCAGCCTCTGCCCCAGGAATATCTCCTCGATGGAATCTCCAGTCGTTGTTGAAGTTCCATACCTTCCTTCCACCATCTTCTATAGGTAATAATCCAGCTACAGAAGGTATATCCGCCTTTTTTGCCGAGACTGTGAGTAGTGGCAAGGCAAGAAGTATAAATATATGAGCTATTTTTTTCTTTATCATTTTCTTCTTGTAATAATCAATAAAAGTGTGACCCTATGCTCTCTTTTTTTTAGATATCATTATTCCATGACCGATTATTTGTCGTATTCCTTTTTCTCCTTTTCTGCTTTTCTCTCTTCCACAGGCCATGTATCAGTTCGGAAAGAAGAGAGAGGGAGATTGTCGCAATAAAGATCGCCATCAGCCCAGTCGTGGAAGGCATAGCGAACAGCAACCGGATTAGGCACTTCTGGAGCAGAAACCTTTAGGAATTTTCTTTTGTGCAGTTCCACTTTTGCTGGATAGAATACACGGTCGTCGCCAGCTATCTCAAATAGTTTACTTGTGAAGGAACTATTTTTTCCGTAGAGGTTCATCTTATCGTTTTCAAAGGCAAGGATAGCCGCCCCATTTTCCACAGTCATGGACTTATACCTTGCCGACTGGCATGTAATTCCCTTTATGCCATAAGTTTTAGCCAATGCGAGGAGAGCAAGTCTCTCTCCGGCAATATTCTTCTGAGGAGGGTGAATGCCTAATTTTATTCCAGCATCCATGAGCACTGCCATTCCAGTATTTGGTATTTCCTTCTCTGCGAAGTACTGCTGTTCACGCAAGAGAGCAGAATTGATGGTCCAGTTTATAAGAGAGTAATCGTATGGTGCAATCTGACAGTAGAAGAAAGGGAATTCTCCTATTCCCCACTGTTCCCTCCATAGCGTCACCATAGTATTCATCTGTTGTGCATAATCTTGATATCGTGGTACGTTATCTTCCCCCTGATACCATATTGCACCTCGTATTCCGTAGCCGATGATAGGGTGCAGCATAGCGTTATAGAGAACAGTAGGCTGGCGGTTAGGAGACTTTATGTCTGAAGTGGTGTATGGCACCTGATATGGAGACTTCTCGGTTACGAACTGTTTCACATGCTCACGGTCCATCCATGCCTCACAACTTGAGCCGCCCCATGCTGTTACAATCAGTCCTACTGGCACATTAAGTATTCTGCGTAGTTCCCTTCCGAAGTAATAAGCCGTTGCAGAGAACTCCCTCACACTCTCTGGCATTGCCTCTTTCCAAGAGCCAGTGATAGTGTCAATTGGTTCCACTCGACTTGTTCTCTTTGCGGTAAAGAGATGCAGTAGAGGGTCGGAAGAGTGCAGAACGTCCATATTCCCGTTGTCGATAGGCTGAGAAGGGAATCCCTTCATAGGCATCTCCATATTTGACTGTCCGGCACATAGCCACACCTCACCGATGAGCACATTCTCAAAAACAAGCTCTTCACCATCGCTGACAGAAACTGTATATGGTCCGCCAGCCTTTGGCGTGGCAACTGGAATCTGCCATTTCCCAGACCTGTCAGCCTTTATGAGATATGTTTTTTCGTTCCATGAGGTAGTTACCTTCACTGTTTTATTGGCATCTGTTGTTCCCCACAGTTTCACGCTTGTTTCCCGTTGGAGAACCATTCCGCTCTCGAAGATTGCAGGCATCCAAACTTTTGCCTGCGAGGCAGTAGCGAAGACTGCTGCCATGAGTGTTAGAAGTATTTTTCTCATTGTATTTGGATTTAAGTGTTATTCATTTTTTATATAATTCTGCACACACTTCCTATTGCCAGATCTCCCCTTTTTGCACTTGAGGCTTTATTTTATCACCACCGGACCAAGGAGTCCAGCAGGAAGAAGATCATTGTTAGGACGGCGGTAGCGAGCGTTTGTCCAGATGCCCTCATAAGGTGGTGTACCAAGGTCGTTTCCTCTGATTGCGTTTGCCCATGTATTCACCACCTCAATCTCTACCTTGTTCTTCCCCTTTTGGAGTGCATGACCAATCTTTACCTCGTAAGGAGCAGTCCAAACAATACCGCAGTCAATTCCGTTTACCCACACGTGAGCAATGTTATGAACATCTCCCAGATGGAGAACCTCATTTCCCTGAGGTTTCTTTACCTTCACCTCAGTAGTGTAAACACCATGTCCAGAGAAGAATTTCACTTTATTGTCATCATTCTTCGACCAATCAGCGAGAGAGTCTAAAGCTAATGTCACGTTGTTCTCCTTCAAATGTAGAGAGTACGGACCAGGAAGAGAAATCTCCACATTCTTTCCACTCTTTGCTTTCTTCTTGGCATCAGCTAAGTTATTTCCCTTTCCGCATGCCGATCCATTCTCTCTTGCACAAGCAGCAGTGTTTTCCACCTTATGAGGCAGACAAGAAAGTATGCTTTCAATATCATTATTAGGGAAGAGAACGAAGCAAGAGCCACACGCATGTAGAGAAATGCTTATCTCCCCATCATTGTTTATCTCCGCTGGAGCGAGAGAATTGCTTACTGCATCATAAATATACGCCTTTCCTGCATTCCTATCGCGGAAAGAAGCAGAGAATGTGCGAGCCCTCTCCTCTTGATTTGAAAGGAAGTAAATCTCACCCTCTTTCCCGCTACGGTGTGTATAAGCGATATTCTCTGGTAGGAACACATCACGTTTTAGTCCAAATTGAGAGAAATCATCAGCGGTATACGGATTATCGATAATGATCACCCCACCGTTTCTAAGTTCCTTGATTTTCTCTACTACCTCTTTTGAGTAGCCATTGAAAGCAGGGTCCATCAAACGTTTTCCTGGAAGCACGACAACGCGGTATCTTGCACCACCCGGCAACACCATCTTCCCATTCTCTACTTTTGCCAAACGAAGGAGAACGTCAGGGTTGAAAGAGTCGTACTGGTAGCCCCTCAGACTGTTTATCCAATCTTTTGTGTCGACAACGATAGAATGCCTTACTCCCACCGGACTTTCCTCCATAGGCTGCCCAACATTAGCCACACGTTTCTTCTCAGCCTCCACACGAGCCTTTCCAAAGATTCCAGGAAGCATGTCTATAAGCCTCTCTGGCAAGATAGAGCGCCTTGGCATCTCCTCACCAATGAAAACAGCAATATCTTGCACAGGGCGTCCCTGCTGAAGTAGAGCAGAGCATCTTGTTATATAATCCACAAACGGAGTAGCTTCGTTATACCAAATTTGGTCACGCTGGAAGAAAAGTCCAATTCCATCGAGTGTCATTCCCGGCTTTCTGTCAAGCCAAGGATTATGAGTATTTACATGGAAGAAGAGACGGTTCATGCCCATTGCGAAGTTACGGTCGAGCAGCGTTTTCAACATAGCAGGATGCTCATCCCAAACTCCACGCAGTTCCGTGAATCCTTCTGCCTGTATGATGTTTTTTCCATAGACATGCCCACCGTTTATAGCGTCAAGCATATCGTTCGGCTTGTCGTGAGTAGGTGAGTTCAACCAATATTCTCCCATTGGGAAGTCCGCATAGCGATAATGGTCAATTCCATCTGCACACATAGTAGGAGCAATGCTCTCGCTTGAGAACTTCATTCCCATTTGTTCTGCACGCTGGCGGAGAGTTATGAAGAAGATATCGTTGATAAGGTCGTTGATTGTTGTGCGTACATCACGAAGCACCCGTTCACTCTCTTCAGCACTTACAAGCGGTATGCCCGCCATTACTGGTAACCAAGGCATGAGATCATAACCTCGACGACGTTTGAACTCCTCTACGAAGTTCTCCGACCAGTTCTGGCATCCGCACTCCCAAGAGTCTATATGCATGTATTTCAAAGCCCTTGCAGAAGGCAGAGCAGCAAATTTTGCAAACCAGTTGTCAACGAGTTTGTTTACCGCCTTTTGTGAGAATTTATCGCATTCCAGTCCCTTTCCTCCACCCGCAGTAGCATTTGTGTGTCCTGTTGTGGCATGCCCCATACGAATTATTCTGAAAGTACCAGTAGGCAGAGCCGTCTCCACCTTTCCTTCAGGAGAAAGTGTAACGGGGATTATATCTGAAAGAGAATAACAAAGAGATTGTGGAATCTGCTCGTCTGTTGTTGCTTCCGCCACTCGCCATACATATCCTGCCTTTCCCTCATACTGATGAATGCGAGCATCCTGATGGAAAAGAATTCTCTTCATACGTAGTGTTGGCTTCCATTTTGCAGCATCAAGGTCTTCTGACCCTGGTTCAGTACCTTCTGGAGACCAAGAGAATCTGTAGAACTTGAAGTTCTTTCCCTCTTTCTGCGGCAGTGCGAAAGTATTTGCTGCATCAGTGTTCTGCCATCCCTGTCTTGCTGGAGAGAATGTGGCGAGATAAGTGAAGTCGTTTCCGTCTTCACTTCCTTCCACTTTCAGACGTTGACATTGAATGTTTGTTCCAGCAGGGAAAATCTCCATGTTTCTGATTTTTGAGCCTTCTGGGAACTCAAATGTAAACCAGCAAGGCGCATTTGAGCTCACGATGTTTTTCTCATTAGAAGTAACCTCTTCAGAGAAAGTGAGCTTGACAGGTGAAACCGTTGTAGAAGAATAGTCGACAGGGATAGCAAAGGCAAGAATGTCACGAGAACCCTTTGCTGCTGGAATCATCACGTCAGGAACCATCTTCACCTCCTTGCCCTTTTTCCCACGCTTTGTTGCAGGAATTGTTACAATTTCCTCGTTCCACACAATTTTCTGCATAGACTCCTCCTCTGAGAACCACGGTCCGCCAGCAAGTGCGAAGCCATCACAGATATGCACTCCAAGTTCGAGATTTAGAGAGTCAGCACAATGCATGGCATATTCCACCACATCCCAGAACTCTGGGGAAAGCTGTTGCGCTTTCCCCTCAAATTCTGGTTTCTCGTTTGTTCCTCGAATAGGCATGAGGTATGTACCCCTCAGTCCCACTTTCTTCATTCCTTCAAGGTCAGCCTTTATAGCTGGCTTAGAAACTGCTCCGTACATCCAGTACCAGAAGCTGAACGGCTCTCCCGTATTGTGCACCTTTGTTGTTTCTGAAGCTATTGCTCCTGTGGCAGGGAGTAGAAATGATATTAAGATAACGGTCTTTCTCATTATAGTATTATTTTTAGGCTATTCGAAGTGATGCTTAGTGTCAGTAAATAGTAAGCATATGTGCTTATTTCTTACCGTTAATCTCCTTTAGGAGTTCCTTTGTCGCAGTAATGAGCTGCTGGTCAATACCCTTGTCGATATCCTCTGGCTTGTTCAGAACATAAATGTCTGGTTCGAGCTGTAGGTTCTCAAGGTATTTTCCCTCGTCGGTGAGATATCCTACTACAGGAATTCCGAAGGTAAGGCTATGGTCTTGTGTGTTCACCCAGTTAACAGATGTCATTGTTCCTGGTACAGGAGCACCAACAAGCTTTCCGATGCCCTTGTGCTTATAGACCCAAGGAGTGCCGTGAGCATTTGAGTAGTTTGCCTCACACTGAACCATGATGGTAGGCTTGTTGTATCTACGTGAAGGCATCTCACAAGAAACGACGCCACGAATTACCTGAGTGAGGTATTTCTCACCACTGGTAAGGACCTCAATGTCTTCATGTAGACGACCACCACCATTCCAGCGAGTATCTATTACACAACCGTCACGGAGATTGTATTTTCCCAGCATGGCACTATAAGCCGTGCGGAAAGAAGCATCGTCCATAGATTCTATGTGAACATATCCTAATCTACCTCCAGAGACACTGTCTACGATGTGTTCGCAACGCTTTATCCAACGCTTATAGAGTAAACCGTTTTCGTAGCCAGCAGAAACAGGCACTACAGTCTCCTCTTTTCCACCCTTGAAAGTCACGAGCACCTTCTTTCCAGCCTTTCCATTCAGGAGCTTTGCGATATCAATATTCTTTCCCAGTTCCTCACCGTCAATGGCAATAATAATATCCCCGACAGCAATCTTGCTACTCTTCCTATCGAACGGACCACCCTTCAGCACCTCGGTCACCTTCATACCCTCACCAGTGTATTTCCTGTCGTATAGGAGTCCGAGAGAAGACGTACGCTCTCCGTTAGCATCCATGAAATAATAGCGTGCTCCAGTGTGTGACACGTTCAGTTCTCCGAGTAGTTCAGAGAGCAGTTCTGCAAAGTCGAAGTTGTTGTTTATATGAGGAAGGAAGGCGGTGTAGTGATCCACGAGTTTATCCCACTGCACACCATGCATATTCTTCTCGTAGAAGCGCTCACCAACCTCATGACGTACGTACTGCATAAGGAACTCACGCTCCTGAGCACGATCCAGTTCCATGTTTGCTGAGAAAGTGATGTTCTCCATCTTTCCTGATTTCTCCATCTTCTGAATCTTGCTTCCGTAGAGATATATATTACCATCGGTATTGAGAATCATCTCCCTTACTCCGCTGACCTTCTGAACCATCTTCTTCTCGTTTTTCCTGAGATTCACCGACCACAGTTCCTGACTGCCGTCAAGTCCCCTTGACACATAGTAAAGAGATTCCCCATCTTTTGACAGCACAGAGGCGTAGAGATGAGAGGAGTGAGGAGTAACCCTCACGATGCGGTCGCGAATGCCTTCAAGCTCAACGTCAATTGCCTTTGCCTTCTCTTCGCCCTTTTCAGCAGAAGAATCGTTCTTTCCATCTTTCTCAGCAGACGCTTTTCCTTTACCCTTACCCGATTTCTTCTTAGAATCTTTAGGGTCGTTTTTTCCCTCCGGCTTCTTCGCATTCTTCTTGTTAGCCTCTTCAGCTTCCTTCAGAATTTTGTAGTCCTCTTCAGAGAGACGATATTTGTCGTAGGCATCCTGATTAACAAAAACAAGGAAAGCATCGTCTTCAGAACCCCAAGAAGCATGATTTCTCATTCCGAAGCGTTCGTTGTGGAAGAGAATGGCATTTCCATCCATCACCCATTTCACACTTCCCGTTGCGTATGCGCTCTCAGTCACGTTAAACACCTTTCCGCCCTGTGCAGAGACAATTCCAAGGTCAGAGTACGGGTCTCGACGATTTCCTATATGTTCTATGGCAAACCATTTTCCGTCAGGCGACCAGCTGTAATCAAATCCCCCATACCTTGACATCCATTGTGAGCCATCGGTTACCTGTCTTACCTTTCCGCTCTTTACATCGAGAACCATAAGGCGGTTGCGGTCTTCAATGAATGCAATCTCCTTTCCGTCAGGAGAATAGTTCGGCATGGTTTGGTCGAATTTTGAAGTGAGGAGGCGCTCCTCTCGAATCTTCATGGCATGAGCGAAATTGTTGTCCTCCTTGCGTTCTATGGTTGCTTTATACAACTGCCAACGCCCATCTCGATAGCTGGAATAAACGAGCGTTCGCCCGTCTTTAGAGAATGTAGGAGCATTTTCTGCTGCTGCGGTATGTGTTATCTGTCGTGTGGTGGCATATTTATCTACAGTGACGAAGATCTCCCCTCTGTAAACAACCGCTATCTGCTTTCCGTCAGGAGAGATATTTCCACCCTCAAGAGCAGCGACATGCAGTTTCTCCATCTCGTCAGTATCATCCCTTACCACAGATACCAGAATCTTCTCTGCTTTTCCCCCATTCTTCATGATATAGATATCACCATCAAAGGCATAGCAGAGAGTGCCGTTCTTTGCAGCAGAGAGGAATCGTACTGGGTGTTCGCGATGGTTGGTTACTGGAGTAACCTTAGATGCATCAGCGAGTGGGAAGCTATAGATATTAAACGAGCCACCGTCTCTCTCTGAGAGGAAGAAGACAGTCTTTCCATCAGGAGAGAGAATAGGGTTACGATCTTCTCCTGGACGGTTTGTCAGATTCCGGTGAGTTTTTGTCTTTGAGTCGAATAGCCACACGTCACGTGTTATGCTTGAGGTGTGATGCTTTCTCCACTGGTCTTCAAAGCCCTTGTTGTCGTGATAGAGCATCTGCTTTCCGTCAGAAGTGAAACAGATATCTTCTGCTGGTGTACCAAGTATCTGAATAGGGCGTCCACCTCCTATTCCTACCTTATAAACCTCTTTCTGTCCAGCAATAGGGAAAAGCATGCTCGATGCCTGTTTCTGTATTGCTGCAGAGAAGAGAATCTCTTTTCCGTCAGGAGTGAATGCCAAAGGAATCTCTGCGGCACTGTCGAACGTAAGTCGCTCTGCCTTGCCTCCTTCTGCAGACATCACGAAGATATCGTTATTGCCATGTCTATTGCTGCAGAACGCAATCTTTGTTCCGTCTGGTGACCATGTTGGGTTAGCCTCGTAAGACGATTGTGTTGTCAAGCGTACTGCCTGTCCACCCGATGCCTTTACTTTATAAATGTCACCTTTATAACAAAATGCAACATACTCACCGTTTGGCGAAATTCTCACGTCTCTTAGCCATCGGGCGGTATTGTCTGCCGTTACAGAATTAGCCGCAAAAGGAAATGCTATGGCGGCAAGAAATGATAATAGTTGTTTCTTCATATTTAATAGTTTTTCGTTTTTGCTTCTTTTATTCTCTTACAATTATTCTTATCTTTCCCTTGCTATAAGGAATTTCATGTGCTGAAAGATAGTTGTAAAGAGTCCGTAATGTTTTCTCATGAGGTTAAACCGCTCCTGCAGAGAAGCACGATGGTTCTTTATGCTCATTCCTCCAGCAAGATATTTGCATAGCACCTCCTTGGTGTTTAGAGTGTCGAGATTCCGCTTCTCTCCCGCTTTCATAATTCTTATGCACCAGTCGACATCTGCCGAAAACCGATACTCAAGATTGTAGGGAGTTGCTTTCGCTAATTCTGTGTTTGCATAGAAAGCCTGATGGCATACGAGCATTCCGTCTTTGAACGATTTCCATGTAAGATGTTCTGGAGCATGGCGCTTTCTGTGGCAAATGAACTTCCCTTGTTCGTCAACGATATCTGTCTCACCGTACACGACTGAATACTCCTTCTCCCCCGAAACCTTTTCTGCAAGATGAGCAATCGTGTCGTTACTATATAGAATATCCCCAGCATTTAGGAAACAGAGGTATTTCCCGTGAGCATAGCCTATTCCCTTGTTCATTGCGTCGTAAAGTCCTTTGTCGGGATCGGAAAAGATAGAGATTCTGTGTCCTGTGTGTTTCATGCTGCTTGTTGTTTTATACTGCTCAGCAATCGCTATTGTTTCGTCAGAACTCTTTCCGTCAACGATGATATGTTCTAAATTAGGGTATGTTTGGTTTAGAACGCTGTCAAGCGTACGTTGTAGTACGGCTTCAGCATTGTATGTACATGTTACGAGAGTGATAGTCATAATTCATAGTTAGTTTTTTCTTTTGTTTGTGAAAAACAAGATTCCATCGCTCGCCACATGCTATAGCGCGCTTCTGGGTTCATTCTTTCCAAGGTGCGGAACACCTCTGTCATGTCGTCTCGCCGAGATGCCTTTTCGTAAGGGCATAATGTTTTTTGACGCTCAAAATGCTGCTCTTCAGCTACTTCTGAAATCAGATGCTCAGGAACGAGACATAACGGTCTGATGATAGAAAAAGGGAAGTGCCTCATAGTCATGACTGGAGCAATTGTTCCAAACGAGCCTTCGAACGTCATGTTCATCAGCATGGTGATGAGTAAATCATCTTGATGATGCCCGAATGCAATTCTTGTAAAACCGTTGTTGCGAGCATATTCAAAGAGCGCCTTCCTGCGATACCAGGAGCAAAGGAAACACTTCGTCTTCCTTCTCCTCTCTGTCGCCTTAGATTCTGGCTGTTCCTCTTCGCTGAAGGAAGTGTGTATGATGTGCAGCTTTATTCCAAGGTCATGACAGAAATTCTCTAAGAAGGTTCGGCTGGTTTCATAGGGAATATTGTCCATGATGACATGTGCCGCCTCTACCTCTATCCGCGGCTTTAGAATCTTTGCTTGCCTTGCGAGAAGTCGCGTTAGTTCGATGGAGTCCTTCCCCCCAGAAACGGCAATGAGCACCCGGTCTCCGTCTGTGAGGAGTTGATATTCTGCACATGCCTTGCTAAAAAGTCTCTGTATCTTGCGTTCTGTCTTGCTAATGTTCTTTTCGCTCATGGGATTGTTGTTGAAGGGGGAGGTTGTTCGACCAGATCGAACAATACCAGGGGGCTGGGGGATAGGCAGGGGTGTTGCCTAAGAGGGATGTTGCTTGTTGGGAGGCTCGTTGGAGGTCTCGTTGGGAAGGGGTTTTGAAAGGGGTGGGGGTTGTTTCCGAAATACAAAAGTACTGTTTTATATTTAAAACGCCTAAAAAGCGAGATGAAGTGAACAAAAAATAACTGTTTTTTTAAAAGAAATAACAATTATTTCCATTCTACCCTCATTTTATGCAACATAGTAATGCTCTCGCCTGGTGCGGAGCCAGTATGCTGTATTCCATAACCTCCGAAATTGTTTTGAGAGATGGTGGCAGAGAGATCAACTTTTGGGACCACACTTTCCACTGCGTGTCGAGGGTGAGCAGTTGTTGTCTCTGCATGAGCAGACAGCTTGTCCCCAAAGGCTTTGAGAGAAATGAAGCAGTTTGTTCGGTAGCATGTTGAAGACACTGGACTGCTGATAGGTGTTACGACACCGTTATTGTATTTTACGAGAAGGAAATCGACCGCATTGCTATATTTCGTTGTACGTATGATGCGCAAGGCATAACCGCTCAGCGTTTTTGTGTCAAATTTTATGTAAATATCCATGTACTGACCAGTAGGACTTCCAAAGCCTTGACCAGCCAGTTTCGCAGGGTCAACATGCAGGGAAATCTCCATATCACCATACTCTCCATCAAGAGGAGTGTACAGCATTCTCGCACCTTTCGCATTCTGGTAGAGCCCAGTTCCCTTCGCTCCGTTGAATGCCCTGCCATATACCCAGAAATTCTTTTCAATGCCCTCTATTTCCCAGTCGAACTCCTTGGTGTCTAAAGGCTTGAAGCCACCTATTGTCCATAGTCCAGGAACCATGTCTGGCTGGTTGTCGCAAGGGAAGTTTCTAAAGTCTGTTTCCCAAATTTTTGACTCCTTTACCTGTTTCTTCCCTACAGGTTTTGCAGTAACAGTCGTTACCACCTTTCCAGGCATGGAGCGCAGATGTTTTGGTGACACCTCTGCCATGATGTAATACCCTATATCTTCTTTTTTTAGAGTATAGCAGAGCTCTGGAACATTCATTCTCGATACTGCCACTGCATACTTTTTCTTGCCTTCCTTATCGGCAGATTTATACCATGTTACGACAGATTCGTCTTTTCTCTCTCCAAGGTCGAGGAGATAATCTACCTTCGCCTTTCCGTCAGAAATCTTTATCTCCGGACGAGAAAGGAATTCTGGAGCAGGAATGTATGCAGGAAGAACCGTGAGCTCTGTGGCACACTCAAGACCATCGTCGGTATATGCAATGATGGAGAATTTCTCTGGAGAGTCTTTATCGAGAAGAGGAGTCACAACACATTCTCTACCTTCACTTGTTGACAGTCTGACATATCTCTCATATCCCTGCTGAACCCTCCATCTTACCTTTACAGAAGAAAGTGGGAAGTTGCAATGGCGCTTAACAGTTGCAGAGAGCACAATAGGCTTTGCTCCTGTCTGAACGGTTGCTTCAAGAGGCTCAACAGACAAGCATGTGGGAATCTTTGTGTAGTCGTGATTATCTCTCTTGCTAATTCTCTCTATTGTTTCTCGAATGCCGAGAGGATCCCAGCCATCGTCACCACAAAGAAGGTTATATGTATTGTAAACAGTTTTTCCCTCTTCGTCGGTGAGGCAGTATGCGTTCAGAACATTCTTCTGCTC
The DNA here is from genome assembly GCA_945829115.1 of uncultured bacterium. Lineage (GTDB taxonomy): Bacteria > Bacteroidota > Bacteroidia > Bacteroidales > Bacteroidaceae > Prevotella. The sequence continues at coordinate 36,012 of CALZTP010000006.1, read as the reverse complement.
CATACAGATGGTGTTGTAAGGTTTATCTGCTCCGATAATATAAGGCTGTCCGTTGTTTTTTACGTTCGCCTGATAAGCACGTAACCACTCCGTAGGACTGTTTGTCCAGCCAAAATAAAGCTTCTGCTCGCTATGTATTCTTGAGTCTACGACACACACCGGACCAACACTCTTACAGAAGAAACTCCTTGGACTGTGATGGCGGATATTGAAGTCACAATTCAAGAATATAGCCCCTCCCATGTCTGAACGCCAGAAAGGCCGCTCTCCCCAGAAGTCAAAGTCGCAGTTGAGGTAAACACCTGTTCCGTTGAGGGCATCGTCTGTCATTTCCATGTGACATTCTTCAAACAAAGTTCTTTTGCTTCCGCTTAGAGGATTCATGTTTAACCTGCTGATAAATCGCACGTTGCGAGCCATGATGCGATCTCCGTGACTGTAAGCAACATGTGCTTGAGTGATAGAGGTCATGCGCTTCTTCCGTCCTAATTCCTTCTGCAGAGGATACTCAAGGTCAACATTGCAGAAATTTCCCATGGTGAGGTTCTCTATGTATAGTCCGTCTCCCCAGAAATCGAACATGGTGAAGTTACCCACTGCACCTTGTGCCTGACCACGCTGAGAGGCGAGAACAGTATTTCTTGCCTCAGGATTTAACGCCTTAAGATGCAGATTCTCACAGTGAATTATAATTCCGAAAGGCTCCCTACCATCTTTCCCTCTTCTCACTTCTGGTTCGTCGGGATTGTCTATCCAATATACGTAAGGAGCTATGTATACGTTCATTGGATTCTCTACGCTACCGTCTTTGAGATTTGTGGCAAGAGTCTTGAAATCCTTGAATACAAAGCGGCTTTCCGAGAGCTCCTTGTCAGAAAGACTTCCACAGAGAAATAGGTTTTTCTCGTCAAGAAGAATAGTGCTATTCCCATAGGTTATAGAACTTCCATCAAAGAAGATAGGATTCTTAGTGTCCAACGATACGTTCCTGTTTTTTATCACGGAAGATATTTTTACCCTTTTCTCCTGTTTTTGAGAAAAGGAAGGCATACAGAAAGCTATTATAAGGATAGCTGCAAGAAGATAGTTAATGTGTTTCATCTTTTTCATTTCAAAGATTCTTTCTACGGTTCGGTTAACGTATATAATATTTGTGTTTCTTAAACAATTTCAAAAGTTGGAAAAAACTTCCCAAAGAAAGCCTTTCCTGCTTTTTCTTCTGCAAAATTCGTAAAAAAAATGCTATTCTCCAAGTTTTTTTGAGAAAAATCAATTGTTTTTCTCTTTTTTCTTTATAATTAAGGTGTTTGTTATCAGAATTTTTTATAACTTTGCAGAAAACTCTTAAACAATATCTATGAATACAGAAACCATGCGCTTTTCAAAATTTGCGAGAACAGCCGTTGTGGCATGTTTTTTAATATCTTTTACCAATTCTGTCTATGCACAAGACAGAGTGCATTTCACAGGAACGGAATTGAGTAACCCTAACCATCACGATGGACAATTGTCGCCCGTTGTTGGTGTGCATAATATCCAGATTATGCGAGCAAATAGAGAATACCCTTCCAAGGAGAATGGCTATGGGTGGACATACAACCACCAGCCTATGATGGCTTATTGGAATGGAAAGTTCTATGTACATTTCCTTTGCGACCCGAAAGACGAGCAGGTGCCACCGAGCCATACCCTTCTACAAAGTTCTGAAGACGGATATACTTGGTCGGCTCCGGAGATGTTGTTTCCAGAATATGACGTTCCAGACGGTTTTACGAAAGAAGAACTCCCTGGTCTTGTTGCAAAGGGCATAAAGGCCGTTATGCACCAGCGTCAAGGTTTCTATGTTTCCAAAGACAACCGTCTCTATGCCTTAGGCTATTACGGCATCTGCCTTTCCAAGAAAGATCATAACAACGATGGTAACGGCATTGGACGAGTTATTCGTGAGATAAAGGCTGACGGAACTTTAGGAAAGATTTATTTCATATACTATAACCACGGCTTCAATGAGAAAAATACTGATTTCCCAAACTACAAGAAAGGAGATAAATTCCTAAAGAAGGCTGTTGCGGAGATATATGCCAATCCAAGAATACGTATGGGATGGGTAGAGGAGTCTGACAGAGGAGATGCCATTATTCCTTTGGATAAAGGCTATAAGGCATATTGCGACTACACCCTCCCAGACGGAAGACTTGTTGCGCTATGGAAACATGCTCTCACTACAATCTCTGCTGATGGTGGCAATACCTGGGAACAGCCTGTGGAGCGTGCGAAAGGTTTTGTGAATAGCAATGCGAAAATCTGGGGGCAGAGACTTTCTGACGGCACTTATGCTACTGTCTATAATCCTTCTGAGTTCCGTTGGCCATTAGCAATATCGCTTTCTTCTGATGGCTTGAACTATACTACTCTGAACCTTATTAACGGCGAGGTTCCGCCAATGCGTTATGGTGGAAACTACAAGTCTTTCGGTCCGCAGTATGTTAGAGGAATTCTTGAGGGTAATGGTACTCCAAAGGATGGAGACATGTGGCTTTCTTACTCCATGAACAAAGAAGACCTTTGGGTGGCTCATGTTCCTGTTCCTGTGATCCTCAATGCAACATCACATGCCAACGACAATTTCTCTGCCTTCCACCATCTTTCAGAGCTGAAGCAATGGAATATCTATTCTCCTTTGCAGGCACCTGTGGCACTCGATGGAAAATGGCTGAAGCTGTCTGACAAGGACAAATTTGACTATTGTCGTGTGGAGAGAAAGATTCCTGCGACGAGAGAGCTTGCAGTGGAGTTTGACATAAAGGCTTCGCAGAACGATCATGGCTGGCTGCAGATAGAGTTCCTTGATGAAGATGGCACAGCATGTGGAAGAATAGAGCTCACCAATGAGGGTGAGATGAGAAGCAAGGGAGGAGCGCGCTATGGAAAGGTTATTAGCTACGAACCGGGTAAGGAATATCACCTCCGTATAGAACTTAGTGCCGACAACCGTCAGACAACTGTCTATGTAAACGGAAAGAAGCAGGGTTCAAGAACGTTCTTTGCTCCTGTTAAGAGCATTGAACGAGTGATGTTTAGAACAGGCACTATGAGGACATACCCTACTGTAGATACCCCAGCGGACTGGGACGGAATACTCCCAGAGGCAGGAGAGCAGGACCGTTTAGCAGAGTTCTTCATAGCCAATTTCAAGACAATGCCTATGGAGGCTGAGGTGCAGAACGGGCCAGCGGTGTTGAAATATGCTGACTATAAGCATTATGTCGACTGGTTCAATAACATGGAAGACGAGAATATTGCCCATGATATCCCAAATGCGGAGGCATGGAAATGGATGACTGAGAATGTGCCGTTGTTTGAATGCTCACAGAAGAATTTTGAAGAGATCTTCTGGTATAGATGGTGGACATTGCGAAAGCATCTCCAGATGACCCCAGCAGGATGGTCTATGACGGAATTTTTAGTAAGGAGAAACTACGCTGATAAATGGAAACTAATCTCTTCTGGTGTTGGGCATCATGTAAGGGAAAGCCGCTGGCTAAGGAATCCGGAATACCTTGATGGTATTGTGAATACATGGTATCACGGTAACGAGGGAAAGATGATGGCGAAGTTCCTGAAATACTCTTCTTGGGTGCCTTCTTCCCTTTGGGAAAGGTATCTTGTTGATGGCAGAAAGGCATGGATTGTTTCTCAGCTCGAGGATATGGAACTTGACTGCAATTATTGGCTCAATACCCATCGCCTTCCTTCTGGGCTCATCTGGCAGGAAGACGTAAAAGACGCCATGGAAGAAACTATCTCTGGAGGCAGGAAGAAGAAATATGCTCGTCCGTCAATAAACAGTTATCTCTATGGGTCGGCGAAGGCAATCAGTGAAGTGGCTACTCTTGCTGGCAATTCAGAGAAAGCAAAGGAATACCAGCTAAAGGCTGACACTCTTTTCAATCTCATTACCGAGAAGCTCTGGAACGAGCGCCATCAGTTCTTTGAGACACACCGTGGAGATTCTAGTGCAAATGTCCGTGAAGCCATTGGCTTTATGCCTTGGTATATGAAGATGCCGATAGACAATAACAAATATGGTGTGGCATGGGCGCAACTTTCCGATGAAAAGGGATTCAATGCTCCTTACGGAGTCACGACAGCAGAGAGAAGGCATCCAGAGTTCCGCACTCACGGTGTAGGACAGTGTGAGTGGGACGGTGCCGTATGGCCTTTCGCAACTTCTCAAACCCTTACTGGATATATCCATTATATCAATTCCCTTTGTGATAAAGATACCACACTCGCTGCACATCGTGATGTACTTTTCATGCACATGGAGAAATACGTACAGTCTCAACATATGAGAGGAAAACCGTATATTGGAGAGTATCTTGACGAGGTGACAGGATATTGGTTGAAGGGTGACCAAGAGCGCTCTCGTTATTACAACCATTCTACCTTCAACGATATGATGATTATTGGACTCTGTGGTATTCTCCCTCAGAAAGACAATACTCTCGTGGTTAATCCTCTTGTTCCAGAAGGCAAATGGTCGTATTTCTGTCTTGACAACGTACTATATCACGGCATGAACATCACTGTGCTTTATGATGCTACTGGTATGAAATACCATCAGGGCAAGGGGCTTACTGTCTTTGTTAACGGTGTGAAGAAAGCACATAGTGGGAAGATAGAGAAACTTACCGTGAAGCTATAGGAATAGTCTCTTTTCTTCCAAGAAAAAAGTTTTATAATACTATGAAGATAAACAGAATATTATCGGTTGCACTCCTTCTTGTCTCTGTCAATGCCAGTGCAAAGCTGACTGTAACAAAGACAACATGCAACATGCGAGATGGTTTGGTGGTGACAGAAGAAACGCCAAGATTAGGATGGCAGATGGTTTCTGACAAGAAAGGCGAGAAACAGGAAGCATATCAGATACTTCTTTCTTCTGCTGAAAATGGAAAGACCGTGCTTGATACAAAGAAGGTAAAGAGTGGTGAGTCGCAACATATCAGGGTTAACATTCCTGCAGGAGAATACAAGTGGAAAGTGAGGGTTTGGGGAAGTGACGGAAAGCAGTCAGAATGGAGTCAACCAGCAACTCTCATTATGCAATCACCGCAGCAGGCCTTTGGAAAAGCAGTATGGATAGGAGCTATCACCAAGGCAGATGCAAAGACCCCAGAAGGAAGGAAATATACAGGAAAGGGCCTTAAAGATGCACTACATCTTTGGGAGGCTGCTAATCCTCTCTCCCGCCGTTCGATATATGTTTCAAAGACGTTTGCTACAAAAGGTGGAAAAATCCGTAAGGCACTCTTGAATGTCTGTGGCTTGGGGTTCTATGAGCTAACGCTGAATAGTAAGAAGGTTGGTGACAGTGAGTTTGCTCCGCTCTGGAGTGATTACGACAAGACGGTCTATTACAACACTTATGATGTCACCGAACTCTTGAAAACAGGAAGAAATTCAGACAACAACATTGAGGTGTTGCTCGGAAATGGATTTTATAACGAACAGGGTGGGCGATACCATAAGCTTAGAATAAGTTTTGGTCCTCCTACCTTGAAACTACGTATGGAAATTCTTTATGAGAATGGGGAGAAAGAGGAAATTGTGACAGATACTACTTGGAAATATTCTCTGTCTGAGATTACTCTGAACAGCATCTATGGTGGAGAAGATTACGATGCGAGACTCTCTAAAGAATGGCAGCCTGTAGTTCTGCAGGAAGGTCCTAAAGGAATACTCAGAGCACAGCAGGCACCGCCAGTGAAGATTATGAAGAAATACTCTCCGGTATCCTGCAAGTTCCTGTCAGAAGATGATAGGGAGAAGGCTGAGAAGATAGCAAAGCATGCCATACCTTCTGGAACATTCGTTCTCGACATGCAGCAGAACATGTCAGGCATTCCAGAGATAACCGTAAAGGGCAAGGCAGGTCAGAAGGTTACTGTCTACGTCTCTGAAACTCTAACCCCAGAGGGTGCCTGCAATCAAAGAATGACTGGTAGGCAGCACTGCTATACCTATATTTTAAAAGGTGATGGAGAAGAAACTTACCGCCCTCGATTCTCTTACTACGGATTTAGATATATGCAGATAGAAGGTGCGGCTCTTGGTGAGTCTTTGGCAAAGACAATGAATGTTGTAGATGTTTCTTCCGCTGGCAGTAAAGTCAAAAAATCTTCTGCTGGCAGTAATGGCATTAGCACTTCTTCTGAAGATGAACTGCCTATTCTCACAGACGTAAAGGCATGCTTTGTTCATAATTCTGCACGGAAGATTTCTGAGTTTGAATGCAGCAATGACCTCGTAAACCGTACTCACGAGCTTATAGATAAAGCTACAAGGTCGAACATGCAGAGTGTGTTTACTGACTGCCCACATCGTGAGAAATTAGGATGGCTCGAGCAAGATTGGCTGAATGGTCCCGGACTTTTCATGAACTACGACCTTACAGGATTTGCAGCACAAACGGTGAGGAATATCGCTGATGCACAGAGGTCAAACGGCTCAGTGCCTACTACCGCACCAGAATATGTTGTCTTCGAAGGACCAGGAATGGATGTCTTTGCAGAGTCGCCAGAATGGGGTGGCACATTCATTATGATGCCGTGGATGTACTATCAATACTATGGTGATGACACACTCCTTAAGGAGTACTACCCGCAAATGCTGAGATATGTTGACTATCTGGCGGAATGCGACTCCTGTGGAATTCTCAGCCAAGGACTCGGCGACTGGTATGACTATGGCGACTTCCGTTCCGGATTCTCTCGAAACACCTCTGTCCCTCTTGTTTCCACCGCACACCATTTCCGCTGGACGAAGATGATGAGTGAGATTGCTGCACACTTAGGGAAGGCAGACGATAAGGAACGCCTGGAGAAGCGTAGCGAGGATATAAAGGTTGCATGGCAGAAAGCCTTTGGAGTACGTCATGGAGACTTAGGAACAGACGAGCTGCTGAAATCACAGACAGGAATGGCGATAGCCCTCAATCTCCGACTAATAGCCGACAGTGACCGGAAGATGGTTGTTGAGGCTTTGGTGGAGGATATAAAAAGTCATGGGTGGCGTCTTACAACGGGTGATGTGGGCAACAGATATCTCTATGAGGTGCTGTGTCAGGAAGGTCTTCATGAGGTTCTATATAAGATGCTGAACCATTATGATGTTCCTGGTTATGGCTTTCAGATCAGACAGGGCATGACAACTCTCACGGAACAATGGGACCCTGCCAACGGCTCTTCCATGAACCATTTTATGATGGGACAGATAGATGGTTTCCATTTTACTTCCCTTGCCGGAATAAATATAAACGGTAGTCATGTTTCCTTCCGTCCACAACCCGTTAGCGATATGAAATGGGTGAAGGCGTCAACCGAAACACCTTACGGAAAAGTGGCTATACATTGGTATAGAGATGAGAATGGAAAAGTGCAGGCTGAATATTCTGTACCAGTAGGCATGACCTGCGATTATTTCTGTCCATAAGTGTGTGCATAATTTAGAAATTAAAAAGAAAAATTATTCACAACGACTATTAAAAGATGAAAAAGATATTCATAACATTATTTTTCTCAGCATCCCTCTGCGCTTCAGCACAAAACAACTACAGTGAGAGATATGAACAACCGCTTAGCGATGTGCTAAAGAGCATCGAGAAGCTGTTTCAGGTAAAGATAAAATGCGATATAGATACTGCAGGAAAGAAACTTCCTTACGCTGATTTCAGAATACGCCCATATTCCATAGAGGAGACACTCGACAATGTCTGCAAATATTTCGATGCAAATTGGTGGGATCAGGGAAAGAAGACTTATAAACTAAAGGTGTACGAGTATGCCCGTAGGCATACTTCCGATGGAGAAAAGATGCTTCGCTGGCTCTCGGCAAAATACAATAACAAGGAAGAGTGGGAGAAGCGTTGCAAACTGTTGAGGAAGGAAATACGTGAGCGTCTGGAGATAGACTCTTACCTTGACTCTTGTGTAAAGGATGCAAAGCCTCAGATGTCAAAGATTCGGAAATATGATGGGTATAACGTGCAGAATATCTGTCTTGAAACCCTTCCAGGAGAATATCTCTATGCAAGTATCTATTCTCCAGCGAAGAAAGGGAAGCATGCACTGATAATATGCCCAAACGGTCATTTCTATGATGGAAGATACCGTAAAGATCAGCAGCAGAGACTTGCTTCCTTAGCAAGAATGGGTGCCATTTGTGTCAGCTACGACCTTTATGGTTGGGGAGAGTCAAAGCGTGAACATCCTAACCATCGTACAGACAGAGCACACGTCATACAAGCCATGGACGGGTTACTCCTTCTCGACTGGATGGTGACGAATAGGGCGAAAGAGATTGACACGGAACGCATTGCCGCTAATGGAGGCTCGGGTGGTGGGTCACTGACTGTTCTGCTTTCTGCTCTTGATGAACGTTTTACAGCAGCCGCACCTGTCGTAAGCCTTGCCTCACATTTTGATGGTGGATGCCCTTGCGAAAGTGGAAAGCCTATTCATCTCTCAGCAGGAGGAACATGCAATCCTGAACTACTTGCTATGATGGCGCCAAAGCCTGTGCTTGTGGTCAGTGACGGTGGCGACTGGACAGCTTCTGTTCCTCAGTTAGAGTTTCCTTATCTCCAGAGGATATGGAACTTCTATGGTTCAGATATAAATGTTCGTAATGTTCATCTTCCAAACGAACGTCATGACTTCGGAAAGAATAAACGTCAGGCTGTCTACGACTTCTTCATAGATGTCTTCCGTCTTGATGCCTCTAAACTCGATGAAGAGAAGGTTACAATAGAACCTGCCTATGCTTTGCAGACCATTCCAATGTCAAAAGAATAGGAAACATGTCAAAAGAATATGACACAATGCTGTTCTTCTGACACCGGGGAAGATTCGTTCCCTCATTAATAATGAAAACAGACAAAACAGAATAATAAACCTTAAAGAACATATTAATGAAAGAAAAAATCAAGAAAACCATTCAGGGAGCAATGCTCGCTTTTGCTGCTTGTTTCACTCTCAATGCCTCGGCACAGAGTGGTATTGATACAGAACGTAAGTATCTGTCCGGTCATGGCTGCGACGATATGGTGCAATGGGACTTTATGTGCACCGATGGACGCAATTCTGGTAAATGGACAAAGATTGGAGTGCCGTCGTGCTGGGAATTGCAGGGCTTCGGAACCTATCAGTATGGAATGCGCTTCTATGGGAAGGCACGCCCTGAAGGCATTGCCAATGAAACGGGAAAATACAAGTATGAGTTCCAACTGCCGAAAGAATGGGAGGGTCGCCAGATTCTTCTCTGTTTTGAGGCAAGCATGACAGACACCTATTGCGAGATAAACGGGAGAAAGGCAGGTACGAAGCATAAGGGCGGTTTCAATCCGTTCTTCTATGATGTCTCTGACCGTATCTTCTTTGGAAGTAAGAAGAATCGCATTGAGGTTACTGTAAACAAAGAGTCGGAGGAGGATGCTGTGAATATGGCAGAACGCCGAGCAGATTATTGGAACTTCGGTGGCATCATTCGTCCTGTATATATCATCTCTAAGCCAGCAAGGAATATCCATCGTGTTGCTATTGATGCGCGTCATGACGGGCGCTTCATCTCAAACGTATATCTTAATCGCCCTGTACAAAATGGAAGTGTCTCTCTGGAAATAAAAGACCTCGCAACTGGCAAGATAGTGGCAAAGCAGTCTTCTACCACCAGTAGCAGTGACAATGCTTCTTTTGACTTTGTAGTACAGAATGTAAAGGCATGGTCGTCTGAAACTCCTTCACGATACGAAGCTATTTACACACTCTCTGATGCAACAGGAAAGGCCCTACATCGTGAGCGCCAGAAGTTCGGATTCCGCACCATAGAGGTTCGCCGTAACGATGGTGTGTATATCAATGGACAGAAGATAATGTTCAAGGGCGTGAATAGGCATTCTTTCCGACCAGAATCTGGTCGTACCCTCTCTTATGAGAAGAATGTTGAAGATGTAAATATTATTCGCGAGATGAACATGAATGCTGTTCGTCTCTCTCATTACCCTGCCGACCCAGAGTTTCTTGATATCTGCGACTCCCTCGGACTTTATGTTATAAACGAACAGCCGGGGTGGCACAAGCATCACAATACCATCAATGGCACAAAGCTCGTGCAGAGCATGATATACCGTGACCAGAATCATCCTTCCGTTATCTTCTGGGCAAACGGAAATGAAGGTGGCTTTAATATGGAGCTCGATCCACTTTTTCATGAGTATGACCTTCAGAAGAGAACAGTGCTATACCCTTGGGGAAATATGCATGGCATGGAGACAAAGCACTACAGATCCTGGGGTGAGACACAGGTGCTGCTGAGAAAACCAGAGATTACCATGCCTACGGAGTTTCTCCACGGACTTTATGATGGAGGTCATGGTGCTGGACTCTACGACTATTGGGTAATGATGCGAAAGGCTCCTCGCTGTGCTGGTGGATTCCTTTGGGACCTTCAGGATGAAGGTGTGAAGCGTGTTGATATGGATGGTGTGATAGACAATGTAGGAAATTTCGGTGCAGACGGAATTATTGGTCCTCATCAAGAGAAGGAAGGCTCTTTCTTCACAGTAAAGGAAATCTGGTGCCCTATTCAGATTACAAACCTTGACAGTGCTTTTGATACAGCCTCCTTGCTTCTCGACAACAGATACGACTTCCTTAATCTTAACCAGTGCTCTTTCCGATATGCATATAAGAACATGCCTCTTCCTGGAAACAACAAAGTAGAGACGGTGAAGACGGGAACATTGAAAGGTCCTGATGTTGCTCCGCACGGACACGGAACACTCGCCCTTCCACGATATGACAATGCTGATATCCTTGAGGTGACAGTAATCGACAACCGTGGTGAGGAACTCTTTACATGGAGCATGCATTCTGTACGCAAGAAGACAATGCTTTCTCCAGAAGAAGCACCTGTTGCTTTCTCTGTTTCTGAAACCGATAAGGCACTCTCTGTTACTGCAGCAGGAAAGATTTACACATTCTGCAAGAAAACAGGTACACTTCGTGAGGTGAAGGCAGGAAAGAACACCTTTCATCTCGATGGCCCGAAGTTTATTGCTGCACGCCGTTCTGACCGCTCTATGGACCAGTTCTACAACCATGACGACCCAGAAGCGGAGAAGAAAAAGACCGAATATACAAATTACGAAGAGCAAGGTCAGTTCGCTGGTTTCACAATCGACGAGAAAGCAGGAATTATTGTTGCGAACTACAAGCTTGGTCAGTTAGACAAGGCACAGTGGACCTTTAAGACTGATGGCTCTGTTGCTCTTGATTATCGCTATACCTTTGGTGGCGTAGTAGATGAGATGGGTGTAATGTTCGACTACCCAGAGAAGAATGTGAAGAGAAAAGAATGGGTGGGAGACGGTCCTTACCGTGTATGGCAGAACAGACTTCACGGTCCACAGTACGGATATTGGGCAAATGACTATAACGACCCTATTCCGGGCGAGTCTTTTGAATATCCGGAGTTCAAGGGCTATTTCGCAAACTGTTCTTGGATGACCCTTCACACCACGGAGGGAAAGATTACTCTCCAGCCTCAGGGTACTTTCGGACAGGCTGCTATTGCAAATGCAGAGAACCGTGATGGAGTTGTAGATTATATTGGCGTCTTCCAGCCTCGTGACGGCAGAGACCATATCCTCTACACCCTTCCAGAGAGCGGAATCTCACTCCTAAAGGTTATTCCTTCCGTGCGCAATAAGGTGAACACCACAGACCTGAATGGTCCGTCAGCACAAGCTTTCTGGGCAGACCTTTCACAATACGGAGGAACTGTTCTTATTACTTTCGAGTAGGTGGAGTAAAACAATTAAGCGCACATGATTAATAAAAAAAATATTGTTGTCCGCAAAAAAGAAACTGCTTATTTGAACTAATTCTTATCCAACGAGTTTAAAACAAGAAAAGAGTTATCTAAGCCCTCGTACGCATTAGTATGAGGGCTTTTTCTCTGTCTCTTCTTTATCAAAGGTACTCTCCATAAAGACTACTAATGCTTCTTCTTTATAGAAGTTACTGTGCGTTTCACATAAGCTCTTACATGATAAGATTATCGTTATGCAAAGTATTATATGAATTGAAATTGGAGCTATACGCCAGAAAATGCTTGATTTTTAGCATACACATGTACAACTCAGATTTTCCTCGCTTAAACAGATTTTTTTGAGGGAATAATGAATATGCTGAGTTCGTAAAGGAGCCATATCGGTAATGCTACAAGTAGCATGGTGAAGGCATCTGCCGTGGGCGTTATCACAGCAGAAAGAATCAATACTGCAACAATGACGTGTCGCCGGAACTTCCTCATCATTGCTGCAGAGAGCACACCAAGCCTTCCGAGAATCCAGCAGACAATAGGAATCTCGAAAACGACAGCGAGTGAAAGAGATAGTGTGAGCATTGTGTCTATATACGACTCTATAGTGACCGTATTCTCTATCACCTCACTAATCTGGTAAGTGCCAAGAAAGCGGAAGGTAAGTGGAAAAATAAGGAAATAGCTCAAGAGCATTCCAGCGAAAGCCATGACATATGCCGAGCCCACAATGCGTAGGGCATACTTCCGTTCACGGTTGTAAAGGGCTGGAGAAATGAAATGGAAGAGTAGATAAACAATATATGGCGACGCGAGTAGCATGCCAACATATAGAGACACCTTCACATGCAACATGAACTGTTGGGCAAGACCAGTATTTATGAGTCTCACCGCCATAGGTGCCATCTGCGACTCCCTTTCTCCAGAAAAAAAGACAGAGAGTCGGTCGAAGAGTTCGTAAGTTACAAAGGTATTGTGAGAAGGCGCGAGAACCACCCCAAACACCTCTTCTTTAAAGAAAAAGACAACGCAGGAAACGACAACAACCGCTACGAGCATACGAATTATACTTCCCCGGAGTTCATCAAGATGATCCCAGAAGGTCATCTCCTCGCCCCTAACAGTTGTGGTTTCCTCGGTTTTGCCAGTGATTGCGCCTTCCAGTTCCTGGAAGTTATCTCGCTCCCTCATCTGTCGTTCCTGTTGTTTTTTCATGAGTGTCGGTAGCCTTTTCGTCTTCCTTTCCATTCATACCATCACGGAAGCTTTTGACACCCTTTCCCAATCCTTTCATCATCTCCGGAACCTTCTTTCCTCCGAAGAACAACAACACCACGAGCACAATGAGCAAAAGCTCTTGAAATCCTAATCCAAACATTTTATTCCTTATTATATATACTGTTTCGGTGGGTTCTTTTAATTCTCACCTTTATTAAGGTGGGTTCTATTAATTCCCACCGTCTAAATGTTATTAATTATGGGTTGACGTTTTGTCATCTTTCCGTTTCTCTTCAAACGCTCCACGATTTCGTCTATTCGCTTCAACTCCTTAGGAATCTCTATCTCCTGCGGACAATGCTCCACACACCTTCCACAACTGATGCAGTGGTCAGCCTGACGAGCCTTTGGAACACGACGGTCGTAACCTACAAGGAATGCACGACGAGCACGACGGTAGTTCTCATCCTGAGTGTATTCTGGCACATTTCCCTCATTCACACAACGGTTGTAGTGAAGGAGGTTAGCAGGAATGTCTATGCCATAAGGGCAAGGCATACAATACTTACAGTCATTGCAAGGAATAGTGGGATATTCGTCTATCTTCTTTGCAATATCAAGAAGGAACGCCTCCTCTTCCTCTGAAACAGGCTCGAGAGGAGAATAAGTGCGTATATTATCTTGCAGATGCTCAAGGTAAGTCATGCCACTCAATACCGTGAGAACCTTCTTCGGACTACCAGCAAATCGGAATGCCCAAGAAGCGGCACTCCTTTCAGGGGCTCTTTGCTTCAAGAGAGAGAGGATATAGTCGGGGAGTTTCGTAAGCCTACCACCTAACAGAGGCTCCATAATCACCACAGGTATATTCCTCTTTTCTAATTCTTTATAAAGATATTCCGCCCCTATTCCACTTCCTTTTGCAATATGCCAATCAACATAGTTTAACTGTATCTGCACAAAGTCCCAACAGTACTTCTCATGAAGTGAGAGCATCTCATCGAAAACCTCCTTAGAGCCATGGAACGACCATCCCAGATGGCGTATCCTTCCCGCCTTTCTCTCTTCCAAGAGAAAGTCCATGATGCCGTTATCAACATACCGTTCACGGAATCTCTCCATTCCTCCTCCACCGATGGCGTGAAGGAGGTAATAGTCGATATAATCAGTCTGTAGTTCCTCAAACGACTTCCGATACATGGCAATAGAGTTCTCTCGAGAGCACTCAGAGAAGTTCGATAGCTTTGTGGCAATAAAATACGACTCTCGAGGGTGTCGTTTCAAAGCGATACCAGTAGCCTTCTCAGAAAGTCCCTGGACATATACTGGAGAAGTATCGAAATAGTTCACTCCATGAGCTAAGGCATAGTCAACAAGTTTGTTTACCGCCTCCTGATCTATCTTTGGCTCTTCACCTTCCTCCACATCAATTGTAGGCCACCGCATGCAGCCATATCCAAGTATTGAAACCTTGTCGTTTCCCGTTTCTGTGAACTGTCTGTATGTCATCTTGTCTGTAGGCACGGGTCCTGCCTCTGTTCCGCTCTCAGCCTCCTGTTTGCCTCTTCCGCATGCTCCAGCAGTTGCTACTACGGCTGTTCCGAGTCCTAATCGTTTCAGGAATTCTCTTCTATCCATAATTCTTGAATTTTATTCATTGTTAAGTAGGGTGTTTAGTAGGTGGATATACTGTTTATATCTCACGATGTCTCTCATGTCCCTCGACATATATTGCAGAATATGGTCGTGCCGGACAGAGATGCTCACAGGCACCACAACCAATGCAACGCTCTGTATTCACTGCCGGAACCATAGGAGACTCTTCATCGTCAGCACGAAGAGGAACCATGGTAATGGCACCCACTGGACAATGATGAGCACAGTTTCCGCATCTTACTCCATCTGTCACCACAACACAGTTCTTCTTTATCCATACTGCATGCCCAATCTGAACAGAAGACTTCTCCTCCTCTGTGAGCTTCATGATAGCACCATTTGGACAGACTTCTGAGCAACGAGTGCACTCCGTACGACAATAGCCACGGTCGTAGTTCATCTCTGGTTGCATGAAACGATGGAGGTTGCCAGAAGGCACGAGGACATGCTCTGGACAAGAAGAGACACAAAGCTGGCAGGAGGTGCAATGTTGAGCGAAATGGCGCACGCCCCTTGCTCCTGGCGGCACTATATGGCTCTTTCTATCAGGCTCTTTCCTGTCTTTTATAACAGCCAGTCCTCCATCCACTTTCTTCTCCTGTGCCTTTATAGCAGCAGTAGCAGCAAGGGTTGCAGAGGTTATCAGGAACGACCGTCGTGATGCATTCTCTGGCTGTTCTTCTTCTCTCTTTCCTACTTCCTTTTCATTCTTCGCCTTCTTTTTAAGACAGTATGTGAGAGCATCTTTCCTGCAAGCGTCAATGCAGTTCATACATGCCACACAACGACTGTAATCAATCTTATTGTTGGCAAGGTCAATACACGATGCCTTGCACTTCGTTTCACACGCCTTGCAGTTTATGCATTTCTCTGCATTAATGACAGGCTTCAGCAAAGCGAACCGTGAGAAGAACCCAAGGAGAGTGCCTACAGGACAAACCGTATTGCAATATGTTCTACCTCCTCGCCATGCGAGAACCACCACCACCACAAATGAAACGGCAGCAACAGCAAGCGTAACACCACTTCTTACATACACTTCTGTGCTATAAAACAAATAGCTGTCGGCACTCTCTGCAGCTGCAGCAAGAGCATTGTTTCCCCATTGCCATATTGGGGCAAAGAGGTTAGAGGCTATTCTTCCGAAGGCACTGTACGGTTCAATCAGCTTAGCCAGTATGCTTGTTGCAGAAAGCGCAAGTGAGACTATGAACATGAGGAGTAAAACTCTTCTCAACCATTTCTTCTCACGAGAGAAAGAGTATTTCTTCCTCACAATTCTGCGCCTTACCCACGCAATAATATCTTGAAAAATTCCTAAGGGGCAGACAACAGAGCAGTACACTCGCCCAAGCAATAGGGTGAGAACGAGCAGTGCCACAACAACAAAAACATTCAGTGCCAAAACAGCCGGAAGAAACTGTATCTTCGCCATCCAGCCAAAATAGCTGCTTGCCGTCCCTGTGAAATCCATAAAGAGTAGCGTGCAGCAAAGAAAGGATATTGCTGCGAGAAAAATTCTTATTTTCCTTAACATATATATAGTTGTTTTCTAATCAGGTGTTGTTTTATTATGTTTTCAATTGTCTACACTCATAAGGTAAATATCATAGCAGACACCTCTACCGCCAAAGCCTTCTTTCTGGAAGATGAGATGAGCATTGAGTGAACTACTGTCGCCTTCTGTAGACTTTCCGAAATCAAAATACCGCTCATGGGTATAAACAGAGGTTAGAAGATGATAGAACACAGCATCTAAGGCACCTTGACTCCTTCCTTCCTCAGTAGATGAGATATACTGACTGTGAACGCAAGTGTCATTCGCATCGTACATAAGCACTCCTGCCAGAACCTCCTCACCCTTCATAGCAAGGAAGAGGCGAATCTTTTCAGGAAATCTGTGCTTGAGAAGCAATATCTCTTCAAGGCTGTGAACAGGGTGTGTGCCGTATTTCATTGAAAGGTTTCTGTCAAGAATCTTCCAGAAAGCGTTGAAGTCATCAGACTCCACCACCACTATTCCATTCCTCCCCGCCTTCCTTACTCCTCGACGTCTTAGTTCTCTCCAAGGGAGAGGTGTCTGTAACGTCACCGTGGTAGAGATATCACGCGCTTCTATTTTTATGTCTGGGAAGCACTGGGTGAGAGCATAAAGGTCTTCGTCTGCTGGCACCTTGTGATATATATAAGGTATTGCCTTGTATCTCAACACCCGAAGACCATTTTCCTTCATCCATGCCTTCAGTGCTTGAAAAGCGGAAAGAACGGTGGTGGTGGTGATATGGTCATCGGTGAGAAGTCCGCCATAGGTAAGACCGTTGTGAGAGGAGAGACACTCTCCGCATCTGTTGGCGGGAAGGAGAGCTTGTATGTTTCCTTTCTCGTCACGAAACATGAGTGAGCAGTCTTCAAAACGGTCGGAATGGTAGTCCATATAATCGCGGAGAAGAAGAAAGGTTCCGTTTTTTGATTTCTTGACGAAAGCATCCCAGTCTTCCTTCCAAAAACTGCTATATCGTATTACTTCAATCATCTCTTTCTATGGTTCAAAATAGCATTCTGTGGTTCACAGATGCAAAAATACGCTATTTTCTTTTAGCATGCAAATTTTTTTATGTTTTTTATAAAGTAAATATTTTTTTATTTAAAAATTGTTTGTTAACTTTGCACTCGAAAATCAAAGACGGGCACCGTTTCCAAGCGACGCTTCGCTCCGCTTGATAACGACGCTCCCTATTCCCTTCGTGCGAGTCCTATGGACAAGTTTGCACTCGAAAATCAAAGACGGGCACCGTTTCCAAGCGACACTCCCTTTTTCCATCGTGCAAAGAAGCACTCAACCAGAACCCTTTATACATCACAATATGAAAAAAGCAATACTCATTCTATTCGTATTATGCAATCTTCTTACCGTCTCTGCACAAAACCTCAGACAGAGTGTGGAAAACGGTATTCAGACAAGTATACGACAGTCAGAAAACAGAGAATGGCGCGAGGCTTTTGCTACTTGCAGAGCACTCGACACTATGATTGGACAGGGAAATCCTGACCTCCACTACCTTGTAGCAAAAGAGAGATTCCGTCTCTATTACAGAATAAATAAAATGGCGGAATGCAAGAATAGTCTCGCTCTCATGGAGACATACGCTCGACAGAGCGGTAAAAGTGCCGTCATTGAGGATATGCTCATGAAGAAGGCGGGCTTCCTGCTCTCTAACGGAAACAGCTCGCAGGCAGTAACCTGCTACAAGGAGGTGTTCAACATGCATGCTGGTGGAAAGGACGATACTGGAAAGGAAAAGGTGTTCACAGAGATGATTTCTAAGGCAAAGCAGGAGAAGAACAACCTCATGGCTGAGATGCTTAACAAGATGTATAATGCTTGGACAGATTCAATAAACAATGTAAAGGCAGCCAATGAGCTAAAGACCTTAAAAGAACAATATACTGCTGCTCAGGAAGATATAGAGAGCAAGTCTACAAAGATCACGGCTCAATGGGTTTTTATCGTCATCCTTATTGTCATTGCTGTTGGTCTCTGTCTTGCCCTCGGATTCTTTGTTCTCCTTATGTTCAAGAACGTAAGGCAGATAAAGCAGTTGAAGGCGAGCCTTAGCCTCTCTGACAGTAACAATGCTCAGAAGAATATGTTCCTGAATAATATCAGTAAGCAGATTCGTCCTTCTCTTGATGCCATGGAGGCAGGCGACACAAAGCGACAGATAAAGGCTCTTCAAACCTTTATGGCAAGCATAGAGAACTATATGTCTCTTGAGCAGTCAAGAGATTCTCACTACGAACTCTCGAGCAAGAACATGGGACAGTTCTGCGAGAAGATGGCAACAGAAGCGAAGAAGATGGTGAAGGCGGGAGTCAACGTCACCTTCAACTCTCAGCCAATAACATTCTCCACAAATGAAGAAGCACTTTCTACCATTGTGCTCGGAATTGTGCGCGAGGCAAGTAAAAACAATAATGTGGAGCGCATAACGCTCGAATTCAAGAAGAGGAATCCGCATACGGGACATTTCCTCATCACTGTGGTGGGAATGAAGCTTGCTGAAGAGAAACGACAGTCGCTCTTCACGGCATTCTCAGAGATTGTAGACCTCACAGAGGGCGATGGACTCACCTACCCAACCTGCTGTCTCATGGCATTGAAGCTGAATGGTCTCCTCCGTCTTGACGAGGAATACAGGCAGGGCACTCGCTTCATTATAGAGCTAAAAGACTAATCTGCTAACCAAAACTCAGAAGTCAATTATGGGCAAAGAACGCTATTCGTGGCATCCTTTGCTATGTAATCCGAGGGCTTTGCCCACGGTTACTCAAAGTATAGGCTTCCAGCCTAATCCCCTGTTCACAGCCAAAGTAAGGGCGACATAGCAAGAAAGTAAGGTGTTAAGGTGGTAAGGTGTTAAGGTGTTGTCTCGAGGCTCGGTGTGCTTAGGTTAGAAGAATTAAGGTGTTAAGGTCTTGTCTCGAGGCTCCCAAATTATTTCTTGAACTGCATTTGTCATTAATTGTTATTATTGTTGGATCAACCATTTCCAACATGGTATAACCTCAATCACACCATATTCATCTTCAATGGTCTTTTCTTCATCGTAGGTGATGATCACTCTTCGTTTGCAAGCCAAGGCTTTTGGCAACTTCTGCAGAGCTTTCGCCTCACGTTTCTCAGTCGCGTCTGATCCCTCTATGGAGTAAGAAACCTGTATGGCAAGTTCATCGTCCGGGACGTAGAAATCAACCTCCACGTTCTGGTTATAGAAGAACACTCGTTCGTTATCCTTGTCATTTCCATATTTGCGGAAAAGTGAAAGAGCGACAATGTTCTCCAGAAGAGTCGTTGTCGGGTCAACCAGGAGAAGACTCAACAAACCGTTGTCTATGAAATAGTACTTGCTGTTCGTTTCACGTTCAGCAAAGGCAGCACTAATATTGTGCAATCTTAGCAAGAGCCATGCGTCCTCGCAGTATTCAATGTAGCTGCTCGTAGTAGGTATGGTAATCTTTCCACCTACACTTGATAGAATTTTGGTGACTCTGGAATAGGAGAGTGGCTGTTTCACGCTCTCTGCCATCTTCTTAATCATCAAGCGCAAGAGGTTAGGGTTGCTGATCTTGTTCCTTGCGCAAATATCACCCAGATATATTTTCTGATAAACACTGCTCAGGTAACTTCTCTTTACTGTAAGGTTTACGCTTTCTGGCAATCCACCCCAGTTCAGGTATTCCGCATATTCACGCAGGAACAATGATTTGCCAGTGGTACTCAACAGCGTCTGCTCGTCGTATGGAATATCTCGTGAGCGAAGGTATTCCTTGAAACTGAAAGGATAAACCTCTACTGGGATATAACGACCACCGAGGGTTGTCATTATCTCCTTGGAGAGCATCTTAGCATTTGAACCAGTGATCCAAACCGTCCGTTTGCTGTCAGCCATACGACGGGCAAACTTTTCCCATCCATCGATGTTGTGAATCTCATCAAGGAATAGCATCGGATTGTCATTGCCGGTCATTTCAATGTGGCATTCGAGGATGGCGTTGAAATCTTCATAGGTGAAGCCTACCAGTCGCTCGTCTTCAAAGCTAAGATAGAGCATTTCATCCCATCCATGTCCTTCACGAAGTAATTGCTGCATTTTTTCGTAGAGAACGAAGGACTTGCCAGCCCTGCGAACACCCACGAAAACATAGCAGTTAAAACCCTCGGTGACAATGTCTCTATGGACTATATTATAGCTTTCAATCTCCTTTCGATTATCAAGAAGAATCTGCTTGAGTAGAGCTTTGTTTATCATACAATATTAAAATGTCATTTTATATTTCGGTGCAAAAGTATAAAATATTATTTTAATAAGCAAGATTTTCCTCTTCTTTTAAGCATTTTTTTGAGTATTTCTTATTGTGCTTAGGTGGAAGAATTAAGGTGTTAAGGTGTTAAGGTGTTAAGGTGTTGTCTCGAGGTTGAGGTTGGTCGCCCCTACAGGTTATGAAACTCTATCCTAATCTATGTCGTCCCTACAGGACTTTAACTCTGTCGCCCCTATATGGTTTAGGCCTCACCTTAATACTTTATCTTCACACCAAGAAAAACGCTTCGTGGAGTGGAAGGGCCATAGATATAGTTTGAATCACGATCCCATCCTTGGTCGAAGTCTTTCTGATACTCATTGAAAAGGTTCTTTACACCAGCCGTGAACTCTATGTTCATACCAGAAACAGCAGGAAGGGTATATCCTATCTGTGCGTTGACAGCAAAGAAAGATGGAGTCTTCACCAATGTCGGCTTCTCAACCCCCGAGCCAGCATTATGTCCAATGAGCATTCTGCCCGTGTAATTACCTGTAACAGAGAGGGAGAGACGCTTCACTGGAGTGAATGTAGCCGCAAGGTATCCATAGAAATCCGGACTCTTCAGAATATCCCTGACAGCATCCTCTGGAACCTCCTCATTCCAGACAACTGCTTCATCGTAACGGCTTCGCTGGAGTGTCACACCACCCTGCACCTGCATCTTCTGACCGTAGGCAAGCTTACCCTCGATATTCACTCCGGCAACATAACCACCGTAGGCATTATACCGCTCTTGAACAATATTCCCTTGACTGTCTTTATCGGCAAGCTGACGGAGTGCGAAGATATTGTCGAGCTTGGTGTAGAAGCCTTCAAGTAGGAGGTTTGCCTGCAATACGCCAATCTTTCTGTACATGTCAGCAGAAAGAGAGAAACTGTTTGAGCGTTCTTCCTTGAGATTATCGGCAAGAACAGTTACGAGTCGCTCTCCTCCCACTACTCCCACATGAAGGTCTTCATCGAATGCCTGAGGAGCACGGAAGCCACCAGACCATGTTGCTCTGAGATTGATATTCTCCGTAGGATTGTATCTTATGTTCACTCTCGGACTAAAGATGGCATGGTCAATGAGATTATGCTTGTCAACACGCCCTCCTAAAAGGAAACTCCACATTTTGTTCTTCCATTCGTTCTGAACATAGACACTACTAATATGTGTGGTTTGGTTGAGATGGCGGTCATAGCCAAGAATAACATCAGTCAAAGCATCTCGATTATACTCTATTCCTGCAGTGAAAGAAGCAGGCATGAAAAGGAGGCGAGGAATATCAAAAACATACTGTCCTCCTGCTACCCACGTCATATCCTTTGTCTTTCCATATGCCTTTCCTGCCGCTTCTATCTCTTCTTCTGTGCCAGAGGCAATTCCTCCGTAATAGCTGTTTCTATCTGTATGCTGGAAAGAAAAATAAACATTTGCGTGATGCAGGGAATTGCGACTGAAATAATCGAGGCTGGCAGCTCCACCGTGAATCTCATGCTCTGTTTGTTCTGTAACGTTTGCGAGATGTGCTGGTTGTTCTAAATTGTTTCCACCCCTTCTGAATTCGTTGATGCCATGATACTGGACATTCAGTTTCAGTGTCGGAGAGATGCGCATGAAGGAGTTAAAGCCAATGGTCTTGTTGCGCATGAGAGGAAGCTCTGTATAGCCATCACCATCATGGTCGTAAGATTGTCGGTTTCTGCTCTGCCCATAAACATAAATGCCGGCACGATGGTCGTCGGTTGTCACTGCTCCGTTAGCAGTGGTGATATTGTCGAAACTACCACTACCAGAGATATTCATAATCGTATGACCTACTTCAACAGTATTGTGAAGAGGCTCTTTCGTGATTACATTTATGGTGCCTCCAATTGCAGATGCTCCATACAAGGCAGAGCCACCACCTCTCACCACCTCTACACGCTCAATCATG
This sequence comes from uncultured bacterium, assembly GCA_945829115.1. Lineage (GTDB taxonomy): Bacteria > Bacteroidota > Bacteroidia > Bacteroidales > Bacteroidaceae > Prevotella. The sequence goes on along the minus strand of CALZTP010000006.1, from coordinate 13,468 downwards.
TTCGCTGGAATCTGTTCCAAGCCATACACACCATTCAAGGCAGAGAAGACCGGTCGGGAATCTATGAGTATCTGTGAGTAATGGCCATCAAGACCGTTTATCCTCACTTGTGCAAAGCCACAGTTCTGACAGTCGTCTTCTGTACGCACCCCCGGCTGGAAGTTAAGACCTTCTGCCAGGCATGTTGATTGAGTGGTCTCAAAAAGCTTTGCCCCCACCACACTAACCAAATTCGGTGCAAGGCGACGACGGGTGGCACTTCTGTTTGCCGACACCACAACTTCTTCTAACGACACGTTGTCAAACTCCAAAAGGAAGTTCTCTTCAATTGTCTTGTCTTTTGACACCGTTACTTCTCTCGCTACCGTCTCGTAGCCAACAAAGCTTACCTCAAGCGTATGCTTCCCTACAGGGAGGTTCTTGAAGAAATAATGTCCAGTATGGTCGGTCACGGTGGCTATCGTTGTTCCAAGTATTCGCACAGTGACATAAGGTAGGTGGTTGCCAGATGCACTTTCCTTTACGTGACCAATGATATTCGCATCGCTCGTCTTTTTGTGCACCTTGTGTTCATGGAATTCTGTGCTTTCCTCCATAACTGCCTTTTTGTTCTCCGCTCCGTCTGTTTTCTTAATGTTATCTGCAAAACAATCTGTGGCAAGCAATAGAATGCAGGCTGCCAATACTTTTCTCTTGATCGTTACGTTCATAATAATTTTGTTCTTGTTTTTATATCGTTTCTGTATATTTATTTTCACAGTTCTGTAAATGCGGCTGCAAAATTACAGCTTTTTTACTATCCGCACAATACTAAGAAATATGTATTAGAAGTGCACTTCTGGTGCCTCCAATAGCATATTATAATGATTTGACAATCAAGGAATCGCAACAAGTAAGTAATGATAAGAAAAAATAAAAATTCGCAATACCTATAAATAAGTATTGTAAGATTAAAGAAAAACAAGTACCTTTGTGGCGATTTTCTAACAGTGGTAAAGAAAAAAAATGAATCAAAAAAAAATGCCACTAAACTCTTTCTTTATAACGTGCAATCAGAGAAAGTATGAAACGGATAAAACTATACGAAGCAGAAGATAAGATGATTGATATCATCAGCGACAACTACACTATGCTGCAGGGGCTGAACGCATTCGGAATACGATTGGGGTTTGGCGACAAAACAGTTGAGGAGGTGTGCATAGAGCAAGGCGTGGATAGTTACACCTTCCTCACCGTGGTAAACTATCTTATCAACGGCTATACACCAAAAGAGTCAGACGAGAAAATCTCTGTATCAACACTTCTCGAATATCTACGTGCCTCACACCGATATTTCCTCGACTTCCAACTCCCTAATATCCGAAGAAAACTCGAGGAGACACTCTTGCAAGGCGACAACCTCGCATCTCTCATCATGCGACTATACGACGAATATGCACGAGACGTAACCCACCACATGAAATACGAAGAGAAAACGCTCTTCCCTTATGTCGAGGCTCTCCTTGCTGGTGAGGAGCGCCCAAACTATAATGTTGCCATCTTCTCGAAAAACCACAGTGACACTACTGCGAAGCTGCAGGAGCTGAAGCATATCATCATTAAATATCTTCCGCAAGATGGTCTCACCAACAATCAGCTCACCGCTACTCTCTTCGATATCTACAACGTTGAGGAGTGGCTCTCCAACCACAGCAATGTAGAGGATATGGTTTTCGTTCCTGCCATTCGACTTCTCGAAAGGAAAGTAAAAACCGACAATACCTCCGCAAAGATATCACAGATAATAAACTCCGTAGACTCCACAGAGTCGCTCTCAGAACGCGAGAGAGAAATTATCGTGTGTCTTGTGCAGGGAATGAGCAACAAAGAGATTGCTTCGCACCTGTTCATCTCCATACACACCGTTATCACACACAGAAGGAATATCTCTCGGAAACTGCAAATCCATTCTCTCGCAGGCCTCACCCTCTACGCCATAGCAAACAACCTTATTGACAGAAACATCATACTTGGATAGGCTGCATCCGTTCAACTCACAGTCATTTATAAAAATAATATGCACACCCACTTATAAACAAAAAAAATGGAGCATAGTCACTGGAAATAGGGGCTATGCTCCGATTTGTATAATTAACTACATAAACTTATCGAGTTCACTCTCGTCTAAGTTGTCAGTATATTTTGACTTGTCTTCTTGAGTAATATTCTTTGTTTCAAGGCTATTTAAGCATAAAGCCTCTTCTGCAGAAAGTTGCTCCTCTGTTTTTTTCTCCATAATTTCTTTGATTGCCTGACCTTCTGGAGTTGTGATGTCAATTTTTGTAAGATAGCAGCATTTGTTTAGTTTCTCCATCTGTGCTTCTGAGAAGGTTAAGCCAGTAGATTTAGGGTCCTCAATAGCATTTTTCTTCATGGCATTCCAACGTTTCGCCTGAGCAACCGAGATGCCCCAAATATTCTTTATTCCCGTTGTTGCCATGCCAACGATTTTTGGTCCTGCTTTTACATACTTTGCATACGAAAGTCCCTTGAGTCCAAGTGCAGGAAGCGAAGCTGTAGCAGCAGCAGACTGCACAGCAGCTAAAGCCCCCTTTGTTGCGATGTCAGCACTCATGAGGGTCACGGTAGCGAACTGCCAATTTACAGTACCACGTGTGATATAGTTTCCCTCATTGTCGAGCATATATGCCAGAGTATAGTATTCGTCCTTTACCTTAAGGGTATCAACCTTAAACTGGTAGTTTGCCGTCAGTTCTGTCACCTCTTTTATCTGATACCACAAGCTATCCACAGAAAGCAGATAGCCATCAACGGTTTCATTACCACTGAGCTTCTTATCCCAGTTCCACTCATACGGTTTCTTTTCTTTTTTTTCTGTCCTTGCGTTTACAGAAAGAGGCATTGCGATGAACATGCACATCAGTAATGCTAAAAATTTTGATGCTTTCATTAAAAATACGTTTTAAAAATATTATTGTTTTTTTCCTAGAACAATAGTTCCAAGATCTGTCATTTCTGGAGAGATATACCGAGAGTTCTTCTCGCCTTCAAAATAGATATATTGTGTATTGTCAGGAAGAATCACCTTAAAAGAACCATCTCCATTAACACGCCCGATAATGGTTTTTGGCGTGTCAGACTTCACCTTACCACTTGTATTCACCTTATAGATGGCAAGATTCGCAATCGGCTGATAGAACCCACTTCCAGCAACAGCCTTTCCAAAGATCTGCTGTCGCTTATAGGTCACCTCCACAGTTTTCTTGTTCATGTACATAGGATGTTTTTCAAGACGAGCAGTAATCTGTGCTTCCAACTCTTCTAATCCTTGAATATCTGGGTGGTTAGCTCTTATCTTGTCGATCACGCCATTGCGAGCCGTAAGGAGTTTATATACCTCTTCACATTCAAAGCCATTCTTTTTCTCAGCGTCATCAGCTTTCTCCTGAGCCTTGCCTAAGAGCCAGATAAGCTTTCTTGCTTCAGCCATCTCTATTCGCTCGTCACGGAGAGATTCAAGCTGTGATGTAGGTGCATCACGATGTTCTATAGCCTTGTCATAAAGAATCACAGCAGCATCATAGAAACCGTAGTCTAGGTGCTGGCAACGTTCTTTTTTCATCTGCCTAGCCTTAGTGATGAGTTCCTCAAACGATTCCTGCAGAGCAACAACAGCATAACGCCTTTTCTCTTTCTGCGATAAGTCTTCGAGTTCCAAAGGAAGTGTCTTTATTCCTGTTCCCCCAAGCTGAATTATCGAGTGCGATTCATACCACGCCTCAGCATCATCATATTGCTTCTGTATTGGCTCAATGGCGAGATAGTCACCCTTCTGCTCCAGTTCTGACATTTTCATTGATAGAGTCTGGAGTTGTTTCTTGCTATTTTTTAGTTGTTCAACATCTACGATGACAGTTATTCGGCGAGCTCCAGCATCTGTCATTTCTTCACTCTTTTCCCATCCTGTTGAAACATCCAGACTATTGAGAGTGGTTGTAATCTCAACACAAGCCTTGTTTTCTACTGGATAAAGACCGATGGCACCATTCGACTGCAACTCAATTCTGTTTAGAGTGTCAGCAATCTCTGTAATGCTATAGGTAACACGCATTCCCCTGCGCAAGTTCTTTGCCACAACCTGCTGAGTGATGGGGCTTCCCTTCTTGCTTATAGTGAACGTTCTCTCATTGTCTCTCGTTACATCGGCACGATATTCGTATGAGAAAGTGGTATGAGAATTGTCTTCACCAACAACTCTGTCTTGAACATTATTCTTTTCAAGCGGTTTTATAAGCCAGTTGCCCTGCTTTGAAACAAACCTCACAGCTGTCTCTCCCTCTGGAACATCTGACGCCTTTTCCGTAGATATTTTCTTGCATTCAATACTTTGTGAAGAAGCAGCAAGTGAGCAAATACAGAGGAATGCAGAAAAAAATATTCTTTTCATCTGTTTGTTATTTAGTCAATGTCTTCAAATCCTCTTCAAAATCCCCAATAGAGATAATATCATCGTCGTCAATCTTCTTTCCGTTAACTATTTCCGGTTGCCATGTCCTTACCTCAATCTGTGGCTCCTCTTCTTTAGAGAAATTCCATAAAAGGAATACATATCCTTCATCAGAGTAGTTCGTTGACTTCCATGACTGATGGAGGCGCACACCATAGAAGTTCCCGTTCACGTTTGACTGCGTCACAGAAGAGCAACCAGTACCGTCCACACCTCCAATGCCCACTTCGTCAAAATCAACTTGTATCCACTTGTTTTTTGCGAAACACTTGGCAAGATTCGTAAGGTATTGTCTCTTTGTCTGCTTTGAATATACAACCTTCTGACTTGTTGTTCCAAATTCTCTATTTGTTTCTGTCACCACACGTCCAGTGATGATTAGAGCCTTGTCAGAGAATATCTGCTGCATGAATCTCATATTATGCTCGTTGTAGGCAGTGGCAAGTCGGTCACACCAAGCAAGGATCTGCATCTTGCGCTCAACATCAACAGCTGTTCCCATACATTTCTCCATAGACTCTCCGAGACGTGAAGAGAAAGAGAAGCGGAAATCTGTAATGTTGCCAGCCTTGTCAAATTCCACTACAGCTTCCTGATATGTTCCTTCAGCCCAATTGTCAACCTCATCAGGAACAATGATAAGCGGGATGCTGCGAACCATGAAGCTTTTTTTGAAGTTCCAGAGCCTATCTGTAACCTCCTCATCGTCGCAATAGAAATGAGCAACCACCCAAAGGTTGTTGAGAGTATTCTGAGCTTCACTGCTAAGTCCTAACCCGTGAAGGTTGAGAGGGCGATCAGCATTATTTGCCGCGTTTATTTCTGTCAGCAGTGCACTCAGTCTTTGCTCAATGACATTCACTACAGGACTATACTGTATTGCCTTGTCTGCATTTACTTTTACATTAACCGCCATAACCTGTATAGCAGTTGTTATAAATAGTAAGAAAAACAATAATTTTTTCATTGGTTATGATAATGTAAGAATCAATAATATTTGAAGTTTGTGATTGTGAAAGTGTTTCTACTCACCTTATTTCTTTATCTTAACTGCGAAAGCGACGTGCTGCGGATAGTTTGAGAAAGAATCCACCAAACCAGTAGCAACATTATATCGTTTTTCTCCATCAGTAAGAATAGCCTTTACGTTTCCCTTTGCATCGTAAACAATCAGATACCACTCATTGGCGTTCGTTACAGCAGAGTATTTTGAATATGCAATAACAGTTCCAGAGGCTTTCATTTGCTTAAGAGTTCTATTTGCCTCCGCAATTGTTTTTATTGTAGCCAACTGCTTGGCGGCAGGAGGAAATACAATAGTCTGAGGAGCAGGTGTCGGTTCGCTCTCAGAAGGCTGTGGCTGTTCTGTATTCCTTTCCTCTTTATTCATTTTTGAAAGAACAACAGGGTTTTTCATAGCAATGATATCCGATTTCTTTGCATACAAGAAGACCCTTTGCATATTAGACCCCCTTGGCATGCTTATTTCATTGAAGATAGCCTTAGCATCATTGATCACAAAGTCGTTCTTGCCTTTCTCCTTCTTCAGTTCAGCAACATACTCATTGACGGCTTCGTAGAACATCTCTTCTGCAACATCCTTTGCCTCTTCGAGAGTTTTGCAAGTAGCCTCTGCATACACATATTTCTCTGGAGCACGCTTTATCTTTGTTATCTCAGCCTTCTGCTCGTCATACTTCTTCTGCGCCCATGCTGTAGTTACATGAAAAGCAGCAAAAAGAAGTAGTGCTGGAAATAAGAGTTTACTGTATCGTTTCATATTCTGTTAGATTTACAAATTCTTTCTTTACATTATGTAATGGGATATATGGCATCAGCCTACCTTCTATAACTCCCTTTCCATTCTCCAACACACTGTCATCAATGGAAACCGAGAGCATGTGCATGAAACCGCCATTCTTGTTCGCAAGCATCAGCACGCCTTTCGTGATATTGCCAGAACGGTTCTTTAATCCGAAATACGGTTTGCACCCTTCCTTGACAATGCAGAAATTCTGGAACGTGTGCAGTGAGACACTGAGAGTATCTGTAATATAGTCGTAACGGTCTATTACGACACGTAGAGTTACATCCACTGGCAAGTCTTCAGCAAGCATGAGGTTTGCAACCGAGCGACTTCTCTGCTTTACCGAGAAGACGTATTTCCTTTCTTCTCCGTCATCGTCACCATTTTCAAGATACAAATCGTTTTTTATCACTGGAGAGATAATATATGTTCCCTTGATTGGCAATGGAACAACCTTCGTGACCTTATGTCGAAGAAGTCTTTTCTCAAACCCTTTCTCCAATTCACTAAGAGAGCATCCCGACATCATTTTCCATGACATAGGGAAAACGACCTTTAAAATTTCTTTTCCTTCTTTCGTCCATGTTGAGCGATAGTGATAGAAATCTATCTGTTCATTTGAAAAGGCACACGAAGAATCAATCGCCAAAGCTGTTGACGGTTGTCCAACAAGAAAAGAGACATTATTGGTAAAGAGCAAACGGCTATGCTCCTCTCCTTGAGTAATGTTCAGTTCAAGAAGATAACGTTCAAGGAAATCATATACAGGAGAAGGCATTGTCTCACGAATCTCTTTTGAAAAAAGTCTAAGACCGATGTGTTCTATCTCTCCATATTCGTTGATGCGTTGTACGGTATCAACTCTGTTTACTGGCTTTCTCAATAGGGTCGCTATATGTTCCAGTTTCTTTGAAGAATAATCTGCACTATGTGCGGTGGCAGTTCCAAGGAGAACCGCCACCATAAAAATTATTAATCGTATAGCCTTTTTCTTCATCATATTCTCTGACTATATGAGATAATGTTCAGAATTATTTCCCTAGTTCATGTGCAAAGAAGCACAAATACTTTTCAAGAACACATAGCACGAACGTAAGCCAAAGAAGCCTTACTCGTGAGTAAGATGCTCGCTCGGAGTGCCGTCAGCATGATACCAGCGTACTGAGTTCACCTCACCATTCTTCCACACACCCTGCACTCTATCTCCAGGCTTTGCCACTCTTGAGGTGCCAGGAATGGTATGAGTTCTTGTGAATGTCATTGTTGTTCCGTCGAAGGTAGCGTAAGAAGCCCATGGCTTAGGAGCCGGAGTTTTCACCTTTACCTTCTTCACCTTTGCCTTGTCAATAGGCTTAGGCTCTTCTGCAGGAGGAGTTTCTACAATTGTGGTCTCTGTCGGAGGAGTTTCTACAATTGTGGTTTCTGTCGGAGGAACGCCCACTCCTTCATCATTTCCACCATTGCCGGAATTCATAAACCAAACAATACCTGCAGCAATGACAATCACTGCAGCCGCGATGATTGCAATAGGTTTCCAATTATATGGCTTTTGTACAGTACCGCCTCTGCCAGTATTGCCTTTACCGCCATTTTTATTAACTTCTGGTTCTGGACCAGGAACGCCACCACATTCCACCAATGGTTTACCACACTCTGCGCACACAAAGTTTGCTTTGTCTGCTTCTTGTATCTCTTTTGCCTTTGCCTTAGAACATCTCATGATGTTCACGCATTTTCCTGTTGCCATATTGTTTTTTATATTTTAAATATATATTTTTTTTCTTGTAACGATTAAGCAAATGCATTTTTACCAATAGATCGCCATTTTTCAAAGAAACGAAATCCTATTCTTTGGCTTCTTGCACTTCCTTAACCATTGCTCGATTTAAAACCATCAAGGTTTCGATAGAATCCTCTTTTTCTTAACTATTTTGTTAATGAGGCAATTAACTCTTTTGCCACGTCTTTCATCTCAGTGAATTCTGGTGAGCGCTTATTGTTTCCACAGAGCGGAAGAACAGTGTCGAAAATGAAATCCTCTACAATCTGTGCCAATTTCTTCTTGTCGACAGCTTTCGGGAATGCTTCTTCACAAGCATTTTCGATGTAATCATTAAGCTTGCCTCGTAACATTGCGTCCTCACAGAGAATTTCTACAGTTCGCATGAAGTCAGGACCGATGTTATAGATAACCTCATCCATACGCGTACCAACATTTATCTCGTTGGTTTCCTCACCTGTTTCCTGGTCTTCACCTCTCTCCACAAGGCGAGGAGTAACATATGCCTTGATGGCAAGGATGATCATGCGCTTACGGATATCGCCAGCCTCTTCTTCAAAAAGACTTGGCAACTGGTTGTCGCGGAAGCTCTCACTATGGAGCAATATTTTATTGATTTTCGCATGAACCTCGTGCTCTGAAGTCATGTTGTCATACTGCTCCTTCAGGTAACTCACGTTCTGAACGAAACGCAATGGGAAGCCGCTATTGACCGTGATGATAACAATCTGGTTCGATTTTGGGTTAACAGCAACACTAACGTTATCTTTGAAGACAGTGTCAGGGAATTTGTTTGCAAAATGTTTTATGAATTTCTGACGGAAAGGATCATTATATTCTGGCAAACAAATCTGCACACCCTGAGCCATACGCTCAATCATTTGTCCTGCAGGTACACGTCCAAATTCAGCTGTGTTGAATGGAAGGAATGATTTGAGACTTGCCACTACACCGTCGAGGTATTTGTCAAGCAACACGTCTGTTGGGCACTCCTGCTTAATTCTTTCGAGGATGTTTACTCCAAGAAGTTTTCTTGTTTCATCTTCCTCAGCAATCTTTAGAAGTTTTGCTTCAACAAAAGGACGACTGCACTTTTCAATGAAATCAATCATTGCAGTAGTGTTCTCTTTCTGACTGCCATTTTTGTCTTCCACTTTTGCTCCACCACCGAGGGTATCATAGATTATCTTGAATAGCTGATTCTTACCAGATTCGTTCACTAGTTTTTTGAAACCTTCCATAGTAGCCGTTCTGGAGTTTTCTTGAAGGTCGCTATCGCAAAGGAGTGCACGCTCAACTTCATTGCATACCAAATCTGGATCATATCTGTCTTCACGAGTTTCTGCTTCTCCTACTTTGCCCGAAACGGAAGGACTGCATGCAATATCTGCATTTCTGTTTGAGTCTTCCTGTGCTTGCCTAAGCATGTTTTCAAGAAGCGTAACAGACTTTTGCATTTCGCCAAGACGAGATACTATTTCTTCAAGCAATATCTGTGCATACTCATATGCCAACAGTTTTGACTGATAAGCATAATCCTTTGCCATCAGAGTGGTATATTGCATGAAATATTTCTTTGCCGTGTCAAACAGCATGTTTGAAAGCCAACCAGTATCTTCGAGACGGTTTTTTAGAATTTCACAATTGTTATAATTAGCATCTTTATCACCTACGAGAGCGCTTTGGATATTCGCCATTGCTACGATTCTCTCACGAGTAGAAGTAATTAGTTCACCGAGATAAAGTCTTATCTTCTGCAAAGACATCTTACGGTTCTCGTCGTGCTTACCGTTTACCCACTCTTTGAAAAGAGTTTCTTCTATGTGGCGGCACAAAACAGAAGCATAGCGGTTCACTTCCTTTTGCTCACCCATGGAGTTGAAGAAGTTAATGACTCCAAGTCCACGGAAATTGTTGTTAAATTCTGCCTCGCAGGCATCAATGAATCTTGAAGGCCAGAAGTGTCTATCTTTCTCTGTCTCGAGAGTGTCACTTGCGAAGAACTCGCAGAACTTATTCCAATAAGTCTCATAAGATTCCCATTCTTCCGTTCCCGCGAATTTCTCTATAGGAATCTGAAGGGTAAGATAACGGTCGTCTAACCACAAACGCTCCAGAGTGCCTGGCTGCTTTACCTCCTGATTATATCCTATGCCAGCATGTTCGTCTGTGTCAGAGGCAAAGCCACGTCTTTCAACCCAGTTATTATAAATAATTCCCAAAATATTCATCCATACGCTCTTCTCAAAAGCGTAAGCCTTGATTTTTGACTCTGGGTATTCAATACGCTTGATGCCAAAGGTTGCAAAATTGCGTGCATGCACGTTCTGGTTAGATGCATCTTTCTCTGGCGGTGTTCCAGCATTCTCCAACTCAGAAATTCTTCCAAGCTGACCGCCTTCTGTTTCTCCAGAGACAATTCGCTGATACAAGAAATCGGCAACCGAAGAAGGGAGCATATCTTGCTTGTTCAATACCTGATTCGCTTCATTTGTATTGCTGAAGAGATATGCACGTTTAAAAGCTTCTGAGTTTATTCCGTCAATAAGTCTGCGCACTTTTCCTGTGCGGTTGTCAATCTGTCCACTGATATCTACTGGCTGATATTTTCCAAGTGCAATAGCATTGATTTCCTGCAAAGCAGCATAACCATTTCCGTGATAGAATCCCTTCACATTCACATCCTGCTCAACAAGAATCTCTGGAACATATAAATATAAATATGTGTCGAAAGCCTTACCCATTGGTGAAATGATCTTATGGAGCTGAGCAATAGCATCGACAATAGAACCTGAGCCAGTACCACCAGCAAGACCTGCACAGATATGGAATGTCACCCTTCCATCTCTCTGACGATTTGTGATATTGATAATACGCTGACTCAAGACAGCTGCAAAACCATTGTTAGGGTCGTTGGTGATATTGTTTGCAAGCAAAATACGTCCAAAACGGCGACGCTGACCTCCAATACCAGCATCAATGATGGCAGATACCTGATCGTCCTGCATCTGCTTTCTGTCATCGTCAGAGACAAAAGCCTTAATTCCTGGGTAAGCGTTCAAGTTCTGAAGCACTCCACCTCCAATACCATGAATATTTACCTTCTCGCTTGGTGAGAGATACACCGGATTACCCATGTAATTCCAACTTGCATCATCGTTCAGATCTTTCAAATCAGAATCAACATAGATATAGCTGATATGAGTATCAATGTCTGGTTCGTTCGTACCAAATTCCTCATAAATTCGCTTACGCATAGCACGTAGAATCTTTCCTCCAGTGCCACCAAGTCCAATTAATAAATGATTAGCCATAATATTAAATTTTTATTTGTTGTTTTTCTAAACTATTATTTTATCGCCTCAACCGTGAGGAACGAGAGTGCCCACGAGAAGTATGTCCTGCGCGTGTAGAATTTATAGAAGAGGGGAAACTACTTCTATTTCGTTTCTGGTTTAGACGATAGTCCCATTCTTTCTTCATTGTCCAGATAACCAATCCAGCAGCCACAGCGAGATAGAAGAGACTCCACAGAATCGCAGTAATAATAAACTGGTTTAGGAAACTATTCAGTTCATCTGCCATAACATGTGGAAGATTAACAATAGATTGTCCCGTGAACGTTCCAGTATCCACAAATGAGGAGAATATCGGGAACTCTTCTTTCGCACTTTCAATCAATTGATCTGAATACTGTTTGTCAACAATTAGTTGTTCATCTTGCAGACCTTGTGGTATAAGCGATGAAATGTAATTCTCAAAGTCGTCACACATCCACTTAAGACTCACAGCACCACATAGAGATACCATTCGATATCCAAGGAACAATGTTAGTATGAAACCTACTAATATGCTTAAAGGAGAAAATGTTGATTTCGGAAAAAAGCCTTTGATAATTATAAACAAAATTGCAATAAGCACAACAGTTAAGAGCAGTCCTATAAAAAGGCTGCCAGCAGAATACGTTATAATGTCATGTAATAAGCCAAAAGTGGTCATCTTAACGTAATTACTTTGCCACACTATTCCCAACGTAATGGCGGTTAATAAATAGATTGTTACATACAAAATCACGTAGGAATTTACCTCCATTTATGTTCGAAAAGCAGACACCTTCATCGTCTTTCAAAAGTCGTAAAACTTTTAAGACACTTAACTCAGACTTCTCTGCCTCTTAATTATTAAAAGCAAAGATAGACTTTGCTGAGTTTTAAGTTGCTTTCTGTTCTTCCGCAGACTTAATCAATTCAGTAGTTAGACTCACCTAACTGTCTTTAATTAACAAGAATACGAGCAAGAATGTCTATAATACATCCAGCAAAAACAGAAGGTCAAAAAGGTTCAGTACTTTAAGAACACATTATTAGGTAACGTTATTTTTACATGTATTGCCCATCCTCTGCACATTGCGATTACATCGTCAATTGTATTGGAAGAGGTATAGAAACACAAGGAACATTTTCTTCAATGATATTTCACCTGCAAATTTAGTAATAATAAACAATAAATCCAAATAAAAATCAAAAAAAAATATCAAAATGCATTATTTTTACTAAAAAACATATAATAAATATATTAATAAGTAGGTGTGCAAAATGATTTTTATAATCCTTTCGCCGCCTACGTAGGAGCATTTCATAATTTTCCATCGAAAAATTTGGAGATACGGTTTTAATATCGTAACTTTGCAAAGTAAAAGGAAATAGAGTCAAGAAGAGGAAAGGATAAGTAATTATGAAATACCCTATTGGAATACAGGATTTCGAGCAGATTATCCAAGATGGATATGTCTATGTCGATAAGACGGACTTGGTATACAAGCTCGCAAACGAGGGACATGTCTACTTTCTGAGTCGGCCAAGACGATTCGGAAAAAGTCTTCTTGTGTCAACATTGAAATACTACTTCCAGGGGCGTAAGGACCTCTTCAAAGGACTTGCCATCGACAGTCTTGAGACGGAGTGGAAGGAATATCCGGTGTTTCATATTGATTTCAATGGTACAAACTTCGCAAGTGACGGAACACTTAGAAATCGTGTGGAAGGTGCTGTAAAGACATGGGAAAGCATCTGGGGAAAAGATCCAATAAATGAAGATTATGGTTCGCGATTCGCATATGTTCTGCAAAAGGCGCATGAGAAGACAGGACAGAGGGCTGTGGTGCTTATAGATGAATACGACAAACCGCTGCTCGATGTCCTTGACACAGGATATAAAGGATTGCAGAACGGTCAGGAGTTGCCGTTGGAAGAGATAAACAGAAACATCCTTAAGGGTTTCTATAGTGTCTTCAAACTTGCCGATCAGGACTTGCAGTTCGTGATGCTCACCGGAGTCACCAAGTTCTCGCAGGTGAGCGTGTTCAGCGGATTCA
>CALZTP010000005.1 GCA_945829115.1 uncultured bacterium | reverse complement strand
TTTTAAGCATAATATTAATCAATTATTTAGGCGATTTTCAATTCCGCCAACAGGTCTTTAGTAACAAAAAATAATCAAAACAAATGAATATAAACAAGAAATTATCTATGGCTTGTGTGATTAGCTTGATGAAAATGATTGTGGCAGCAAGTCTTTTGCTTACTGTAAGCAATGTATATGCACAAGAAGACCTTGATGCTAAGTATGCTACAGAACTGCCAAAGGTAGGAACAGTAGCCCCTGCATTTACCCTTCCGACACTCGATGAAAAGACAGTGTCGCTATCTGACTTTAAGGGTAAGTATGTGGTGTTAGACTTCTGGGCATCGTGGTGCCCTGATTGCCTTCGCGATATTCCAGAGATTCAGTCTCTCTACAAGGAGTTCTCAGCAAAAGGTGTCGCTTTTATAGGCGTTTCGTTCGACAACGACAAAGCTCGCTGGCAGGCTGCTGTTGAAAAGCATAAAATACAGTATCTGCAATGCAGTGAACTGAAGAAAATGCGCGAGGCGGAGATTGCGAAGCAATATGGTGTGAAATGGATTCCTTCACTTGTGGTGGTTGACCCAGAGGGAAAGATAGCCCTCTCTACTGTTCTCAGTTCAAAGGTTAGAGAATTTCTAAGCGGATTGTTCTAACTGCTTTCCCTTGCTTGAATTCCCGTATAAAAGCATAAATCACTCCCCGCCCTTAAAAATATGTAAAAGAACGGTGTATTTCCCTCCTTTTTGCTTGATTCTCAAAATTTTATTGTAACTTTGTGCCCCAAAGTAAAAAAATATTTAAAAATGACAATAGAACAGAAAATTCAGCAGGCTGCCGCAGAGGCAGTGAAGATACTCTATGGGTTTGAGGCATCAGAGAAGATGCTACAGTTGCAGAAAACCCGTAGTGAATTTGAAGGAAACCTTACCCTCGTAACCTTCCCATTCGTAAAAGTGGCAAAGAAGGCACCAGAGGCTGTGGGTGCAGAGATTGGCGATTATCTCGTTAAGGAGAGTGGGGTGGTGAGTGCTTACAATGTTGTTAAGGGCTTCCTGAACCTCAGCATTTCTGATGAGGCATGGACAGAACTCCTTTCTGCCATTGATGCTGACGAGCATTACGGAGAGAAGAAGGCAGATGACAATTCTCCTCTCGTGATGATTGAGTATTCTTCTCCAAACACAAACAAGCCTCTACACCTCGGACACGTTCGTAATAACCTCCTTGGCTGGTCGCTCGCACAGATTATGCAGGCAAACGGAAATAGGGTTGTGAAGACAAATATTGTGAACGACCGAGGCATTCACATCTGTAAGTCTATGCTCGCTTGGCTGAAGTGGGGAAATGGAGAAACTCCAGAGTCTTCAGGAAAGAAGGGCGACCATCTCATTGGCGATTATTACGTTGCTTTCGATAAGCACTACCGTGAGGAGGTGAAGGAACTCAAGGAAAAGTTTGTTTCTGACGGAATGCCAGCAGACGAAGCTGAAGAGAAGGCAAAGCGAGAAGCACCACTGATTGTTGAAGCTCACGATATGCTTGTGAAATGGGAGAACAACGACCCTGAGGTGCGTGCGCTTTGGGCGAAGATGAATGAATGGGTGTATGCTGGCTTCGATGAAACCTATAAGATGATGGGTGTCTCTTTCGATAAGATTTACTATGAGTCTGACACATACCTCGAAGGTCGTGAGAAAGTTGAGGAAGGACTTGAAAAGGGATTCTTCTATCGTAGAGAAGATAACTCGGTGTGGGCAGACCTCACTGCTGAGGGGCTTGACGAGAAACTCCTCCTGCGTTCAGACGGCACTTCCGTCTATATGACTCAGGATATTGGCACTGCAAAGCTTCGCTTCCAGGATTATCCTATCGACAAGATGATCTATGTGGTGGGCAACGAACAGAACTACCACTTCCAGGTTCTTTCTATTCTTCTCGACAAGCTCGGATTCAAATGGGGTAAGGATCTCGTGCATTTCTCTTACGGAATGGTGGAACTCCCTAACGGAAAGATGAAGTCTCGCGAAGGAACGGTTGTTGATGCCGACGACCTTATGGCGGAGATGATTAAGGATGCACGCAAGACAAGTGAGGAACTTGGAAAGTTTGCTGATATGACCGACGAGGAACGTAGTGAGATTTCACGTATTGTTGGTCTCGGCGCCTTGAAGTATTTCATTCTGAAGGTTGATGCTCGCAAGAATATGCTCTTTAATCCAGAGGAATCTATTGACTTCAACGGAAACACGGGGCCATTCATACAGTACACCTATGCACGTATTCGCTCCATCCTTCGTAAGGCGGAGGAGCAGGGGCTGAAGGCAGAAGCAACAAAGGTTTCTCTTGCACAGAAGGAGATAGACCTTATACAGAAAATCTCTGAATATGCTGCTGCCGTTGCTCAGGCAGGAAAGGATTACAGTCCTTCTGGCATCTCAAACTATTGCTATGAGCTTACAAAGCAGTTCAACCAGTTCTACCACGATTTCAGCATTCTTAATGCAGAAACAGAAGAGCAGAAAAAGTTCCGACTGCTTATTGCACAGAATGTTGCCAAGACCATCCGTAACGGCATGACACTCCTTGGTATCGAGGTTCCTGAAAGAATGTAACCGAACTTTATTCGCAAGTTTTCAAGGAAAACGATTATGCTGTGGCTTTTTTCCACGGCATGTTTGAAAGAGATATACAGCAAAGGGCTGCAAGTAGTTTATAATAATTACTTGCAGCCCTAAGTGTATCTTGCAGAGGTAAGCCCACATCTCTCCATGAATCATTCCTACATCTCTGAAAGATTCCTGAAAGCCCACATCTCTCCATGAATCATTCTTACATCTCTGAAAGATTCCAGAAAGCCTACATCTCTCCGAGAATCTGAATGCCTTCAGAAAGCAATGCATTTCTGATAGCATCAATATGGTATTGGTCTCGTGTCTCTATGCTCACTCTCAGCACGCAGGAATTGACGTTTATGAAAGTGTTCGTGCGCTCATGAAGCACACTGATGATGTTAGCACCAAGACTTGCGATTAGCGTGCTTATCTTCACCAACTGCCCTGGCTTGTCGTCAATTTCTATTGAGAATGTGCAGAGACGTCCGCCCTTCTGGAGACCTCTGTTTATGATGCGGTTCAGAGTGGTGACATCGATATTTCCTCCACTCACTACACATACCGTCTTCTTTCCTTCAATCGGAAGGTTACAGAACATGGCGGCAGCAACAGAAACAGCACCAGCACCCTCTGCAATCATTTTATGCTGCTCAAGGAGAAGGAGGATAGCAGCACACACCTCATCGTCAGAAACAGTGACGATGCCGTCAACATACTTCTGGCAGAGCTGGTAGGTGAGGTCTCCAGGCTCTTTCACGGCAATACCATCGGCAATGGTGCTGACAGCAGAAAGGCGTTCTATATGTCCATGTTCTATGCTCTCCAGCATACTGGGTGCACCCTTTGCCTGTACTCCATAAACCTTTATGTTCGGGTTCAATTGCTTTGCCACATACGCTATTCCGCCAATTAATCCACCGCCACCAATAGGTACTATGATTACATCAACATCTGGAAGCTCATTGAGAATCTCCACACCAATGGTTCCCTGACCAGCAATAACCAAAGGATTGTTGAAAGGATGCACAAAGGTCATTCCTCGCTCCTCTTTCAACTGCAGTGCACGATTATACGCATCGTCATAAACACCAGGAACGAGGCATATCTCCGCCCCATAGCTTCGTGTTGCTTCCACCTTACTGATTGGTGCTCCTTCTGGTAGACAGATAATGCTTGGAATGCCGTATTTCTGTGCTGAGAGTGCCACTCCCTGAGCATGATTTCCTGCAGAGCATGCAATCACTCCCCGTTCCTTCTCTTCATCAGAAAGCTGTGAGACCATGTAGCTGGCTCCCCTTACCTTGAATGATCCTGTTACTTGAAGATTCTCTGGCTTGATGAAGATCTGTGTTCCTTCCCGAACCTTAGTGGACGGAATCAGTAATGTCTCTCGAATAATTGGTTTTAGCACATATGATGCGCGATAAACCTCTTGCATGTTCAGTTCTCTTTCCATAGAAAATTATTAAAGTTATGAGTTACTATTTGTTTCTGCTTAATAATAAAAATAACACAGTTATTCGTGCATTTCAAACCCCTTTCTTACCCAATGCCCCTCGTCAGAAAAGTCAATGAGTGAAGCATCGCCAGAGGAGTCGCCAAAGGCTATGATATAGTAATCAGACCGATTCTTCTCAATGTCTGGTAGGTATTCAAACAGACGGTTCACCTTCTCCTTCCCACGGCAGTTCTTCCCAGAGAAGTGCTGCTGTAAGGTTTCGTTTTCAAAGTTGAGACAAGTGCCGAGGACCGTTATTTCTTTTGGAAGGAAAGCCCTTACCCATATCTCTGGACTTGCTGTTATCACAATCACCTCCGCTCCCTGTTCCTTTTCCTTCATAAGGTGATTGTAAAGGTCTTTTCGAATTATTCCGTGCTTCTCAAGAGCAAAGGCATGGCAGAATTCCCGGAACTCCTTCTCGTTCATGTTTTTGAAGCAACGGTATAGCAATCTCTCCTTGGTTCTCTGTTTTGGATAACTCTTCAGCATCATCAGTAGAAGCCACGGCAGAAGGCGAATCATTGTCAAAGCCAGTCCAAATAAGCCTTGCTTGTAGACAATGATCTCGAACATCGAGTCTTTTGTGGTTAAAGTTCCGTCAAAGTCGGATACAATGATTCTTTTTTTCTTCTTTTCCATAATTGAAGAGATTAATTGCCTCTCAGAAAATTATTCTTTTTATCTTTGAGAAATGAAATTTAGTATCTGCAGAAGGTCGCTTTATTTAAAAGATGTATATCACAAAGAGATAGAACAGTCCCCACAATGCTATTACCGCCTGTAGGAATCGGTCGGAGAGGATAATCTTTGTAGGGTCTCCACTCTTTTCGTCAACAGTAGTCAGCTGCATATATCGAAGAATTCCCACCACCACGAAGATGGTGGTGAGATAAAGGTATGGGAATTGTGTTCTTGCCGTCACCTCTGGAGATATTGTATACATTATATAGCATACAAGTGTTACTGAGGCAGTAACCGTGATGGTTTGATTTATGAAGGTGAGGTTGTAGCGATGAGTGTTATGCCTTGGAGCCTCACCCGTCTTCTCCATCCTAAGCACATCATCCCTACGCTTTGCAAAGCCCATCAGCAATGTTAAGAGGAACGTCATCAGCACGAGCCATTGAGATGGAATGATTCCCGTTGCCGCACTTCCTGCAAGAATTCTCAGCACGAATCCAATTGATAACACCACCACATCGACAATGGCATACCGTTTCAGTAGCCTACAATAAGCAATATCCATAAGGAAATAGATTGCCACCACCATTCCTAATTCTATGGCATTCGCTCCAGCCAATAAGATGAAGGAAGCAGAGAGCAGTAGGCATACCACCATAATCACATATCCCAATCCCACAGAGATTACTCCAGCGGCAATTGGTCGTAGCCGCTTAATGGAATGTTTACGGTCGTCTTCAACGTCAATGATGTCGTTGTAGCAGTATATCGCAGATGCAGCAAAGCTATAAGCCATGAATGCCAATGCCGTTTCTGTCAGCAGCTCAAGGTTTGTCATCATTCCCGCAAAGAATATCGGCATGAAGATAAAGGCGTTTTTTATCCAGTGTTGCGGACGGGTAAGTCGGAAGATGTTTCTCATTTTTCGATGTTGATAAGGATTAGTTTTTAAATGGAGTGTTCTCGTTTTAGTTGGATTTCATCCTACCTTTTCTCGCCATGGCAGAGTTTTCAAACAAGTTTGAACTCTGCTCATTTGGCTTAACGAAAACGTTCTTCAGATAGGAGAGAGGTTATTTCTGTCTGGTTATCTTCCCAAGGATTTTCTGCAGTAGCCATGCGAGTGGAAGAGCTATTGCTGATACGCAAATGAAATCGAGCCAGTAGGATAGGTGATATCTTGAGAGCGGTCGGAGCACGAACTCATAATGAACAAGATATATCTCCAAAGAAATTCCCCCAATCCATGCCATAGCTCTGTTTAGCCATTTGGGAGAGTAAGCAATGACCTTTGTAAGCAAGAATACGGTGGAAATTGTGAGAGGGATATAAACCATTCTCTCAAGGAACAGTGGGAATTTTCCATGTCTCATCTGCTCTAACCACACACAAGTAGCAAGTGAGACAACGAAGAATAGTATAATCATCCATATTGCGCTACCGTCAATGGTATCTTTCTTCTTTATTCCCTCTGCAATGTTTATGCCAAGGAAGAAAATCGGTACGCGACTCCAGAAAATCTCTATATGCCCGAGAGCATGATGAATAGGAGAGACATATTGCACGATGACACACCATACCACTGCCATCACCACCAACCATTTGTATATAGGATGCCTGCGCACAAGTTCCATGTATGGAGGAGCAAAGACATAAAGCATCATGATTGCTGGAACATACCAGAATGTCAGTTCATCGTGAAGCCAGAAATCCCAGTTTATGAGAATGTCTCCAAAAAGGTCTATCCACTCTCTCAAAGTGTGCATCTCCTTCGACAAGAATTTGGGTATATAATATAAAGAGGTGACAACAATCCAAGCCGGATAAATTCTTTTCAGTCGTCTCCAGTAGAATCCTACCCATTTTCTTAGAAAACAGTCCGAAGAAGACATGGTATTCTTTGTCCAGGAAAACCACAGCCCTATTCCCGAGAGTAGGAGAAAGATATCCACACCGATGTTTCCCATTCTCCTTAGTCCGAAGAAAGGATCTGACTGTGGCAGATGGATGTGGAAGAGTATGATGAAAACCATTGCCCATCCCATGTGTTCTGCACGGAAGCGGCTTATGTCGAACAGTTGAATATCTTTCATAAGCAGGTGTTTACGTTTTTGGAAAAATACTTGGTTGCTGAGTCTTTTTAGAAGGAAGCCATATTCTCCCACAAGTTATTTCTGTTTCATGACAGCCTCTATGAGGTGTTTGAAAAGTATTGAGAGCATGATGGTTGTGATGAGGTATATTAGCGTACCAGTAAGAATGTCTCCCCGATGGGAGATAGGGATGATGATCTTTCTGGTGATTGGATGGCATACGAACATTGCTGCAGAGATTGTTCCTACCCAGCTGAAGCCCTTTAGTAGCACTTCTGGCAAGCACTTCACAAAGCAGTATGTGCCAATGCATATAAGGAAAGGCACGAAGATCCATGTCACGAACATTGTGCTAAAGTAAATGGTGAGCACACATGATATGATGGTTACTGCCAGATGTGTTGGCTTTGAAATCTTCCATGGAGCTCTTGCCGCCGACACCTTCCTTGCAAATAGCACTGAGAGCAGGAATACTGGCAGAGAGCCGAAGATATTATATCTATACCATTCTAAAGCCTCTGACATAGGAGGAATGAGCAGTTGCAGAAGGAGGAAGAAAGCAGCCACAGAAATGAGAACGCCATTCTCCCATTTCCTCGGAATTATATTCCACATGCTCTTCTCGCCCTTATAGAAAAAGAGGCGGTAGACGAGATATATCTGCACCATCAGTCCGAAGTACCAGTATGGTCCTGGCCATATTGCCCTATCAGGATTCTCATAGAGGTTGCTGAACATTCCCAACTGTCCTATCACGTTCCAGAAGGTGTAGTGTCTTGCTCCTGGCGTGATATTGTCGATGAGCAGGAAGGCGCTATATCCCACTATCATCATAAAGAATAGCTTCCGATAGTGCGAGGAGAAGAACGACCATGGTGAGTTACGAGTTAGGCTCTTCTCGTATTTCATCACTAAGCCATAAGCACTTAGGAATACGAATACTGGAACTCCGTAATGGCCGAAGAAAGAGATCATGTTCGCCCAAGTGTCTATGTTCGGTGAGACAAGTTCAAAGACCATACGGTCGGCATTGTGTTGAGAGAAATGATACTCGTTCTCTTTCACCATGGGGCGAAGCCAATGGAGATAGTTATGAAGCACGATTCCTAAAATCGCAATGCCTCGCATAGCAGATGATTGTTCGCGTGAAATGGTCATTGTCGTGATTGTTTTTTTATTCATGTTTCCTTTCCATTAGCAAGTCGTAATCAGTTTGATTTTTCAGTATTCGAGGTCTTTCCGAATTGTACTCAGGAGAGAGAACGTCATATTCCGGACGATAGTACTTGCAATGAATGCCTGCCAGATACATCAATGTATGTGAGAGAGCATCAATCATATACGGCTTCTTGGCTGCAAGACGAATGCGTTGACAGATCTCAGGATGATTCTTCTGGTAGGTAGGAGATGTCCATATCCAGAAAGGAATCTCAAACTCCTCACGTGCCAAGCGTTGAATGATTTTTGTGGAATGCATTCTCCCAGAGAAATGCGGCAGTTCTCGTGAGTGCACCTCCTCTCCGTGGTCAGGAACATAGATTGCAATAGCGTCCTTGTCTTTGAAGAGATGTGTTATACGCTCTACGATAGAGTCGTTGTAGAGCGTAGCATTGTCATAGTTGGAGAGATTCTTCTTCCATTTTGGTTTTAGGTCGGTACGGTCGGCATAGTTGTCTGGAGTGAACCGCTTCTTTGAGTTCGGACATCTAATTCTGTAGTCTTGATGTTGCCCGATAAGGTGGAAGATTGTAAGCCTGCCGTTCCAAAGCGTGTCTCCCTCTTCCCGCTCTTTTTCCTGCAGTGAGAGATAGTCATGAATCAAAGCATCGTCGAAGACGTGCAGCTCACTATTCCTTGCATCGAACTGTTCTGCTGACAGCTGCGGGTCGTTGAGGAAGAATCCTCCGCTGAAGTCATAAACAGCCTGCTTTGCCTTTGGAAGGAACTCGTTTGTGAGGAATGTGGTGTGGTATCCCGCCTTTCTGAATATTTGTGCGAAGAGCGGATAGTCGCACCAGTCTCCCTTGTCTCCCACAACATATGTCGACATCATGTGCTTAAAGACAAAGCTGGTGAGGTTCCATGATGTAACAACATCTGTGAAATCCACGAGCAATCCCTCTTTCTTCATCTTCAACTGTCGTGGGGTGGTAGGGTATTGATAGCCATAGAGCTGCGAGTGCGATTTGTTATATGACTCACCAATAATCAGTACAATCTCAGGAGAAGTGAACGAGCAACTGTCTACCTCCACCTCCTTCGATACCTTATGCAGAATGTCTATCTGTTTTGCCGCAAGATTGTTAGCGTAAATGCTGAAAACCGTTCTGTAGATAGGTAAGAATTGTTTCCCGCAGTCTTTCTCCGTTAGTTTGTGTTCCACCTCCCCCAAGGTGTTCTTGGTCATGAGCGTATACAACTCCGAGAGGTTTTTCTTGCTTAGGAAGAATGCTGTTATGAGAAAAGCGAGAAGAGTGATGCCTGCTACCTGCTGTCCCCTCTTTACAAATTCCTCCACTTTCCCTTCTGCAATGATGAGCCCCTTTGGCTTCTTCAGCATTCTATGAATAGTCCAAAGAATATGGCAGATGAGCACGAGTAGCACCCATCCCACGTTTGAGAAAACAATCTCTGGCGACACGTAGGCAGAGAAGAACTCCGTAGCCTCCTTTGTGTTTGTCTCAGAAATCAGCATCAACATAGATGGGTTTATTGGCGATTCGAATTTCACGAAGCAATAAACGTCTACAATGGAGATGCCATAAGCAATGAAATAGATTATTCCTCTTGCAATCTTCCTAATTACATTAGGCAGGATTGATAAAAGTGCGGAAATGACATAAAGCCACAGTCCTACCTCCCACCACGAGAAGTCATACAATTCCTGCTTCCAATGGTAGAAGACGGTACATGCTGCAGACACCATGCTCAACATGTACATGAAAACAAAGAACTCCCCATTCTTCGAAATAGGGACTGCAATGATGTCAAGCCATTTCTTTATTCTCTTCATGGATTATTCTTTCGGTGATACGTATAAGTGATGATGCTCAATATATTCCTGCACCTTGCGAGGAAGGAACTCGCTTGTGTCTTCATGCTTTAAGATTCTCTCCCGAATCATTGTGCTGCTGATATTGTAGAGGGGAGCCTCTACTGTGGTGAATCCAGGTGCGGAGGGATTCTCCTTATAGAAATCCTCCACTCCTTCTGATGTCACCAGACGGCTCCCTGGGCGAGGATAGACAATTATTTTATGGTGGCGGAGAATTTCTTCATACTCCCGCCAATGGTCGAAGGCTTCCCAATTGTCTCCACCAACAAGCAGGCAGAACGAATGATTTGGATAGTTGGAACGTAGACTTCGAAGAGTCTGGTAGGAGTATGTTGGTTTTGAAAGATGATATTCGTAGTCGCTGACAATCAATCCATTGAGTCCTTCAGTACACAACTTTACCATTTCCAACCGATGAGCATCGAGAGTCAGCTGGTTGCTTGTCTTCCATGGGTTCTGTGGAGTTACAAGAAACCATATCTCATCAATGTCCCCATTTTGCAGTATGTTTTCCGCCAGTGCTATGTGAGCAATATGCGGTGGGTCGAAGGTGCCTCCAAAAAGTCCTATTCTCATGATTTCTGCTTTTGTTCGGATAGAGTGTGCCTATTTATTTAGAAATTCAAGGTTCCTCGTTTAGAGCGTGCCTTTTATTTGTTCAAGAACTCAAGGATTGTTGTTAGAGTGTTTTGTTGTGCCTCCTGAAGATTGTCGTTTACAATGACAACGTCAAAACGAGGAGCAAACGTAAGCTCATATTCTGCTTTCGAAAGACGTTGCTCAATAACCTCTGGACTATCGGTGTTCCTGCCCACAAGACGGCGGCGGAGCTCCTCGACAGAAGGTGGCTGGATGAAGATGCTAAGGGCATTCTCCCCATACATCTCCTTGATGTTGCATCCACCCTTGACGTCTACATCAAACACTACGTTCTCGCCCGCTTCCGTCTGCTTTGTAACCTGCGATTTCAGCGTGCCGTAGAACTTGTCTGTATATACCTCCTCGTATTCCACAAACTCCTCGCGAGAGATTTTCTCCTTGAACTCTTCTGGAGTTAAGAAAAAATACTCCACTCCATGTTTCTCCGTCCCTCTTGGCGCACGTGTTGTGCACGAGATGGAGAAGTGCATGTTTAGTTCAGGGTGTTCCTTCATAAGCCATTGAACTATAGTGGATTTTCCGCTTCCGCTTGGAGCAGAAAAGATAAGTAGCTTTCCTTTCTTCATTTCTGTTTTTGTTTGCCTTGATTTTTATTTTCTTACAGGGCATTCAGAACCTGTTCCTTTATCTGCTCCAGTTCATCTTTCATCTTCACCACGATGTTCTGCATCTCTGCATGATTGCTCTTTGAACCAGTGGTGTTTATCTCACGACCCATTTCCTGCGCAATGAAACCAAGCTTTTTACCCACTGGCTCATTGTGTTTCATCGTGTCACGAAAATACTGGAGATGTTGTGTGAGACGTTGCTTCTCCTCAGAGATGTCAAGCTTCTCGATGTAATAGATAAGTTCCTGCTCCAGACGATTCTTGTCGTATTCAACATCTGGAATGAGTGCAAGCTGCTCAGTGATGCGCTGGCGAATCTTCTCAACACGAAGCGGCTCATACTGCTCCAGCTCCTGCTGAAGGGCGGCAATATTGTCTATCTTCTCTCTGAATTTCTTCTCAAGAGCAGCACCCTCCTGTTGACGATAGTCCACAATATGCTCCAACGCCTCCTTGATAGCTCCACGAACAACCGTCCATTCTTCTTCGCTCAACTCCTCAACCTCAGTGCGAGTCAGCACTTCTGGCATACGAAGAAGTGTGGACCAGTCGAGAGTTAGTGAGATATCCTTATGGTATGCAATCTCGTTTATTTGCTGGTAGTAATACTCCACGAGGTCAGCATTTATAGGAGTGGCGCTCGCAACCTCACTCTTGTCTATCCAGATGCAGAAATCAATCTTTCCGCGGAAGAGCGATTCAGAAACCATCTGTCGTATCTCCATCTCTTTTTCTCTGTATAATGGTGCGATACGTGTTGTGATGTCAAGTGTCTTTGAATTTAACGACTTGACCTCAACGTTTATTTTTTTGTTGCAAAAGTCTACGGCAGACTTGCCGAAACCGGTCATTGACTGTATCATTTTCTTTCTTCTTAGTTAAATTTATGCAAAAGTACAAATTTTCTGAGAAAAAATTCGTAAATTTGCAGATAATTTACTCGATTATCGAAAAAATAATGGGAACACACGATTTTTTACCCCAAAAATCGCCCATAATACATTGAATCATAAAAAAATCTATATAACACTCTATGTCTTGTATACTGAATATTGAAACAAGTACAGAAATCTGCTCTGTAGCAATTAGCGAAGATGGGAAATGCATCTATAGCGAGGAAAACAGGGAAGGTCCAAGCCATAACGAAAGCCTTGGAAGATATGTCGATGAAGCCATGAGCTTCGCCGACAGTCATGCCATTCCACTTGATGCTGTTGCCGTCTCCATGGGACCTGGTTCTTACACTGGACTGCGTATCGGAGTGTCCATGGCAAAGGGCATCTGTTACGCAATAAACATCCCTCTGATTGCTGTTCCTACCCTTGAACTGATGGCAGTACCCGTATTGCTTCGACATGACGACCTTCCAGAGGATGCACTCCTCTGTCCGATGCTCGATGCAAGGAGGATGGAAGTCTATTCCGCTCTCTATGACCGTTCGTTGCGCGTTGTCAGGGAGATAAAGGCGGATGTCGTTGATGCCAACACCTACAAGGATTTCCTCGACCTTCACCCAGTCTATTTCTTTGGCAATGGCTCTGGAAAGTGCAAGGACGTCATCAACCATCAGAACGCACACTTTATTGAAAACATCGAACCGTTGGCAAAATATATGTTCCCATTGGCAGAGAAACGCCTTATGAACGGGCAGACGGAAGATGTGGCTTACTTCGTTCCTTTCTATCTGAAAGATTTTGTTGCATTAAAACCAAAGAAATTATTATGACCTTCGACGGATTAGACTATAACACCTCCCGAAGCAAGCTCCGCATGCCAGAATATGGTCGTTGCATACATCTCATGGTGGAGCATTGTGTCGCTTTGGAAAGCAAAGAGGAGAGACAACAATGTGCTCAGAGCATTATTGATGCCATGGCACGCATGAAACCGGAAATAAAGAACCAGCCAGACTATGTGAACAAGCTCTGGGACCATCTTGCCATCATTAGCAATTTCAAGCTTGACATCGATTACCCTTGCGATGTCACTACCGCCGAAAAGATTGCAGAGAAGCCAAATCCAATCCCTTATCCTGCACAGAGGATTCCTGTTAGACATTATGGCGCCCTCGTCTTCCGCACCTTGGAGCATCTGAAAGGCATGGCACCCGGACCAGAGCGCGATGAGCTCACTCGTCTTGTTGCCAATCAGATGAAGCGTGATATCGTTACTTATGGCAACGCCGCTCCCGACAATGAGCGTGTAATCTCCGATATTCGCTACTTCACAGACGGTGTGATAGAGATCGATCCAACGAAGTTTGTCTTTGAGTACATAAACCTGAACAATCTTCTGGACGACAAGAAAAAGAAGAAAAAGAAGTAGCATAGAAGTATTCCACAAAAAAGAGAAGAAATATGGATACGTTTGTAATTGAAGGCGGTAGAAGACTAAGTGGTACGATTATACCCCAAGGAGCGAAAAACGAGACACTGCAGGTGATATGTGCCTCTCTCCTTACCGACGAGCCGGTGGAGATAGACAACATACCTGATATCCTCGATGTCAACAATCTCATTGCATTGCTGACAGAAATAGGTGTGAGGGTCACGAAGCGTTCTCGCCATGAATATACCTTTCAGGCAGACAACCTAAACCTCGAATATTTAGGAAGCGATGAGTTTGTGAAAAAATGCTCCTCACTCCGTGGCTCCGTGCTGATGATTGGTCCGTTGTTGGGAAGATGCGGAAGAGCAGTGGTGGCAAAACCTGGTGGCGATAAGATTGGAAGGCGTCGTCTCGATACCCATTTCCTTGGATTTAGTAAGCTTGGGGCAGAGTTTGAGCATATCGAGGGCAGGGATGTCTATGAGCTGAAAGGCGAGAACCTTAAAGGTTGCTATATGCTCCTTGATGAAGCTTCGGTAACTGGAACGGCAAACATCATAATGGCTGCGGTATTTGCAGAGGGAACCACAACCATCTACAATGCTGCCTGTGAACCATATATCCAGCAACTTTGCAAGATGCTGAACGCAATGGGAGCAGATATCTCGGGAATAGGAAGTAACCTCCTTACCATCAACGGAGTGAAGAAGCTACATGGTTGCTCGCATCGTGTGCTTCCAGACATGATTGAGGTGGGCTCGTTCATTGGGCTTGCCGCAATGGTGGGCAATGGCATACAAATAAAGAATGTGTCTATACCAAATCTTGGCATTATACCCGATGTGTTCCGCCGGTTAGGAATAGAAATCATTGAAATGGGCGACGACCTTTTCATCCCTCGCCATGAGAACTATTCCATCGACTCTTTCATGGATGGCACAATCATGACGCTTGCAGACGCCCCTTGGCCAGGACTCACTCCCGATTTGCTTAGCGTATTGCTCGTTGTTGCTACCCAGGCACATGGTTCCGTTCTCTTCCATCAGAAAATGTTTGAATCAAGACTCTTCTTCGTGGATAAGCTCATAGACATGGGAGCAAATATCATACTCTGCGACCCACATAGAGCCGTTGTCGTAGGACTCAACCATGCTCGACAACTTCGTGCAGGAAGAATGACTTCTCCAGACATTAGAGCTGGTATCGCCCTCCTTATTGCCGCCCTCTCTGCTGAAGGCACTTCAAGAATAGCAAACATAGCACAGATAGACCGTGGATATGAAGATATTGAGCAACGTCTGAATGCCCTCGGTGCAAATATTACAAGACAATGATCAAGGAACAAGATGTTTACAAGATAGGAAGGGTAGGGAAGACCCATGGTGTCAATGGAGAACTGCAGGTGCAGGTGAGTGATGATGTCTTTGACCGTGTCGATTCAGAATATCTCATCTTGCGCATTGACGGTATCTTCGTGCCTTTCTTCATGGAGGAATACAGATTCAAGAGTGATGAAATAGCACTTGTGAAATTCTGTGATATAGACTCTTCGGAAAAGGCGAGGGAGCTAACGGGTTGTGACGTATTCTTCGAGAGAGAGCGTGCAGAGGCAGACGAGCATGAGATGACATATTCGGAACTTGTGGGATACACGCTCTGTGATGCTTCCGCTGGCAAGGAGGTCGGACGAATCGCTTTTGTTGATGAGGCGACAGACAATATCCTCTTTGAGCTTGAAGACGGTAGGCTCTTGCCTGCCTCGGAAGAACTGATTGTGGAGATCGACCAAGCAGAACATACGATTGCTCTCGTTATTCCTGAAGGTCTTCTCGATTTATAAGTAGAATACAATCATTATAAAAAAATTGCACACCTACTTCACTTTGGGGAGTTTAAACTCAATAACATAAGAAAGAACAATGAAACAACAGATATGTATCCTCGGCTCTACGGGTTCTATAGGAACTCAGGCATTGGAGGTTATTGCTGAGCATTCAGACTTGTATGAGGCTTACTGCCTTACTGCCAATAACCATGTAGAGAAACTTGCAGAACAAGCCAGGAAGTTCAAACCAGCTGCTGTGGTTATAGCAAACGAAAAGCATTATGAGACTTTGTGTTCTCTGCTCTCCGATTGCCCTGACATAAAGGTATATGCAGGTGCCAAGGCACTTGACGAGATTGTGCAGGCAGAGCCAATCGATATGGTGCTGACGGCTATGGTTGGATTCTCTGGTCTCACACCAACCATAAACGCTATCAAGGCACATAAGAAAATTTGTTTGGCAAACAAAGAAACGCTTGTTGTTGCAGGAGAACTGATCATGCGACTTGCAGAAGAGAACCACTGTCCGATTCTTCCTGTCGACTCAGAGCATTCAGCCATTTTCCAGAGCCTTGTTGGCGACCATGATAACGAGATAGAGAAAATTCTCCTTACCGCTTCTGGCGGACCCTTCCGCTCGTTCTCTCTTGAGCAAATGGCAACCGTCACTGCTGCCGATGCTCTCCGACACCCAACATGGGATATGGGTGCTAAAATCACAATTGATTCGGCAAGCATGATGAACAAGGGCTTTGAGGTTATTGAGGCTCGATGGCTCTTTGGAGTAGAGGCAGAACAGATACAGGTTCTCATTCACCCGCAGTCTATTGTGCACAGTGCCATTCAGTATGTTGATGGTGCTGTAAAGGCACAACTCGGAGTGCCAGACATGCGTCTGCCTATTCAGTATGCATTCTCTTACCCAAAGCGGCTACCGCTCTCGGGAGAACGTCTCAACCTCTTCAAGCAACCTCTCGAATTCTTTGAACCAGACCTAAACCGCTTCCGTTGTCTCGCCATGGCTTACGAGTCTCTAAGAATAGGTGGTAACGTGCCGTGCATAGTGAACGCGGCAAACGAGATTGTTAACGAGGCATTCAGAAAAGATAAGTGCGGATTCCTGCAGATGGGTGACGTGATAGCTGAAACGATGCAGAAGGCATCGTTCATTGCTAATCCTTCTCTCGACGACCTTCTCGCTACCGATGCTGAGGCTCGCCGTTTAGCTGCAGAACTGATTCGTTGATGACAATAGCTGCTGATGCTCTTTTCAATGTGTTGATGTTTATATATTAACTATTTATCAAATTAACAAATTAACATCTTATCAAAGGGTGTTCGAAAAAGAGCAGACATGTGCCCCTGTCAGCTTTGGAATATCAGATGGTTTAAACAATATAATACTAGGTATAATAAAATAAAAAAAACACAGGACAATTTTTTTATCCAATGGAAATGTTTCTTATAAGAGCGTTACAGCTCGTTTTGGCTTTAACAATACTCGTATTCCTGCATGAGGGAGGGCACTTCCTCTTCTCGAAACTCTTTGGAGTGCGAGTGAACAAATTCTACGTCTTCTTCGACTATAAATTCCGACTTTTCTCAACTTATTCAAACTGGTGGAGAAGATTTCGAGGAAAAGAACCAGTGAAGAAAAACAGTGAGGGAGAATACGAATATGATGGAACGGAATATGGTATCGGCTGGATTCCCCTCGGCGGCTATTGCCAGATAGAGGGAATGATTGACGAGACGCAACATGATGTGACGAAACTCCAAGAAGCTCCTAAACCGTATGAGTTCAGAGGGAAGCCTTGCTGGCAGAGACTGCTAATCATGTTAGGAGGTGTTATGGTGAACTTCTTCCTTGCATTGATTATCTACTCTGCCGTCTTGTATACTTGGGGAGAGGACTATATCGCCATGAAGGACATGACCATGGGTTTGAAGTTCAACGACAAGGCGAAGGAATTAGGATTCAGAGACGGAGATGTCTTGCTTGGAACAAACCTTGGAGACTTCCGTGAGTTCTCGGCAGATGTCTTCCGCGACCTTACCGAAGCCTCTTCCGTGAATATCATCCGTGACGGAAAGCCTCTCTCACTCCCAATCTCCGAGGAGTTGAATCTGCTGGAAATGCTTCAGAGCAATCCCGTGTTCGCACGTCCTCTCGTGCCTTGCGATATAGATAGTGTCTTTGCCGATTCTCCTGCTGCTAAGGCAGGACTTGTGAAGGGCGACCGCATTGTCGCTCTCAATGGTAAGCCAATAGACTCTTGGAATGAGATGTCTTACCAGTTAGGCATTCTCGACGACTGCATGACTGCTGCAAGGTCTTCTGCTGATAGCTTGAAACTCCGCTCTACCGTGATCGTTGCTGAGCATAAAGATAAATCGCTCGATACTCTCAAAATGACGTTAACACCAGATTTGAAGCTTGGCGTCATAAAGACTGAGGTTCACAATTACTATACTCCAACGCATGTCTCTTATTCTTTACTTGAGAGCATTCCGGCTGGTTCTGCTTATGGAATAAACGTTCTTGGTGGGTATGTTAGCGACTTGAAATATGTCTTCACAAGCGATGGAGCAAAGTCATTAGGTGGTTTCGGAGCTATAGGATCTTTGTTCCCTCCAATGTGGGATTGGATGCTTTTCTGGAAGATGACTGCTTTTCTTTCTATCATCCTTGCATTCATGAATCTTCTGCCTATTCCTGCTCTTGATGGTGGGCATGTTCTCTTCCTTCTCTATGAGATGATTACCCGCAGGAAACCGAGCGATAAATTCCTCCTTGTTGCTCAGTATGCAGGAATGATTTTGCTCTTCGCTCTTATGATTCTCGCAAATCTAAATGATGTTCTCAGATTCTTCGGAATATTATAAGTGGCTTCTCACACTTTAAGCATCTCTCAAAAAAATATAGCAACAAACTGTTTATTCTTTTTTAGAAGTAATCAGTTTGTTGCTTTTTTGCCTCTTACAGTGTAACGATCCAGAAATAGTTATTTCTCTTCCTCATGAAGGTATATCTTGCTGTATTCCACGTAATGTTGAGCGTAGCTTTCAGCCTGATTAGGAGACGTTTTCTTAATGAACTTAGCAGGTACACCAGCCCAAAGCTCATGGTCGCCAACGACTGTTCCGCCAAGAACTAAAGCACCAGCAGCAATAACTGCTCCCTCACCAATAACCGCTTTGTCGAGAACTGTTGCACCCATTCCTATCAGTGCCCCTTTCTTTATATGGCAGGCATGTAGAGTGGCATTGTGCCCCACTGTAACGTCGTCTTCGAGCATTATGTCGTTGCCATTTATAAAGTCCTCAGAAGGCCTTTCTTTTCCACCGAAGTTTGTTACGTGAAGGCATGAGCCGTCTTGAACATTGCATCTGTTTCCAAGGATCACTCTTGCCACATCGCCTCTGAGAACTGCATTGAACCATATAGAGCATTCGTCGCCAAGGCGCACATCGCCCACAAGAGTAGCGTTTTCAGAGAAATAGCATTCCTTGCCCCATTGTGGAGCCATTCCTTTATATGTCTTAATGAGAGCCATAGTTTTTCTGATGTTGTTATTTTCTATTTTTCTGATAAAGTTATTTTCATTTTTTTTCCCCTCCCAGAGTCTCTTCACATATGGATACGAAAAAGGGGTAACAGGTTTCACAACTTGTTACCCCTGTACTAATAAAAAATTAGTAAAATGTAGAGAGAGTTAATAAACCAACTATCAACATAGTTGGATGAGAGAGATTTATTATAACTTTTTAAGCTGTAAAAACAGCTTTTCACCAACTGAAATAAATTAACTTACAAGTTTGGGTTGATCTTGCTCCACTCAGAAATCGCAGGAACGATGTTGAGAGTTACAAGTTCATCGCGCATTTTGCAGAGATGCTCGTAGCTTGCGTCAAGCTTTGCCATCTCCTCAGGTGTGCCCACTGGCATCTTGTAGGTGCATCCGTTCGTGTCGAGAGTAGTATCCATAGCCATCATGATGTTCTGGTACTTCTCATTCTTTACGTATGTACCTGCAGGCCAACGGAATGCTTCACCACCCATGACTGCGCGTATCATTTCTACTGAGCAGTATGCTGGACTCTGCCAAGAGCTACGACCGCGGAGTTCGATAATCTTCGCACCACCCTTAGTAACGTCCACCTTCAGCTGCTCCCATTCTTCGTTTGTGCATGCTTCTGTTCCAATGAGCTCACAAAGTGGCTTTCCAGCTACCTTTACTGCGCTTCCGAAAACAGCCATCTGCTCTCCGTGTCCACCGTAAGTAGCGCAACCAGTAACCTCATACTGCTTCACGCCGAACTTCTTTGCGAGTGCGCTCTGAAGACGTGTTGAGTCGAGTGCTGCCAGTGTTGTTACCTGAGATGGTTTCAAACCAGAGTATAGGAGTGTTACGAGTCCTGTGAGGTCAGCAGGGTTGAAGATCACAACCACGTGCTTTACGTCAGGACAGTAAGCCTTAATGTTCTTTCCAAGTTCCTCAGCAATCTTACAGTTGCCAGCGAGGAGATCCTCACGTGTCATGCCTGCCTTACGTGGCGCTCCACCAGAGGAGATGATATATTTTGCATCCTTGAATGCCTCTGCAACGTCTGTAGTAGCTGTGAGGTTTACTCCATCGTAACCACAGTGGAACATTTCTTCCATCACGCCTTCCATACCTGGTGCGTAAACGTCATACAGACATACGTTAGGAGTAAGCTTCATTGTCAACGCGGTCTGTACCATTGTAGAGCCGATAGCACCACCAGCACCTACAATAACAAGTTTGTCATCTGTTAAAAAAGCCATTGTTTTCTATATTTGTTTTTTGAATTACACTGCAAAATTACGAAAAAAAATTATTCCTGCAAAGTTTTTCTGTATATTATTTTGATTTCTAACATTTTTTTTCCTTTTTAGGTCAAAAAAGTATTATAACCCTGCCTTTTTTTGATGTCGATAATGAATTTTTATATTTTTATTGCAGTGACTCGAAAGTTCATTTGAACCATCTGTTCTGTTTTCTTACAAGTAAGGGTTTAATCTTTCTTCAACCAGACGGTTGTAGGTTTCTAACCATTCCTTCTCTTCTGGTGTAAGAAGATTCCAGAGGATTGGTTCCGTATCGATGGTGCAGAGTGTTAGTGTTTCGAACTCAAGGAAGCAAGGGGTAGGGTAGAGGGTGCGCCCTGCTTTCTCTAACGGAGTGGTGTATTTCTTTGTAAGAAGAGTGTTCTCTATTCTCACCCCGAAGAGTTCTTCGAGATAGATTCCTGGCTCATCGGTAATGGTCATGCCAGCATGTATGGGTGCAGAGCGGTATTCCATTCTTATTTGATGTGGACCCTCATGAACGGAGAGACAAGAGCCCACGCCATGTCCAGTGCCGTGGAGGTAGTTGTATCCGTATTCCCAGAGTGCTTTCCTTGCAATCACGTCGAGTTGTGTTCCGCAAGCGCCATCAGGGAATTTCAGCAGTTGGAGGTCTATATGCCCTTTCAGCACGAGCGTATAGACAAGTTTCTCCTCTTCTGTGAGAGGTCCGAGTGGAATTGTTCTTGTTATGTCGGTGGTGCCATAAATGTATTGAGCACCACTGTCGAGCAGCAAGAATCCTTTCGCCTTCAGGGGAATGTCGCTCTCTTCTGTAGGCTCGTAATGTACAATAGCCCCATGTTCCCCATAGCCAGCGATTGTTTCGAACGACACATCAAGGAAACCCTCCTGCTCTGCCCTCAGCTCATACAGCTTCCTGCAGATGCTCATTTCCGTCTGCACTTTGCTATCAATGACGAGCAGACTGTCCTCATCTTTATTCTCCTCTCTATGCTTCCTCGCACCATCCTTCAGCCATTTCACGAACTTCATCATGGCGATGCCGTCACGGAACATAGCCTTTCTGAATCCCTCTTTCTCTGCCTCGTTTTTTATGGCTTTCATGGCAGGGATTGGAGAAGTGCCAGAAATGATGTTTGTCTTTACCTTATTATATATATAATAGTTTACGCTATTTGGGTCGAGAAGGATGTTATAGTCTGGATACCTCCTCAGTCCGTCAAGAATATTGCTGTATTCCTCTGTCTCCACCCCCTCTTTGAGCAGATAGTCACTAACCTCCTTAGAAACCTTCCTGCTATCGGTGAAGAGTGTTGCAGAAGAGGAAGAGATTAGGAGATAGCCAACAGCCACAGGAGTGCAGTTCACATCTGTGCCACGGATGTTCAGAGTCCATGCAATCTCGTCGAGTTCCGTGACGAGCATTCCATCTGCATGCTGCTTGCGAAGCTCCTTCCTAATTCTACTGATTTTTTCTTTTGCGCTCTCACCAGCATATTCCAATGGATGAACACGAATTGCATTCAGAGGAATGGCAGGACGGTCTTCCCAAATTTCCTCTAATGGGTCGAGGTTTGTTTTAAGTGTCAGTCCGCCTGCTGCCCGAAGTTCACGAATGAGTGCCTCGGCATCAGAAGCTGCAATAACCATTCCGTCAATGCCCACCTCTTTGCTCTTAGAGTCTGCAAGTTCTCGTTTCAGCCACTCTGTAATGGAAGGCGTTTCGGTGAGCTTCTCTCGCATGAGGATATACTCGCTTCCGATAAGTTCTTTTGCTGCTTGAATGAAATATCTGGAGTCGGTCCACAGGGCAGCACTATGCATTGTGACAACAGCTGTTCCGGCAGAGCCAGTGAATCCACTTATCCACTCCCTGCCATGCCAGTGCTCTGGAACATATTCCCCATTGTGTGGGTCACTGCTTGGGAATATGAATGCTCCTATTCCTTCTCGCTTCATTAGCTCCCGAAGCCTCCTTATCTTCTCCTCCAGACAAATGTTTCTGCTTTTTTCTGTTACTGGCATAATTGTTTTCTTTGTTTGTGGGTGTTGGTTTTGATATTTTTTGTGTTGTAACACTAATAGGAAATAAATTTCCAAAGGTCACGAATGTGTTTCTCTGGGTCCCATTTTCCATGGAAGGTCCAAGATGCAGTTGTGCTATGGTAAGTTCCTGGTTCCTCACTCTTTTCGATATTGTCGTCAAGCCAACCGCTGTGTCCACCCTCTCTGTTGCAATAGAGGTAGTAGACCCTCTCGCCCCACGGGCATGGGTCGAGCACCTTGTCTGAATATGCGTATTGGATGTTTGAGTCCAGTACGTTTTTCGACATTCTGCAGTTTATGAGGTAGAACATAGAGTCATGGTGCCAACGCCCTAATTTTGTCGGTGAAGCAGCATCGAAGGTAGAGTTCGTGATCACCAACTTCTTTGTCTTATCGCCCCTGCCATCGTGCCATATCATGGCATGTCCATCACCAAAGAAATGGCAGCGAGTGGCATAGCACCATCCCCTCGGACAAAGGAAGTCAACACCCTTGCACCTTAGGTCAAGGTCGGCATGGTAATACATGCCGTTTCCACCCTCTGCCCAAAGGCTTAGCGCATCGTTTCCGTCAGCCCAGATGCTGCTGTTTACGATAATGGTATGGTTGGCACGCCCAAAGACCGCCATCTGGTGTGTTGTGTTTCCTGGCTCCACGGTAGTTCCGTAGTTGTTGTAGATGGTTAGCGAGGAGATCACACAACTGTCTGCCTCTTCTGTCAACACAAGAACGCCATGGTGCACCTCCTTGCCGTTTCGTGCCAGCACCTTCTTTGTCTTTTCAGTCTCGGCAATGCGTATAACAGTATTCTCTTTGTCTTCGCCTACAAGCACGATGTTTGGTCGGTCAACAACCACCTTTTCTTCGTAGAGACCTTTTTTTATAAAGATGGTGTAAGGCTTCGTGGAGTGTCTTGGTGCCTTGTCAATGGCTTCTTGAATGCTCATGCCTGCCTTTACAACGGCATCATAGTCTTTGTCGTGATGTGCAGGAACACGGAAGAGTTGGAAGATGCCAAGCTCATTGCCACCCTTTCCATGAAGGTTCAACCGAACTTTCTTCTTCGGACAATATTTCTCTGCCCATGAGTCATACTGTTCGTAGAGCAATGCAGGAGATTCTGTATACCATGCATATCCCGACCTTCTCTCGAAACCAATATCCTCAATTCTTCTTCTCATCACTCCGTCACGGTCTACAACGAATGGCTCGCAGTATTCCAGATCGTAGAACCGTCCCCACATAGGAGCAGCATTCTCGTCTGCCACCATCTTCGTGTCACGACCAGCGAGGTCTGCATAATCTCCTGTTCTGACAATCTTATAGCCCGTAACCTTGTATTTCTCAAACCAAGCCATTGCCCCATTGACAGCCTCTATAATTCGCTTGTCGGGGTTTGGGAGCGACATAAGCACCTCTATGAGTCTGGCACTCTCAGCAGAACAGTAGGAAGGAAGTTCGAAGGCTCTTGCAGGAGCAGGTTCAAAAGAGTCTTTATAGTGTTGCTGACACCATACTGTCGGCTTCCCTTTTACACGAATCTGAGTCTTTAAGATACAGTCTATCGCACGGGCTGTAGATTCCTTTATCCTGTTTTTCAGAACCTCGTCAGCGATATCGTTTTTGAAAGGTCGCTCGTTGTTTGTTACCGCAAGGAACATTTTCAAGATGTTTACGATGTTGTCATCGTTATAGGTGATATGTACCTGATAGCCTTGCGGATTTGGCCAGAACTGCGGCCAGCCGCCATTCTCGTATTGCCCAGAAAGGAGATATTCAAATCCCTTACGCACTGCATCGCGGAATTTCGTCTCCTTCGTGGCATCGTATAGGTTTGCGAGGAAGAGCATCTCGCGTGTAGTGGCATGGTTGTCAACGGTAGAGTCATCGGTCTTCTTCTTCTCTTTCTTTACCTTCTCAGCCTGCTCATAGTTCAACGGAGTCACCATGTCGGTGTTCTTTGGCCATCCGCCCGTTACCCTTTGAAACAGCAAGACCTGTTCGCCAATGCGTTTTGCATCGTCTGTTTTGAAGAACTCTGGGTTCTTAGTGCTCATAACAGCCTTGTAGCTCTTTCTTTTCCCTTTCTTCTCCTGCGCTTGTAGTGTAATGCATGTTCCCATTAATAGCGCAATAACAATTATTAAATTTCTTAGTTTCATAGTGATTTAGGTTTATGTATTTTCATTCCTATTTTCCTTCTTCCTGCAAAGGTAGTGTAAATTGATGATAACACAAAATAATAGCACAAAATTTAATTTTTTTTTTTGAACCAATGAACACCCTTTGGATTACATACTTAGCATCGCCGCCAGTTGTCCTTAGCCCTTGCTATTGGAGTAGTCAAACAAACACTTTCACTGTTTGATTAAATAATTCTAAATCTAAATCATAGTTTCAGAAAAAATACGTAACTTT
Source organism: uncultured bacterium (assembly GCA_945829115.1). Lineage (GTDB taxonomy): Bacteria > Bacteroidota > Bacteroidia > Bacteroidales > Bacteroidaceae > Prevotella. The sequence goes on along the minus strand of CALZTP010000005.1, from coordinate 29,878 downwards.
GCAGAGACATTGCATTTTGGCAGTGCCGCTGTTTTCTTAATAATAATGATATAGATATGACAACAAAGAGAAAATCTGCTAAAGGGCAACAGCGCCAGATGGTGTTGTGGATTGGAGCATTGGTGATTGGAGTGGCTTTGGGAATGCTTGCCATCGGTTGGATTGACGAGGTGATGAATTTCATTGCGAGCGTATATACACGACTATTCCAACTGCTCGCAGTGCCTACCATCGTACTCGCTGTAATAACCACACTTGCAACGCTCGGAACGCAGAGTGATTCAGGGCGAATTTTCCGCACTGCACTCAAATATACAGTACTCACCACATTATCAGCTGCTGCAGTAGGACTTCTCCTATACATTCTTGTGGCACCGGGAAATCTTCCAGAAGGCGTTATCGGTTCTGCTGGATTATCAGAAATTTCTGAGTATTCACAGAAATCATATAAGGAACACTTCCTGTCTGTTGTGCCAAACAATATTGTCCGCCCCTTCCTTGAGGGCAATGTTCTGTCGCTCATTCTCATTGCCTTTGCTGTGGGTATGGCATTGGCAAAGATGAAGCGCACAGAGGGAGTAGAGATTGTTGTTAAGGCACTGCAAGGTCTTCAAGAACTACTTTTCAAACTTATACATTGGCTTATCTGGACATTACCTCTTGGCATTCTCGCATTTGCCGAACAGCTGGCGGCACAAGTCTCAGCGGGAGTTGCTGCCGATTCCCTTGGAAAGTATATACTTGTGATCTTAGGCGGAAACTGCATACAGTTCTTTATTGTTTTGCCACTATTCCTTCTTTCTCGTGGCATTAATCCGGTGCGAACACTTGGAAAAATGATGCCAGCCGTTCTCATGGCTCTGTTCACAAAGAGTTCTGCAGCTACCTTGCCCGTTACGATGGAAACTGCTGAAAGACGTCTCGGCGTCAGTTCAAAGGTGGCACGTTTCGTCTTGCCCATCTGCACCACCATTAATATGAACGGCTGTGCGGCTTTCATCCTTGTAACATCTTTATTTGTTATGCAGAACGGTGGCATTGAGCTCACTATTCCAACCATGCTTCTATGGCTTCTCCTTTCTGTGGTGTCAGCCATAGGCAATGCTGGTGTACCAATGGGATGTTTTTTCCTCACACTCTCACTAATGACCGGCATCGGTGCTCCTATCGCAATTATGGGTATAATACTGCCTGTTTATACCATAATAGATATGATAGAAACAGCCGAAAACGTTTGGTCGGATTCTTGTGTCGCAGCAATGACTGACCTCGATCTTTAACTCTGCATTTACTGTTGCTGAGATGTTTAGGGTAGAAAATGCTGGCACCTTTTTTATATGCACCAAGAATGTCGTTGTTGACAGTTATGAATTTCTCTTCCATGACACTTCCTTCAGGTCTCGCATAGCGGTTGATGACCACCGTTGCTCTTGGAAAGAAGTGCTGGTTGAGGAAAGCACGTCTTACTTCTGGCACCAATCAGTACTCGATGACGGCATCTTGTAGTAGAGGCGAAGTGAATGTTAGCTTCACCTTCCCACCATTTTCACCATTACGGACATAAGCCAGCAGACGTCCCTTGAAGACACGCTGACAGTTGTCGCGATAGTCGCCCATGTCGGCATTGTCTGAATTCTCCAATCCGAGCAACGAAGCATCGCCATCAATGTGGCAAGTGATGTTGTTGTCGGCAAGTTTCACAACATTACCCTCTTCGTCAAGCACCTCTACAACGACGTGATTGATGGCATTGGCAACAGTTGCGGCCTTGTTGCCATCGATATTGTCGAAACGCGCACGTAACTGATAAGGACGGCCAGTTGTCTTGATGGAATATGATGACACCTCGTGGCCTTCGTTGTCGTAGCCAATAGCACGCAGCTCACCGTCTTGATAAGGAATATCCCAAGTAATGATGCCATTTCTCATGTCGTAAGGCTTCATCACACCAACTTCATTCCCGTTGAGAAGCAGACGTGCCTTGGCAGCATTGGTATAGCACACCACACGGATTGTCTGACCAGGTCTATAGTTCCAGACATCGTCGGCTTCAATAGATAGCCTATGGTTCTCTTTTCCTGAGTCAATAATATAGGTTCCGATATAGCATACTGGCTCTTCGCACCACAATGATGCACGGAAATGCCCACGAGGTTTGGTGAACGAGCCAAAGTCGAGGAGACCTGTGTGAAGACCACGTGAAGGCCAGCGACGAGACTCACCGAGATAGTCGGTACCTGTCCAGATGAACTGTCCAAAGATGAACTCTTTGTCGCGAACGCTTGTCCATGCATCATAGCCAACTCCATTCTCAGAACCATAGATGACTCGTGTCGGATAGGTCTTGTGATCCTCATCGTAACGCTTCTCGGTATAGTTGTAACCAACAATATCTACTGCTTCTGGATATTCTGTCTGATTGCTCATCACCACACCTGCCAAAGCACCAGTCACTGGGCGACTTGTATCGACACTACGAACACAGGCGGCAAGGCGCTTGGCAATCTTACCTATGCGTTCGGCATTAGGACGAGCAGGGTCATAGCCACCGAACATCGGCTGATTGATAGTAGCATTATTGCCATTGAGGATAGGGTGAGAATAAGGGTCGTTGGGATAATCAACCTCGTTGCCAATACTCCACATCACGATAGAAGGGTGATTGCGGTCGCGACGCACCATATCGGTAACATCACGGTCAATCCATTCCTCAAAGAAGTCGAAAGTGCCATCGTAGCCAGGAGTGCCAACATTCCAGCCCTCTATCCATTTGCGCTTAGGGAACTCCCACTCATCACTTGCTTCGTCCATCATGAGCAGACCCATGCGGTCGCAGAGAGTATAGAGCACAGGGGCCTGTGGGTTGTGAGAGCAGCGGATGGCATTGACACCAATCTCCTTAAGCTTCATCAGACGACGCTCCCATACCGCATCGGGAACCACAGCACCGAGAGTGCCGGCATCGTGATGCAGGCACACACCCTTGACCTTCATCCATTTGCCATTGAGGGCAAAGCCGTGGTCGGCATCGAAGGTGAGAGTGCGCAAGCCCGCTTCTATAGTATTGCTGTCTATGACCTTACCACCCATGAGGAGGGAGGTCTTGATGGTGTAGAGGTAAGGGTCGTTGAGCGACCAGCGGTGAGGCTTTGCCACATTGAGAGTAAGCGAAGTCTTGGCATCAGCCTGTTTCTTGACAGAGGCAGAACGTTGAGCCACTGTTTTGCCATTAGCATCTGACATCTCTACCTTTACCTTGAGACCGTCTTTAGCAGCCAAGGCATTGTCGATTGCCACATCAACCACCACTGTTGCTTGCTGGTTGGTAATGCGTGTGGTGACATAACCGGTGCCCCATTGTGCCAGATGCACCTCAGGGGCAGTCACCACCCACACATCACGATAGATGCCCGAGCCAGTGTACCAGCGCGAGTCGGCAATGCGGCTGTGGTCAACACGCACAGAAAGAACGTTGTCGCCCTCTTGAAGATAAGGGGTCATGTCGTAGAGGAAAGATGCATAACCATTTGGGCGCACACCAAGAAGGTGGCCATTAAGATAAACCTCGCTGCGGTTATAAACACCTTCGAAATAGATATATGTACGTGCGTTGGCTTCCTTGCAGAGAGCAGCATCGGAGAGTTTGCCATCGGCAAGCGTGAAATGCTTGCGATACCAAGCAATGCCAGCAGGCAGATAGCCTGTACAACTGGCGAGAGTAGGAGACAGACGACCTTCGATAGACCAGTCGTGAGGCAGGTTGAGAGTGCGCCACTTAGAATCGTCGTAGTTAACATTGACGGCTGCCGAGTCGTCTTTTAGTAGAAATTGCCAACTATCGTTGAACTTACTGGCATTGCCAAACGACACCTGTGCCAAGGCTATAGAAGCGATGGTTGAACAGATTAGTGTAGTGAAGATCTTTTTCATGAGTGTAATGATGTAATTGTAATGGTGCCTCTGTAATGGTGTACTCTGTAATACTGCCTCTGTAATGATGTAATTGTAATGATGTAATTGTAATGGCAGAGGGAAGTTGCAGGGCATTGGAAAAAACTGCTCTCTTTGTGTAATAGAGTGACGAGCGGAAAAAGGGGCGCGCCCCCAAATTCTTCTAAAAGTTTCAAGGTTCATCCTCCGTCGTAACTCATATGTAACTCCGTTGTAACTCATATGTAACTCCTATTGGATATCGGAGTCAAATACTTCAACGATTGGAGCAGCAACGAATCAACATCCTTCGAAGATTGGACCAGCAACGAATCAACATTGTTTCACTAATAAACTTTTTTTATTCAACTTTTGCAAGTTCACATAGATTTCAAAATATAAATCATAGTAAGGGCGACATAGCTTAGGAAGCCGTTTTTGTTTTTTTCAATGCCCTGCGACTTCCCTCTGCCATTACAATTACATCATTACAATAATTTGCATGCTTTACAACTCCCTTAATCATTAGTGCCCATAAAGTTGCTGTTTCGCTTTATAAAACACTTGTTATTTCAGAAGTTCATCGAGGAAAGTATAGAAAGCAGGATCTTCTCCTACAACCGTTTTCACAATCTTTCCCTGAGGATCAACGATAATCTTTGTTGGGAATCCCTCTATGGCGTATGTTGTGGTGAGGTTCGAACTGCGCGGGTTGTAGACATGCTTCCACGGAATCTGGTGCTTTGCAATGGCATCTCTCCATGCCTTTTCTGTGTCGTTGCAATCGATGCCCAAGATCTCTAACTTACCGGAATATTTCTCGTAGTATTTCTTCATCTCTGGAATACCCTTTATGCACCATCCGCACCAAGAGCCCCAGAAGTCAAGGACAACATATTTTCCACGTAGAGAGGAGAGTGCGAGGTCGTTTCCGTCAAGATCTTTAAGCGTAAAGTCGGGAGCCATCATACCGTCTGCAAGATCTTTCTGTGCTTCTTTTCTTGCCTTCTCAGTGTCGATGCGCTTTTGAACGGCAGCCACAAAGTCAGAGAAAGCACCATTCTTTACATCTGTTGAGAGCAGTGTTATAAGTTCTTCAGCATTGTTTACCTGCACCAGCAGTGCTGCACTGACATTGTTTGTTGGGTTTGCCTTGATATACTCAATTTTCTTCTTTTCAATCTCTTCTTCAAGAGTGTTGAAAGCAGGACCGATGATCTTCACTAATGAATCTCTATTCTCTCCAGCTTCCACCTTTGTCTTAAATTCCTCAAAGAGAGCCTTTTGCTTCTTTTCCTGTTCAGAAATGGTGTTCTTGAAGGCTTCATAATCAGTGTGGAAAACGCAACCAGAAACTTTGTAGTCGGTTGTTTTTCCTGTAAGAAGACAGTCCACGCCAGGAATGAGCCATGCCTCTAATCCCTTTCTTCCCTCAGGTGTGTTGACGTGTATAATGGCCATTCTCGCCTTTTCGCCTTCGAAGTTGAAGACACCCTCTCCGTTCTTGAGCCCTATGGTTTCTTTCTTCTCCAAGTCATTCAGGTCAGGAGTGAGCACATTCACCACGATAGAATCGTTGCCAACATCTGACAGCTTCACCGTCAGGTTATTCTTTGAATTACAGCTGGCAAAAACTGTTGCCAATGCAAGTGATAGGAATATTTTTCTCATAATTTTTAAAGTTGTTTGTTTATTTCGAATTTTTGAAGATATATAGAAATTGTTTTATTGCGGATCAACATCATAGTAGATTTGCATAGAAGCATACCTTTTGTCGGAGAGAATATCGTCTTTTATCTTACGAAGATACTCCTTCGCCTTTTTCAAGTCAATGCCCACCTCGAGTTTTATTACAATCTTCCTAATGAACTGGTTCTTAACACGAGCAACATAAGGCCGGTCGGGACCAAGAACTCGAGAGCCAAAGACTGTTTTCAGTCTGCCAGACATCTCAATGGCTGCATTTTCTGTAAAGACCTCCTTTGAATGGCGTAGGAAAACGTAGATGACCCTTGTGAAAGGAGGGTAGTTGAAGGCTCTCCGCTCCTCGTATTGTTCTTGGAAGAATGTGTTGTAGTCGTTCTTTATTATCTGCTTAAAGACAGGTTCGTCGCTATGCCTTGTCTGGAGAATCACCAAGCCACGCTCCCCAGTCCTACCTGCACGTCCCGACACCTGACACAACATCTGGAAGGCATATTCATATGCTCGGAAGTCAGACATGTTCAGCATGCTGTCGGCATTTATGATGCCCACAACGCTTACATTGGCAAAGTCGAGTCCCTTTGTAACCATCTGTGTACCAATGAGAATCTGCGACTTCCCTTCCGAGAATTCCTGAATGATGCGCTCGTAGGCATTCTTCGTGCGAGTGGTGTCGAGGTCCATGCGTGCGATGTTTCGAAACCCAAGGTTTGAAAGGTATTCTTCTAACTTCTCCGTGCCATAGCCCCTCTCTCGTATGCTTTCGCTGAAGCAAGATGGGCATTTGGGAGGAATGGGGTAGGTGAACCCACAGTAATGGCAAGTCATGATTCCTGCTGTTTTATGCATGGTTAGCGTAACATCACAGTTCTTGCACTTAGGAATCCAACCGCACTCATGGCATTCAATGATAGGTACGAAGCCACGCCTATTCTGAAACAGAATCACCTGCTTTCCCTTCTCCAAGGCATTACGCATGGCAGAGAGTAGTTGTGGAGAGAACGGTCCCTGCATCATCTTCCGCCTTTGCAGGTCGGCAATGTCTATTATCTTCGTCTCTGGCAGCTGCAACCCTTGGTATCTCTCAGTAAGCTCCACAAGTCGGTATTTCCCACTCGTGACGTTGAAAAACGATTCTACCGAAGGCGTTGCTGTTCCGAGTACAACCCTCACATTCTTTAGCATTGCAGCCATCATGAGCGCAAGACTTCTTGCGTGGTACCTTGGTGCTGGGTCTTGCTGCTTAAAAGAAGTGTCGTGTTCCTCGTCGATTATTATGAGTCCTAACCGTTGGAAAGGAAGGAAGATTGCTGAGCGGGCACCGAGAATGACATCGTAGGGACTTTCAGAGAGCTGTTTCTGCCATATCTCAACCCTTTCTGAGTCGCTATACCTTGAGTGATAGATGCCCATTCTGCTTCCAAAGACCCTTTGTAGACGCTTTGTGATCTGAACGGTGAGGGCAATCTCGGGGAGGAGGTAGAGCACCTGCTTTCCTTCGTCTATGCATTTCTTAATGAGGTGTATATACACCTCCGTTTTTCCAGAACCAGTGACACCCTTTAGCAGTACGGGCTGCTGACTACTATTGTCTGAAATTTCTTCATATGCCTTCTGTTGTGATAGCGACAGAGGGCGGATATTCTCACGGTTTTCTGCAAGCGAATCGTTCAGCCTGCATACTGGCACTTCGTAGACTTCGAGTATTCCGCGGTCGATGAGAGCCTTTATGATTGAAGAAGAGCATTTTGCGGAGTTTGTAAGCTCCTCACGTGTTATCTCTACAACCTCCTCTTCTGTCTCACAACCGTTTATGCTATCGTAGTTAGAGAGGAACAGGTATGTGTTCAATGCCTCCAGCTGCTTTGTTGCTTTTCGCAACATGTTGATGGCTACATGCAGAGAGGCTTCGTTTCGGTAGGGTTCTGTGAGGCGGATATATGTCTCGGTCTTTGCAGAATATCCGTCTTCTTGCTTCATTCCGGCAGGAATAGCGGCTCTGAATACGTCTCCGAGCGGACAGAGGTAATAGTCTGATATCCATTGCCATAGCCGATATTGATAGGGAAGGAGAATAGCCTCTTTATCTTGCACCTCGAGAATGTCTTTTATCTCTATCTCTTCACCATTTTCCTTCCTTTTATTTTTGAAAGTATCAGTATCACAATGAATCTTCGCTATTATTCCCGTGTATTTCTTCGTTTTTCCAAGTGGGACAGTTACGCGTACGAACTCCCTCACACTCTTTTCCAGATGTTCTGGAACAGAATATGTAAAGACTCCTTCATATCCCAAGGGCAGTATAACGTCCACGTACATCATCTTTTCTCAGATTATTTGTGTGTTCATGCAAAATTTCTGACAAAGTTAAGCAAAAAAAAACAGAAGCATGCATTTTGCCCCTGTTTTTTCTTTTGGTTTATGTTTTTTTAAAAGTATATGGCAGCACCAATCTGCCAACCCTTCTTCTTTCCGCTGATATTCTTCACTACGGCATTCTCTACGTTGAACGACCCTGTCTTTCCGCATGGGATGTTGTAGTTAGCCTTCACTTCAATATGATTGAGAAGCATTGCGCCAACACCGAGGTTTATGCTTATATCACTATCTTTCCAAGTCCAGTCGATGTCATGAAGGTCTTTGTTGCCGATATTGAACGAGAACTGCGGACCAGCAAAGAGGAACACGCTCGCCTTGTCGCCAAGTCCAAAACCCTTTCTTAAGTTTAGCGGAATGTCAATCGCTTTGTGCTTCAGCTCGATAGGCGTGTTGTTGGCGTTAAATACATCTGTTTCTACCTTCCACTGGCTGTAGACAACAGAACCGTCGATATCGAATCCCAAAGGCAGTCCGATTTTCACTGTCGGACCAAGATAGAATCCATTTGTGTTCTTTGAGTCTACCACGTCTTTGTCGAAGGACATCTTCGTGATATTAGCACCTCCTCGCAGACCGAATTTCACCTTCGCTTCACTATTTACAGAAATGCAAACGATTGTGACTAAGAGAAATATGTATTTCTTCATCTTTTTCTTTCTTTTTTTGTTTGTTGAACCTTATGTTTCTTTATCTTCTCTCCCTTCTCACCGACACTCTGGCAGTTCCAGAAGAAGGCTTGGAGTTTCCAGAAGTCTTTGTCTTCTTCTCAACAGAAGTCTTTGAACCACGCTTTACTGTAGACGATTTCTTCTTCTTCAAAGCCTTTGCATCGAGAATTTTTGCCTTGGAGATGCTATCGAGAGAGTCTTTCTTCGCTTGATCGCCATAGATATTCTTTTCAAAAGCCTTCAGCTCGTCTTCGATTCTCTGCTGCTCCTTCTTTAGAGCAGAATCGGTTTGGCAGTATTGCGCAAGAGTTCTTCCCAGCATGTTATTCGTCTTGTAGATCTCACCCTTGTATTTGTTCTGAGTGAAATAGTCGTCTGCTGACATGACAGCAGCATTGTTCAGACTCGACGTCATGATGGTTTTTGAGGAAAGGTAAGGGGCAAGGTCTTCGTATTTCATCCAGAACAACGGATATTTTGCTGCTCCGTCTCCAAAATCGTCTTCACGAGTCATCACCGGACAGAGTGCCACCACTTTCTTGTGGAATGTTGATGTAGACTGGTCGTAGTAAGCCGACTCCTTTATATAATACGACTTCACCTCCCTTGACGGAATGTCGGAGTTCTCCATTCTCAGTCTGCCGTTCACACGCTCATAGAAGATATGGTAGTTGTCGAGGAACTCCAATGTTTTCACCTTTGCAGAGTCGTTAAAGACCTCACTGCCATCGAGACGATACTCGTAGGCAGGCACCTTCTTTGAGAGCATGAGCTTGAAGAGGTATGTAAAGAGGTTCATCTCCGTTCCAGAAGGTTCGGCAGGATAGTAGAGTCCGGCATTCTCATCTTCCATGAGGTTTATCTCACGGTAGATGTCTCTTCTCCACACAACGTCTTCGTTCATAACTGCCGAGGTGGGGAATGAAATCTGAGCCCTTGTGGTTAGTCCGCTGGTATTCTGCTTCTGCTGGTTTCTTTGCTGAACCCTGCTTTTCTTCGGTTGAGCAGAAGCCTCTGGGGCGAGCACCCCTGCACTCAGCGCGATTACTGCGAGTGTGGCGAGAAGTGGTTTATGTATCTTTTTGAAAATCATATTCTTATAAATATTTTGTCAGAAGGAAAGAGAGAGACTATTTTACTATCACCTCCATAGATGCAGGCAGCTTTCGAGCGATGCCGTCAGGACCAATAGCCGATATTCTCGAGATATAGAATCGTTTGTTTCTCGATAGCTTACGGAAGGCATCCATCTGCCTTGCAGAGAATGCGGCACCATCGCTAACCATAGGAACAGCATTGCCCATATTGTCGAAGAAGACAGCCTCGAAGCCGGTAACCTTAAACTCAATGTCAAGGAGTCCGTCGTCGATTGCAGCACGAATGCCCTTTGCTTTCATAAGAGCCGCCTTCGACATTCCGCCTCCTTTGAAGCGGTCGTTGTCCATCTGGATATATGCCGTAGGGTCTGGAAGTTTTCTTACGTGGAACGTGTATTGCCCCATCTGCTGTGACTTACCTGTTTGTGTGGAGGAAACCGTGATTGTGACATCTTTACCAACAGCTGCCGGACGAGCAATATACTTTCCAGGAGCCACAGGAGTGAGTGTTCCTCCAGACATGCTTGCCGTAACTTTATTAACAGGAACCCCAGGAACGGAGATGCTGATAGGGTTTGAATAGCCAGCATACAGAACGTTCATAAGGTCGGCGGAGACGGTTGCGGAAGGGTCTACGACAGAGTATTTCTGCTCAAAATCCCTGCGTATGGTTTCTCCGTTTCCGTTCTGCATGGTGATATATCCAGAGAGTGTGAAGTCGCCCGTCTTTCCAGCAATGATGTCGTATCTGTTCTCTGGAAGGTTCATCTCCTTTCCTCCGATGAAGATTCGAGGCTGTTGGGTAGTGTCTACGGCTGCCATCACAATCTGTGCTGAGAAACGATCTCCTCTCACCACTGTTTGTGCGTTTGGAATCACGAATGCCGAGAGTTTGTTGACCCTAATATCCTTCATGTCGATATTGCTCACGAGAGCGTGAAGCACCTCTCCCTCAGCATATCTCACATCGCTCTGCAACTTTCCAAGCATGGTGACGGCAGCAGCAACAGGCATGCCTTCAAACATGTATTCCTCCCAGTTCTTGTTCAATGGGTTTGAACGACCAGTGATCTTTGTGGTGAGGTTGCCTTCGATAATCTTCCGCTGGTTCTTGTCGGTAACCATTGTGAGGATTCTCTCGCGGAAGGAATCGATAGCCTTTCTCAGTTCTTTTCCCCTTCCAGAGACGGGAGAGAGCATCACTTGATTGGCAGCCTCAAGGTTGTCTTTCCCCTCAATATTGTTCACGTCTCCATCTTCTCCGTCAGCTTCTTTCACGATGGCTATCTTCAGTTCTTCGGCAAAGGAGTAGAGAGAGTCGCTCATGGTCTTTACGGCAGTGGCTTTGTCGAACCATTCCTTCACCTTCTGAGGGTTTGCTTTCATCTGCTCCTCGAAGGTGGTGTATATCGCATTGTTCTGCATTGTTGAGTTTGCTGTTGTTCGTTTCATGCTTTCCTCAACAATAGAGAAGCCGTCAAGCACCTCGTTTGAGATATTCATCGCGAGAAGTGCCATGAGCACGACATACATCAGATTGATCATTTTCTGTCGTGGGGAGACATAGTTTTTCTTTATTGCCATTTATCTTGTTTCCTATATATATATAATAGGTGTGCAGAATCTCCTTCCTTTCCCACACCATGAATATTCTTTCTACTGTTTCATATTCACAGACATAGCCTCAATCATGCGGGCATAGATAGAGTTCAGTTCTGCTATCTGTTGAACGAGCTTCTTTGTCTGGTCGTTAATTTCGTCTTGGGTGGTGATCTGCTGAGAAGCCGATTTTAGCTGCATCTCGTAGACACGAGCAATGCCAGTGAGTGTGCGGTTGAGGTTCTCCATCTCCTGAGAGTCGGTGGTGAGGCGTTCACTCTGAGCACCAACCTTCAGCAGAAGGTCGTTAAGCTCATTGAGACGGTCAACATAGGTTGTTGTTGCCTCTTCCATGGCAATGGCTGTCTCGGCAGAAACGGCTGGGGCAGGTGCTCCAACTCCTTGAACTGCTGTGCCTGTGACCTCTGTGCCAGAGATTGTTCCAGTGCCAGGTATGTTTTCTTTGCCTGCAGCATCATTCTCAACCATAGCCACATTCCCTTTAGACTGGCTTCCAGATTCAGTATACGCTCCAGAAGTGAGTGTTCCGTATGCTCCACCGTAGACTCTTTCACTTCCGAAGATAATTGTTCCTGCAATAGGATGTTCTGTTTCTTTGTCCTCTTCCTCGTCAGTGTTCTCGAGTTTACCTGCCTTCTCAAGTTCTGCTGCCAACTCGCTATCTGTTGCGAGTGCCCTTCCGTCTGCCGTTTTGTCGAACGGTCTATCGAAGGCTGCTATGAAGAACACGAATACCTCAGTTCCCATACCTATGAAGAGCATGATATCTGCTCCAGCAAGGTGTGTGAGCTTAAACAACGTACCAAGGATCACCACTGCTGCACCCCAAGAGTATGCATAGTTCATGAACGTCTGTCCAGAGACGCTATCCATCCATTTCTGAAGAAGATAGATGATATTGTATTTACTGTATTTTGCCATCGTTTCCTTTTGTTTTTACCCTTGTTATAAAAGCATCTGCTATCTCTTCTTTTTCTGTTGTTTCTGTCTTATGTTTGAAGAGCTGGCGAGTGAGCGCACACATCTGAAGCCGACATAAGACCTCGGCATATTCTGATATTCCCATTGGCGCCATGCTGAGCGAATGAACGACTCTGGGTCTTTCCAAGAGCCACCCCTCACAGACTTCTTCTTCAAACGGTAAGGGTCTTCTTTCGCTGCCTTATATTCTAACTGAGGGTTCATATCGTTCATAGCGGTAACGCCTGCCTCGGTGTAGACGGTTGAAGTCCACTCAGCCACGTTTCCTGCCATATCGAAGAGACCATTGCTATTGGCACCATAGCTTCCAACCCTACTCGTGATGAGGTTGCCATCCATGGTGTAGTTACCCTTGTCGGGTTTGAAGTTGGCAAAGAAGCAGCCATCCTCGTTTTTGGTGTCTATTTCGTTCCATGGGAATTCTGTGCCGTCTTTTCCTCTTGCAGCATACTCCCATTCTGCTTCTGTTGGCAGGCGGTAGCGTTGTATATATCGTGCTTGCGGACCGAGTCCTTTCAGAAGATATTCCGTTCTCCAAGCGCAGAAGGCGTTTGCCTGTTCCCATGTCACGCCAACAACAGGGTAGTCGTTGTAGGTAGGGTTACTGAAGTAGTTGCGGAGGTATATCTCGTTATCTGAATTCTTGAAGTCGTTCACCCAGCAGGTGGTGTCTGGATACACGTTTACGATATATGTGTTCAGAAAGTCCCAAGGTCCAGTGAGTTGTCTGTCGATAGTCTCGCGGATGATGTTTCCTTCATCGTCTATATAAGCAGTATCCTTTGAAATCATCACCACCTCGTCAGGATTCACCGTGATGTCTGTATTCAGATTTCTCTCTGAAGGGTTCAGACGGTTACGCCGAAGAGCTGCCGTTGTGTAGTCGTAGACCTCATAACGGTAGTTCAGCTGTGATGCATCGAGCATTTTCTCACCAGTGGCAGGGTTTGTCACGTAGAAGCTTTCAATGGCTCTCTGCTCGTCTTCGTTAGGCTTTCTTGGTAGTGGCTTCTTCCAGTTGAGATGTGGTGTAACGGGATTTCCTTGCTTGTCTTCGGTGATCATATATGTCTCATCTCCACCGTAGGCAGGATCGGCAAGACGTGTGCGAAGTATAGAGTCGTGAACCCATTTCACGAACTGCTTGTACTTTGAGTTTGTAACCTCGGTCTCGTCCATCCAGAAACCGTCAACACTGATTTCCTTCGTAGGGACATCTTTTCCCCAGAGGGAGTCCTGCTTCTCAACACCCATCTTCAAGTATCCGCGCTTTACGAGCGTCATGCCGTAAGGAGTTGGCTCGTTGAATGGCTTGCCGCCTCCAACGCCCGTCACTTCTCCTCCGCTTCCGGCTCCTGTCATGGATTTTCCTCCCATGCAGGCGGTTATGGCCATTGCCAAAAGGCCACACATTATTATATATAGTCTATTTTTCATATTCTGTTTTTATTTTCTACTTCATGTCAGATTTTTTTCTGGGGCAACTTGTTTTTCAAGTCGTTATCTTTTGGGGCGATTTGTATTACAGGAATCTTACCGATTTATGTAGGTTCTTACCTTTTTTCACGATGTTCAAATCCATTTTGTAGCCTACGAAGAGCTCATGGGAACCGTTTCCTGGACTAATGCCGTTTGTATAGCATTCATATGCGTAACCAACGTGAATGCCTCGAATGTCCATTCCAAGAAGTGCTGTGACAGAGTTTGTTGGACTGTATGAGATGCCTCCATACATCTTTCTCTTCTCTGAGGTGTAGATTAGTCTGCCGGTTATGTCTGCTCGTGTCATTACTCCATCAGTATAAGCGAGTGCAGAGGTCTTCACTTGTAGCATTGGGTTTCTGAGTTTAAAGGTATAGCCTGCCGTGGCGTAGTATGAAGCCGATACCTGTAGCTCGTTTAGCTCTCCAAGCTCAACCTTCGGACTGGTAAGATGCTTTGCAGACAATCCAACATAGAATGCCTTCCTACTGTAATAAAGACCAGCAGAGAAGTCTATCGCCTGTCCATTCACCTGCGATGTGGTGAAGGCAGGGTCGCTACCCACGTCAAGATCCAGCTCGCTACCATCGAACTTCTCAGCAAGGAGAGAGAGTTGTAAGCCTATTCCCAATGTTCCTCCGAAGAGTCGTTGCTGGTTTGCGTAAAGGATGGAGAGTCGGGTGTGGTTGAAGAGTCCGAGCTTGTCGTTTGTGAACTCTAATCCGCAGCCGTGTGTGGCGTTAAGGAATCTGAACGGCATGTCGGCACTGATATATGCTGTCTGTGGGTTATGCTCAAAGCCTGCCATATCCATGGCATAGGCTGCATTTATGTTTAGTTTTGGATCTTTTCCTGCTGCACCAGGGTTGAAGCTGGTCTCCATATCGAAGTAATGGCTGAACACGACGTCGTATTGAGCCCTGACCTCTGAAACAGAGAGCACGACAATCATCAAAAGCGTCAAGAAAACGTTCTTTCTGAGCGCTCGCCTTGATATGTGTATACTATTCGCCACAATTAAATAACGTGTAAAAGCCGTTATTATTGTTTTTTCTCATGATATTTTAAAAAGATTTTTAAAAAAATCCTCTCCACCATAGTTGGTAGAGAGGAATGTTTCTCTTTCATAATGATTTTGTTGCTTAGAAATTCACACCGAAGTTTACGGAGAAGGCGAGGTTTCTGGTTTTGTCGAAACTGTCGTTGCTGATGTTGGCAAGACCAATCTCTACATTCACATCGGCATAGAAGACATTGTAACCAAAGCCGCAGCCCAACTTCAAACCGCTATCCCAACGGTCGAAACGAGGGAGTCCTGGCTTGTCTTTTCCGAATGCCGACCACGATTCTCTTGTGCTATAATCTTTGATCTTTCCGCCCACGCCACATGCGAAGTATCCACCTGCGAATGGTTGTATGGAGATATCGTCGTCAACGTTATAGATGTATTTCACCACCAGTGGAACTTCAAGATAATTGACGTTGTACTCAATTTTGTTCCTGCCGCTTCCGTCTTTCGCTCCTTTCTCTGTATATGCCAAACCAGACTCAAGATAGAGTGGGGTGCTGCTCGTCAGTTTGAAACCAGTAACTGCTGTGAGGTTCAAGCCTGTCTGCCCTCCTGCACTATCGTACATGGAGTAGTCGGAGGAGAAGGAACTGAATGAAGGACCTATTCTCAGTCCAGCATATCCCCACGGACAGTAATAGCTTGTTCCTTTGTTGTAGTCTAAGCGTCCAGTATTCTGATTGTAATACTTGCTGTCTCTGAAATGCTGTCCAAACATCGGTATAGATGTGAGGATAGATGCTATTGCCAATAAAATAATTTTCTTCTTCATAATACTTTTTTTTCATTTTATTGGTGCAAAGGTACTGTATTTTTTTTATTCACCAAAATACTTTTCCCTAAAAACTGTTATGGAAATCCCTATTCTCCCTTTTTACTCTATGAGAAGTATCTACAGTTTTGGGAATCATATCAGAAAATGACATATAGGAAAAAGTGTTCTCAACGGTTTGAAATATCTTTTTACCATTGTGGAAAAAAATCGGCAGGAAAGTGAAATCACTCTCTTGCCGAATATGCTTGTTGCGTTATATCACGTTCTTTCCAAAACAATAAGTTATTCTTGAACCCTCACGTTTTTTCAAACCCGCATATTTTTTTCAAACCCTCACGTTACGCATAGAAAACCTTAAACTTCTCAGAAATTGATCATTTCGCCTTCTCTAAGGAAGAACGCTTGTCGCGACGGTAAGAACGATAGTCGTCAAGCTCAATCTCCACGTCTGGCTCTGAGAGAGGAAGGCTGTGAGGGAGCAGGAACTTCTGGTATTTAATGTTTAGACCGCGCTCCAGCCACATCTTCTCGTAGTATGTCTGGATAGAGAGAATCTTCTTTGTCTCCTCGTCGAGTTCCTCGTTGTGGTAAAGGTCTGTTGTTCGGAAGAGAAGTGGCAGATGGTTGTTGTCTACCATATATGACGTATATGTAAACAAGAAGTTAGAATCTGTTTTAAGATGCACAACACCATTGTCTACAAGGAATCTGCGGTAGCGCTCCATGAAATATGTTGAGGTGAGACGCTTTCTCGGATTCTTCATCTGAGGGTCGGAGAAGGTGAGCCAAATCTCCTGAACCTCGTCGGTGGAGAAGAAGCGGTCGATAATCTCTATGCTTGTGCGAAGGAAAGCAACGTTCTTAAGTCCTTGTTGAAGGGCGAGAGTGGCTCCCGTCCACATGCGCGCACCCTTTATATCCACTCCAATGAAGTTCACGTCTGGATACAGTTGCGCCAGTTCAACGGTATATTCTCCCTTTCCGCAGCCTAATTCGAGTACGATAGGGTTGTTGTTCTTGAAAAATTCCTCTCGCCAATGCCCCTTCATCTCAAATGGAACATTGTCGACTACAGAATACGGATATTGGAATACATTTTCGTATCTTTCCATGTCGGCGAATTTCGCCAGCTTGCCTTTTGACATTATTCTTTCTATGTTGTGTGGAAAAGTGTTTGTAACTATTTTTTGAATGGTTGCAATAATAAGTAGGTGTGCAAAATTATTTCTATAATCCTTGCATCGCCTACTGCGCATTTTCAGCAAGTGACAACAGTCGAGTAGGAGTCGAGTTCTGCTTTCAAGTCTTCATAGAATGCAGCTCGAGCAGTATACATGTAAGGAACAAGCAAAACGAGTCCGATACCGAGAGTCAAGATGCAGAGCAAAGCCCATCCGATGAAGGAGAAATCGAGCAGGAATAGCTTGAATTTCTTTCCCTTCATCATCTCCATGCTCTTCTCGATAGCAGCATCATACTTCAGTTCTGGTTCGTCGAGGAGGATAAATTTTGTCATGGCATAAGAGTAGCACTTTATGATTCCAGGAATAATGAGCAGGAGAGTCCAGAGGAACTCGTAAATAACAACCAGAATCATTGTCACCCATACCCTTGCGTTATAGTAGCTGAAGAGTTTGTCTATGGAGAAGTTCTGATTTCGTATTAGTCTTAGGAATCCGATGGTGAGGGCGAAATCCAATGGAAGAATGAGCAAGTTAGAGATGTTTGATACAAGCTGTACTTCGTAAGGGAATGAAGACAACGGCCAAGAGAAGCTTGCTCCCACAATTCCTGACAATGCGAAATAAATTATTACTGCCACAACGGCATTGCCCCAATTGCCTTCCAAGGCATTTAGTGCCTCTTTACGGTATTCACTATTCTTTTTCATTTTGTTTATTTTTTTGAAGAGTTGTTTTTTTCCTGTGTGTTATTAACAGAAAAGGGGATGAGACAAGTAAAAATCCAGCCCCATCCGCTTTATGGTTATGACTGTTTGTGGATATCAATCACCCCAAACGTTTTTTCTGATTATCGTGCTGCCTTATCCGATTACCACACGAGTCCAGCCGTGAACGTCTGGCTCTATGCCGTACTGGATATTGCGAAGCTTGTGGTAAAGCATTTCGCAGATAGGACCTGGCTTCTCACCAAAGACGTATGACTTTCCTGTTTCTGCATCGTCAATGCGTGAGATTGGAGAGATAACGGCTGCAGTGCCGCAAGCGCCAGCTTCTTCGAAAGTCTCCAGTTCCTCTTCTGGAATCTGTCTTCTCTCGACAGTCATTCCGCAATCTTCTGCAAGTTGCATGAGTGACTTGTTTGTGATTGATGGAAGTATAGATGTAGACTTTGGAGTGACGTATGTGTTGTTCTTTATTCCAAAGAAGTTTGCTGCTCCACATTCATCGATATATTTCTTCTCCTTTGCGTCGAGATAGAACTCGCAGGCATATCCCATCTCGTGAGCCTTATTGTTAGCATAAAGAGAAGCGGCATAGTTTCCGCCAACCTTATAGATACCTGTTCCGAGAGGAGCGGAGCGGTCATGATCGCGAATGATGACATATGGGTTTGTTGAGAAGCCACCCTTGAAATATGGTCCTACTGGAGTTACGAAGATGAGGAACATGTATTCCGTTGCAGGATGAACACCAACCTGAGCACTCATGCCAACAAGCAGCGGACGAACATAAAGTGTTGCACCACTCTCGTAAGGAGGTATAAACTCTTGATTGAGACGAATAACCTTGTCGACCATCTCATTGAACAGCTCTGTAGACACCTCTGGCATCAAGATTCCTCGACATGTTGACTGCAGACGTGCTGCATTCTCTTCAGAGCGGAACACCCTAACTTTTCCGTCAGGACATCTATATGCCTTCAGTCCTTCAAAAGCCTCTTGTCCGTAGTGAAGGCATGTTGCTGCCATGTGCATGTTGACGTATTCGTCAGAGCATATTTCTATTTCCCCCCACTTGCCGTTGCGATAGAAGCAACGAACGTTATAGTTTGTCTTGTGGTAGCCAAATCCTAAGTTTGACCAATCTAAATCATTCATAGTGATATCCTCTTTTTTTGTTCTTTGTTTCTGTGTCGTTTTTAACGGTAATTCCGTTATTGGATTGCAAAATTACATTAAATTATCCAAAGAACCAAAGATTTGTAAGGAAAAATCATGAATTATTTTATTTTTGTGGTGAGTTTATTGATTTTTCTTACTTTTTTCTGACTTATTGTCAGTCTTTAGTGGACTCTTCGTTTAGAATCTTTTTGATTTCCTCATCGGTCTTTTCAAGGCGTTCTTTACAGAAAGCAATGAGTTTTTTTGCCTCCTGAAGCTTGGTGGTGAGCTCATCGAGATTCATTTTCCCAGACTCCATGGCACTTACTATCTCTTCCAGTTTAGAGACTGCTTTTTCATATTTCATCTTTTCCATTGCCGATTGTTTTTTGGGGTTATTGGAATTTTTTTTTGTAATGTGTATATACCTATTTATATATAATAAAAGTTCTCTATAATCATAAACGATATCAAAAAACTAAGCTGGTTACACCTTCTTTGATAGCACAGTACCGTTTGCCAGTCTTGTTTCCAGAATCTCACCTTTCATGACCTTTGAGGCATCGGTAACAACCTTCCCTCCGGAGAGGGTTATGGAATACCCACGCTTGAGAATAATCTCTGGGTCAAGGGAAAGGGCTTTCTGGGCGAGTAGCGAGAGACGATGGCGTTCTTTCTCGATTGCCTGCTTTGCCCCCATCTCTATTGTTTGCTGAAGCATCTGCAGGCGATGGTTTTCTTGTTCTGTTTTCTGTCTCAATGCATTCTCAATTCTTTTTGAAAGTATCTCAATGCGGTTTGTCTGACTCGCCTTTACCATGGAGAAAAGAATAGGAATCTTACTGCTGATGCCCTTCATGCGAACTCTTTCTGTTTCCAGATATCTTGCTGCGGAACGTGCCAAACGGTCTGCAAGATTGTCTATTGTTCTTGACGTGTTTTCAAGGTGAGAAAGGAGGAAGTCGGCTGCTGCTGTTGGCGTTTTCACACGGTGATAGGATATCATGTCGAGAATGCACTCGTCACGCTCATGCCCGATTCCAGTTATGATTGGAATAGGGAAATTTGCCACGTTCTCAGCTAAGTTAAGTGTGTCGAAGCCAGACATGTCGCTTGTTGCACCACCTCCACGGATTATAACTACACAATCATATTCCTCATCGGCATCAAAAATTCTGTTCAAAGCATCAATCACAGAACTTTCTATCTGCTCTCCTTGCATAACAGCGTGGAAGAGAGTTGTTTGGAAGAAGAAACCATAAGGGTTGTTGTGGAGGTGGTTGCAGAAATCTCCATATCCAGCTGCTGTGGCACTTGAGATAACGGCAATATGCTGACAAAACATTGGCAGGGAGAGTTGCTTCTGCATGTCGAAGATACCTTCTGCCTTCAGTTGTGCAATTATTTCCATTCGCCTTTTTGCCAAGTCACCGAGTGTGAAGGTTGGGTCGATATCTGTTATTATCCACGAGAAGCCATAGGCAGGATGAAACTGCACATAGACTTTCAGCAGTACCTTCATGCCCGTACGCAACTGTTCGCCAGTAATCCTTTCGAAGGTTCTTTTCAAGGAATACCATGTTGATGCCCAGCATTTTGCTGATGCTCTCGCAACAGGAGTGTTCGAACTTTCGTCTTTCTCTACAAGTTCTGCGAAGAGATGCCCCCTACGCTCGTTTACGTCAGAGAGCTCTGCCTCCACCCAGTATTGTCTCGGCATAGCATTCTCCAAGACCTCACTGACAAGGGAGTTCAGTTCAAATAATGTCATGTGTGTGCTCATTCTTCCTCACGCTTTTCGTGTATTTCCTTCTGGAAACTTTCCCAATCTTGGAATCCTGCCAATAGCGCCAATTTGTCTAAAGTTTCTTGAGATGGTCTCTCATTAAGCTTTCTTAAAAGTTTCTTCTCTATGTGTGCCAAAAGCAGTTTAATGTCTTTTTTCATGCCAAAAACAGTTTTTGCTTCATACTTTAGACTCCTTCTGAGTCAATTTTTCTACAAAGGTATTCTTTTTATTTGACAAAAGAGAGAAAAATTCGATTTTTTTTTGTAATTTTGCCCCAAGAAATTAATTTTACTTAAATATAATGAAAGAATTACAGTTAAAGTACGGATGTAATCCTAATCAGAAACCTTCCAGAATCTTTATGCAGGAAGGTGAGTTGCCAATAGAAGTACTGAATGGTCGTCCGGGGTATATCAACTTCCTCGATGCCTTCAACTCATGGCAATTGGTGAAAGAATTGAAGGCGGCCACTGGTCTTCCTGCTGCCGCAAGTTTCAAGCACGTGAGTCCTGCTGGTGCTGCTGTTGGACTGCCGTTGAGCGACACACTGAAGAAGGTGTATTTCGTTGACGACATAAAAGTGCCGCTGACACCTATCGCTTCTGCCTATGCTGCAGCACGTGGAGCAGACCGCATGTCTTCATACGGAGACTTTATCGCACTTTCTGACACATGTGATGAGGCTACGGCACTCATCATCAAGCGTGAGGTTTCTGATGGTGTTATTGCTCCCGACTATACTCCAGAGGCACTTGAAATTCTTCGTGAGAAGCGAAAGGGCACTTACAATGTCATCAAGATTGACCCTAACTACGTTCCAGCACCTGTTGAGACAAAGCAGTGCTTCGGAATCACCTTTGAGCAGGGTCGCAATGAGGTGAACCTTGCTGATGATGCTCTCTTTGAGAATATCCCTACTCAGTCAAAGAACTTTACCGAGGCTGCTAAGCGTGACCTTATGATTGCGCTCATCACTTTGAAATACACGCAGTCAAATTCTGTTTGTTATGTAAAAGACGGACAGGCAATAGGTATTGGAGCTGGTCAGCAGAGCAGAATCCATTGCACACGTCTTGCGGGCAACAAGGCTGATATCTGGTGGCTTCGTCAGTGTCCGAAGGTTATGAACCTTCCTTGGAAGGAGGGCATTCGTCGTGCTGATCGCGATAACACTATTGATGTCTATATCTCCGACGACTATGAGGATGTTCTCGCAGAAGGCACATGGCAGATGTTCTTCTCTGAGAAGCCAGAACCTCTCACTCGTGAGGAGAAGAAGGCTTGGATAGCCAAGAACACTGGTGTAGCCCTTGGTTCTGACGCCTTCTTCCCATTTGGTGATAATATCGAGCGTGCTCACAAGTCTGGTGTTGAGTATATTGCTCAGGCAGGTGGCTCTGTTCGTGACGATAATGTTATAGAGACTTGCGACAAATATGGCATCACCATGGCGTTCACTGGTGTGCGTCTCTTCCATCACTAAAAAACCGAATTGCGATACCTATGGACGATTTTGAACTCATCTTGCAGAATGGCATTAACTTCGGTCGTGGGGGAGAGCGTAAGCAGCAAGACGACAAGATAAAGACCAAGGCGAAGAAGAAAAAGTATATCACTGGTGCCCATGGCTCTGGCTCTGCAATGCAAAAGGCAAAGTATCGTCAGCAGAGGGCAAACAGGAAGCATAAGTAAAAAAACAGCGGACAAGCAGCGGGGGAATTCCCTGCACTTGTCCGTTATTTTTTTCTTGTTAACCGTAAGCTCAATTTTTCTTGTTAATCGTAAGTTCAATTTTTTTTGTAAACCGTAAGCTCAATTTTCTTCTATATATTCAGAACGAGTAGATTGGTTATGCCTTCTTATTCAAATGGTTGTCGGAAAGAGCAACCCTCATTCCATCGAGAACATCCAAAGGCAGTTCTTCCACGAATAATCACCCCTTTTCCGCATAATGGGCACGGTGCTCCCGGTTTTATGGCAGTATATGCCCTTGCTGCATCTTCTGCTTTTTTCTGAACAGCCATTTTCTTTGATCTGGAAGACGATGCTTTTGAAGAGGTTTTTCCTGAAGAATTTCCAGATGTAATTCCCGAAGCAGAATCTCCAGATGTAGAATTTCCAGAACCAGATTTTCCTGATGTGGAATTTCCAGAAGCTTTTTTCCTTGTTTTTCCAGTTTCCTTTTTCTCTTCTTCTGTAATTGCGATTCGTCTGGTAGAGTTGTCTCTCAGCACCTGCATAACGATGTCGTTTGCTTGTTGCTTCAGTTCTGATATAAATGTCTGGGCATCGTATTTATGGCTTTCAATATCTCGAAGTTTCTTCTCCCAAATACCAGTAAGCTCACACGATTTCAGCAATTCCTCATGGATAATATCTATAAGGTCAATGCCTGTTGGAGTGGCAATAAGGTTCTTTCTCTCACGGCGGATATAATGCCTTTTGAAGAGAGTTTCTATTATCCCCGCACGAGAAGAAGGTCTGCCGATACCATTTTCTTTCAGTGCCATTCGCAAAGTCTCGTCTTCAACGAATTTTCCTGCCGTTTCCATTGCTCGAAGAAGGGTTGCTTCAGTATACGGCTTTGGAGGCTGAGTCCATTTCTCAGACAATGCAGGAGAGTGGGGACCTTCCTCACCTTTGTTGAAAACAGGCAGAGAAGCACTTTCGTTGCCTGTTGCCTCCTCGCTTCCTTCTATGGCTTTCTCCGTAGCATTCTCAATGGTTTTCTCCATGGAATTTTCTGCTGTTTTCTCCGTTGCTTTCTTGAAAACGACACGCCATCCCTCATCTGTGATCACCTTTCCAGATGTTCTGAACATAACGTTTGTGTCCTCCTTTCCATTAACCTCAGCAAGAACAGTTGTCGTTTCGAACTTGCAATCCTCATAGAAGGCAGCTATAAAAGCACGAGCAACAAGGTCAAAGACATTACGTTCCATATCGCTCAGTCCTGTTGGTGGCACTCCTGTAGGAATGATGGCATGGTGGTCGGTGACCTTGGAAGAGTCAAACACCTTCTTGCTTTTTTTCAATGGTTTTCCTCCAAGCGGTCTAACCAAATCAGCATAAGGAGTCTCGCCAGAGAAGGAGGTCTTGTAGAGTCCGTTCAGTGTCGATGGGCATTTAGCGTAGATATCGTCAGAGAGGAATGTGGTGTCAACACGCGGATAGGTAGTGAATTTCTTCTCGTAGAGCGACTGAATAAGTTTCAAGGTCATGTCAGCAGAATACGAGAACTTCTTGTTGCAGTCAACCTGTAGAGAGGTAAGGTCGTAAAGACGAGGAGGAGCTTCTGTTCCCTTCTTCTTTGTTGTGGAGAGAATGTGGAGAGGAGCGTCCTTGATATTCTCAACAGTCTTTTGCCCCTCCTCTTCGGTTCTAAATTCAATAGTTCGATAGATAGGGGCTTTGTTCTTCTCTGCCTTCTTCTGTTCCGCATTCTTTGCTGCTTCCTCTGCCTCTGCATCTTCATCTCGTTCAATGCCAGTGAACTTTGTGTTTCGGTACATGGTGCTGAGCACCCACGACTGTTGTGGAGTGAAATTCTCTATCTCCCTTTGTCGGTTGACAATAAGTGCGAGGGTAGGAGTCTGCACCCTTCCTACAGAAAGCACTTGTTTGTTTTGACCGTATTTGATGGTGTAAAGACGTGTTGCATTCATGCCGAGAAGCCAGTCGCCAATGGCACGAGAGAGGCCAGCGAGATACAACGAGTCATATTCTTTCTGATCTTTCAAATTGGCAAAGCCCTCACGTATGGCATCTTCTGTCAGAGAACTAATCCAAAGACGTTTCACTGGGCATTTTGCTCCTGCTTTCTGCATCACCCATCTCTGTATGAGCTCACCCTCCTGCCCGGCATCACCACAGTTTATTATTTCGTCTGCCTCTTTCATGAGCTTTTCAATGACTGAAAACTGCTTCTTTATTCCTTCGTCTTCTATAAGTTTTATGCTGAAACGAGGAGGGATCATAGGCAACGACGAGAGCGACCAATGTTTCCACTGGTCGGTATAATCGTTTGGCTCTTTTAATGTGCAGAGATGTCCGAAGGTCCATGTAACCTGATATCCGTTACCTTCCAGAAACCCTTGACGTTGCTGTGTTGCTCCAAGCACGTGGGCAATGTCTCGCGCCACACTTGGTTTCTCGGCTATACATACTTTCATTTTAAAAATCTATTAAAGGGGAAATTAGTACATAGGTGCCAATTTCACCCATTTCTTTCTTCTTCTTGCTCCTCTTCTTCGTCAATCATTTGTGATGCACCAGCTTGAGGTGCCATGCCTCGTGGAGCAGCCCCAAAGCGAGGTGTGTAGTAGCTGTAGCTTCTGTGGTATTCTTCTGCTCCTTCCGCCTTATTCTCCACAACAATCTCGTCGGTGCTCTCTTTCTTGCTCACTTTGAACCGCTTCATATAAACAGCCATTAGCCAGACAGCAAGAATGAAAGAGATGAAGTCGCTTACAGGAAGAGACATCCATATACCGTCAACACTGAAGAACTTCGGTAGAATAAGGAGCATAGGAATGAGAATAAGCATCTGTCGTGATAGGGAGAGAAAGATACTTAGCTTTGCCTTGCCGATGCTCTGGAAGAAATTCGTGATAACCATCTGGCAGCCAATGATAGGTAGGAAGGCGGAGTTTATGCGCAAGCCGCGGGAGGTAATCTCGCGGAGTTCAGCATCGGTTGTGAACACCATTACGCAAGTGTCTGGGAAGAGCTGGAAGATTGCCCATCCTGTTGTCATTACTATTGTTGCTGCAATGATGGAGATGTTCACGGCTCGCATCATTCTCTCATAATTCTTCGCTCCGAAGTTATAGCCAACGATAGGTTGCATGCCCTGGTTTATTCCCATGGAAATCATCACGAAGATAAAGACGAGACGGTTACCTATTCCGTAGGCACCCACAGAGAGGT
This sequence comes from uncultured bacterium, assembly GCA_945829115.1. GTDB lineage: Bacteria > Bacteroidota > Bacteroidia > Bacteroidales > Bacteroidaceae > Prevotella. The sequence continues at coordinate 4,391 of CALZTP010000005.1, read as the reverse complement.
CGCCACCATATTCCACCAAGGCATTATTTATGATTATAACCACAAGGCAGGCACATGCGTTCATGGCAAAAGGTGAAATTCCTATACCAATAATCTCCTTTGTGAGCTTTTTCTTTAGACTGTATATTCCCTTCTGGAGATGCAAGAGATCGTTTTTGTTTGACATTATGTATAGTTGCCAGCACATAGCAAGGAATTGCGAGAGGATTGTGGCTATGGCTGCCCCTCTTATGCCCATGTCGAGCGTGTAGATGAAGATAGGGTCGAGAATCGTGTTTAAGATAACAGTGAACATCGTTGCCGCCATTGCCATTTGTGGCTTCGAGGCTGCTCTCAGAACAGCATTCATGCCGAAATAGAGATGTGTCACTACGTTTCCGAGGAGTATGATCTCCATGTATTCCCTTGCGTAAGTAAGTGTCTGCTCTGATGCTCCGAAGAAATAGAGAATCTCGTCGAGGAATAATAGGCAGACGGCAGCAAATGTTACGCCTGTTATTATGTTCAGTGTGATGTTGTTTCCAAGAATATTGTTTGCTTCGGCATAACGTTTCTGACCGAGACGCACGCTGATAAGAGTTGAAGAGCCTACTCCAATAGCTGCTCCGAAGGCTCCAGAGAGGTTCATGAACGGGAAGGTGATGGCGAGTCCTGCGATTGCCATAGCTCCTACTCCCTGTCCGATGAAGATAGAGTCAACCATGTTGTAGAGCGAGCTTGCCACCATCGCAATGATTGCAGGTAATGCGTATTGTGTAAGCAATTTTCCTACTGGTTTTGTTCCTAATTCAAGTGTTGCGTTATCCTTTTTTGCCATTTTTCTTCTTTTATTGCTTTTGTTTTCTGGTATTCTTTTTGATTGTTAGAATCTATTTTAGCCACACTGGTTCCTGATTCCACCGTGAGAGATGATTGTTTAGATGGCATTGAAAGCGTCAAGGAACGACTGCTTGAAGCTTCGGCTTATGGAGAGGTCGGCATCAATGCTTACGGAAGTGTTCATAATGCATTTATTCTCTGCAATCATGTCGATATAGTGAAGGTTCACAATGTGGCGCTTGTTTATCTGAACGTAGTTTTGGGTGAGGGAAAGAATAATGTCTGAATTGGTGCGCCTTCTCAGTGGATAAACAGCACCATCTTTGCACATCACCTCCCAATAGTTGTCTTCCTGACGAAAGTGGAAAACGACACAATCATTCACGGCAAGACGAGTAAGTTCGTTCTTGAAGTTCACAACAAGCAGGGGACGAGGATAGGAACATGGATAGTCTACTGACTTCAGAGTTGTAAGCTTGTTCTCGTAGTATCGCTTTATGATGTTCCCAATTTCCTCTACCGAAGGTGGCTTTAAGAGGAAGTCAAAGGCTTCTCTTCGTATGGCATCAATAGCGTAATTGGGGTGAGCACTGTAGAACACCACCTTCGTGTCAGGACTAATCTGCTGGCGGATTATCTGACAGAACTCCAATCCGGAGATTTCGGGCATTTCGATGTCAAGGAAGATGATGTCGGTGGTTTTCTCCGTAAGGTCGTCGATGGCATCATAGGCATTTGCTGCAGTTCCAGTTACTTCCACAGGGTAATGCTTCTCCATGAGAATCTGCAGTACCTCAGCAGCTTCCTCGTTATCGTCTATTATGTACGCTTTGATTTTTTTCATAAGTAGGTGCTTTTTATGCAGGTTAAGGTGGGGGTTAAATGTCGAACTTGTAGTTGTCGGGAATGAAAATCCATGCATCTACACCAGAGCAACCGTCTGTGCGGTTCTCCGTTCCGAAAGTCATTAGACGGGAGTTTCTGTCGTTGAAGAGCTGAATGGTTTGCCGGATGGTTCTTATTCCTGTGCTCTTGGTATTGAAAGCCTCTGCAGTGATTCCTTCTCCGTTGTCAAGCACAGAGATTCTCACTCCGTTGTCTTTCCTCTTTGCAAGAACTGTAAGCTGAGGCTCTCTGACCTTTGCGATTGGTTGCAGCCCATGCTTTATGGCATTCTCAACAAATATCTGTATGGTCATAGCAGGAATCTTTATGCTATTAATGTCAACATCAGCATCGATTTTCTTCTCGTACATCAACTTCCCACCCATCTTTTGTCCCTCAACCTTCACGTAAAAGTCTATGAACTTCAGTTCGTCGGCAAGTGTTGTGACACTCTTGTCTGCCTGCTCTAAACCACGGCGGAGGAGGGTGATGAGAGGAGTGAAGTCAACTTCCTTTCCTTTCAATTGGCAGAGCATCTCGTGGTTAAGTGCGTTGAAGATGAAGTGAGGGTTTATTCTGTTGCGAACAGCCTCCATTTTCAAGCTTCGTAGTTGCTGGCGCATGGTAAGGACATTGATTTTCTGGCGTCTGATGCGTGTGATGACAATCATGACAATCAGTCCTGCGGCAAGTGCGGCTATAACCGCAAATGTCCATCCAATGATGGCTGTCAGTTCCTTGCTCTCAATCTCCTGCTGTTGCTGGAGAAGTCGCTTGTCGTGACGGTATCTGAGGATATTTGCGCTCATCCTCATCTTTATGTTTGCAGAGTTGATAGAGTCGTCAATATGTTCTATTCTGTCTTGAATGAAATACGCATCCTTGTAGTGACCTGTTTTTTCAAACAATTCCTTGAGGGCTTTCATGCGGATTAACTGTTGAGTGATGTCTACTTCCTTCTCATTTTCTGAGTTTCTGTAGATCTCCATGGCTTTCGCATTGTTGCCCCTCTGAAGCTCCAACTTTATTCTCTCGCTGTCGACATAGTAGAGAATGGTGGGGTGGTTTACTTTTTTGCCAAATGTCTCCACTTTATTCAGTGCGTTTTCTGCAGCATCATTCTGACCGAGTATGATGTATATCTCAGCAAGGTTTCCCAAGGCTGTGTAGTAGTCCCATTCTTTTCCTACCTTGCCTTTTGTGAGTGCCACCGCCTGCTCGAAGTTTTTCTTTGCCTCTTCGTATTCTTCTGAGAAGTAATGGTAGTTGCCATGGTCGTTGTAGTAAATGAACTTGTCTTTCTCGCTCATCTTTGGAAGATTCTTTTCCACCTCTTTCCACCATACCTTCGCATTCTCCAAATCGCGCATGGTGTTGTAGACAGAAGCCACTCCAAGCTTGATGGCCACCAGATTGTTGGGGTTCGCGTTTATAGAGTCGGAATACAACTGTGCCGTGTAATACATATCGGCACTTTCATCGTAACGACCCATCGTTCGAAGAATGTATCCTCGATTGAGTAGCGTAAGCAGTTTATGGTCTTCTGTACCTTCTATGGCATCAATTTTTTTTAACGCCTTTGTATTATATTCTAATGCGGAATCAGGAGCCCAAAGGAAGGTAATGAAGAACACGCTCTTTGCCATGTAGTATTCTGCCTCTACCCATTTTCGAGATTCTGTGTTCTTGCCGTTTTTTGCAAGGTATCTGCAAATGCGGATGTTTACCTCCTCCATGGCTTTAGCGTCTGATAAGTAGAAGTTCTCTCGGTTCTTTGTAGATAGCCAAAGGTAGTATGAATCGCTATCCTTTGCCGTTTTGAGCTTCTCGTCGATAACCTTCTGCGCAAAGTCCATTTTTCCAATTAATATAGAGTCTTCTACTGTCTTCCTCTCCTTGTTCATCGTCTTAAAATCATTTCCTTCTCCAAGATGAGTGCATGCGGTGAGTGTGGAAAGTATCACCAGTATAGTCGCTATTATCTTCTCTACTTTCATTAGTTCTTCTTCTATGATTAAATATGCTGCAAAATTACAAAAAATTAATGAAACCGCCTAATAAAAGCGATTTATTTTTCTTTTTTTATATATGTGCATGGTGTTTCGAAGGCTTGTCTTGTTGTTATTTCGTCGTTATTTCGCCGTTATTTCGCCGTTATTTCGCCGTTATTTCGCCGCAATCCGTGTTGATTCAACAATTTTCTTGATATGGTTTAATATTTCATATAAGTATTTTAATGCAGGAAGACAAGCAGTTTGTTTCATGTCTTTTCCATATTTAAGGGAATCTCTTCTAATGAAATCTTCTCTAATCACAGGAAAGAGTACGCGGTTTACAAAATGTTAGAATAAATATTCAAAATCCTTCAAATATACCTCCTCTGTGGTGTTGATAAATGCGAATATTAATCGCAATGCTTTACAAAATGTAAAAATGGTAATATCCCTAAGGTTAACAAGATTAAACAGATTCTGACAAAATGTTAAAAACGAGCATTTTTTCTCGATTTCTTTTGTTTTTATCAAAAATAATCCATAACTTTGCAATCAAGAAATCAGAGTCGGGCACCGTTTCCGAATAACGCTTCGCTCTATTCAGAAAACGACGTTCCCTATTTCTTGATTACGAAGAAGCAATCAAGAAATCAGAGTCGGGCACCGTTTCCGAATAACGCTTCGCTCTATTCA
>CALZTP010000004.1 GCA_945829115.1 uncultured bacterium | reverse complement strand
GTTTCGTTATAGTCGATGTTGTTTACGAATACATCTTCGTCAAAGGTGAGCACGATATTCTCTGCAGAAGGAACAATGTCTCCCTCCTTGATGTTAGAAGAAGAAGCCTCAAGGTCGTTAACAAGCTCTGGTCCTGGATTATAGCGAACAGTGAAGTTCTTTTCAATACCGTCGTTGCAAACCTGGTCGAGGAATGTCACGCGGATATTCTTTCCTGCCTTTACCTGTTCTGGAACCGGAATGGTGTATGTAACGCCAGTCTTTCCCTCTTCTTTCACGATACCCTCACGAATTTCTTCATGATACTTGATATCGTCGAGAGTCTGGTAGGCAAACAGTACGCCACCGAATGTCAATGCGTTCTTGTCAGAGAAGTACACCTCGAAAGAGTTTCCTGTGAGCACAGCATCGTTTGCTGGTGTGAACTCAGCAACAACATCGCTCTTGTATTCCTCATAATTGCATGTTATGGCAACAGAGCCGTAGTTACCCGCAGAAGGGTTGAAGGTCATTGTGCCATCAGCAAGCTTTATGAAGTTCACCTTGATATTGATAGAGCTCCACTTCATCTTCAGACCGAGGTCTTCCAGAGTGCGTCGATCTCCTGTGAAGTCAACATATAGTTTGTTTCCGTCAATTTTAATCTTGTCAGAAGAGAGCTGTCCCTCCCAAGCATCTGAGAGGTCACCACTACCCATATTCATAGAAACGACAGCTGTCTGTCCATCTTCCATTTTCATAAGAGGAGCATCGGTTTCAATAACCATAATACCGCGCTCATCGCCCGGTAGCCAGTAAGAGAGGAAAGGGTCAGGGTATTTTGTTATAGTAGCCTTGTGGAGGTCGCCAGGAGCTAACCAGTTCAGTTCGAGAGTGCCGTCTGTTCCATAGATGAATGGATTCTCACCACGAGACTTCACACCTGTGAGCGTGAGAGTGACAGGGTCGTTAGGCTTGTAGAGACCCTCTTCCTTCCATTTTGTGAGAGAGTCTTTGAGGTTCACAATGAGGAGGTCTGTGTTGTTTCCTGTTCGCACCTCAATCTTTCCGTCTTCCTTCTTGGTTGGGTAGTTGCCCACCTTCAAGTATGCCCACTGGTCGGAGGTTACAGGGAGGTTGAACTTCAGTTCTGCCTGACCGTCGCGGTCGTCGGTGATGTTGAACATCTCTCCTAGAGGCTGTGTGGACTCTACGAGCTTCAGCTCTGTGATAGACTCCATGACAGCAATGAACTTTTTGTCTTTGCTAAAGCCAACGTCACCTACGATATAATAAGTGGTTCCTGCCTTTACCTGAGCAGTCTCCTTCTTTGAGAAGTTAAGGTTCTGGATAGTTGCAGATTCGTAGCTGAAGTTTGAGATGTAGCTTTCGTAGACAACGTCTGTTCCTTCAGCATTTTTTTCTGCGTACACCTTAGGGCAATAGTCCTGTCCCCAAATGGTTAGCGTACCGTCACTTTCCGGTGTGAACTGATACAAGTCGTTTACACCGAAAATGTTGTTCTCATCGTAGAGGGTGTTCAGCTCCATGGTTTTCCAGTTGCCCTGTGCATGAGCGGAAAAGCCAGCCAACACCATCAACGTCAGCATCCACAATCTTTTTGTGTTGCTGAGAAAAGAAAGTAGATTTTCTTTCATTGATTGATTAAATTAATTAATAATGTATAATGTGTTTGTTTAAGATCTCAAAGAGAAAGGGGTAAATGCAATTGTGTTTATTGCCAGAGAGACTGTGCAAGGGACAGGATGTTCTCCTGCCCCTTGCTATTTCTCTTTAACAATGTCTCTTACATGATTACAGTTTTTGCAGCTGTCTTTGTTGCCGTCTGTGCCTTAACGATCACAGCGCCCTTGTAGCCATCAGCAGAGAGGGTTACAGAACCATTGCCAGTAGCAGTGTTGAGGAGAGAGCCGCTTGCAGAGAAGATGCTTACAGAAATCTCACCATCAGCAACAACGAGCACATCGCCAGCACTTGCAGAGATGCGGATGTCAGAGCTATTGTCAACAACAGCGTTCTCAATGCCTGTAGAGATATCCTTCATTGGGAGCACCACAGCGTTTATCACATAGTTGGTAACACCATCGATGAACATGAAAGCAATCTTTCCGTTCTCTTTCACAGCAACCTGCTCAGGATAGTTGATCTCCATTGGGCAAGAATATGTCTTTCCTGCTTCGAGAGTCTGAGGGAATCCGATGTTCGTACCCTTCACTGATCCCCAGTAAGTGCGAACCACATCGTTGTGAGTGATATTGTTAACTGAATACTGAGCATATTTTCCACCCTTGCCCCAGTCGCCAAGTGCTTCTTCTGCATAGGTGTAGAAGTTGTTCAGCTGAGAGTTCACGAGACCGTCTTCCATAGCTATTGGGAAGACATTTATGTACTGGTTCTTAAGATTCAGAGCAGACTCAATCTCGAGGTCCATCTTGATGTTTCCTGTTTCCTCATCGATATTAGCCTTCGCTACCTTTACACCAATATATGAAGGAACTTCCATCTCTGCAGCCACGAAGTCTGCCCAGAGGTCCATACCGTTAGAGAGAACGAAAGAGCCAGAAGAGCTACTCATTGGAGAGATGATATATCCGTTACGCTGTACAATTCCAGAAGGAGCGGCAGCGAGACCGATTGCCTGTGTGTACTGTTCGAGAGTTGTTGATGTGTATGGGTCACCATCGTAGGTATGTAGAGAAATAGGGATGAATCTGTCTCCATAGAGCTTTTCGAGATATTCAATAGCCACGATGCCCTGTGGGCAGTTTGGACATGTTGTTCCCGTAAGCTCCTCAAGCACCACTCTCTTCACTGGTTCAAAGGTGAGGTTCTTAATTGAGTTCTTTGAAACGTCAGAGTAGCTATCGAGCTTTATGCCGATTGTGAACTCGTTCACCTCGCCAACAGTAAGTGGGAGAGGCTTCTGGAATTCAAACTCATAGTAGTCATCCTTCTTCAGTGAAAGTCCGCTTTCTGTCTTTGTGTCGAGAACATTTCCCTTACTGTCGTTCAGTGTGAGTGTTACAGAAGAGAATGTATCTACGTCAGAGTTTATGTAAAGCATACCAGAAATATCCTGACTTTCTTTCTTCACCACCGTTTCTGGGTTCAAGAGGTAGAGGAGGTATTTCAGATTTCGCTGTACGAGGATATTATCTACGAAGATCACGCTCTCGTTCTTGTTGTTATTCCAGAAACCGATGTAAATCTTCTTTCCAGCGTATTTTGCAAGGTCGATGGCGTATTTTGTATATTCACCTTCGAGTCCCTCGGCAGTTTTTCCGATGTTCAGCTCATATGTTTTTATCTCACCCTCGTTCTTCATCCTGCTAATGATGTCAGAGGTCAAGGTATTGATATTCTCATCGCATGCCCAAATCACGATATTCAACTTGTCACTGCTGAGATCATCGTAGTTCTGAGCATCAAAGGTGAGCGTACAGAACTCGTCAGGGATTGTGAGCTGTGGAGTAACCATCCAGTCGTCGCTCTGTCCCTTTGGTGAGTACATAGAAGTAGAAGCAGCACAGATGTCGGCTGTTGTCTCTGATTCACGAATAGAGAAGTTCCAAGGTTCATTGTCAGCATCGAATCCCAATGCCTGCATAGTAGTGGTAGGAGTATTGTGGTCGCCTTCATAGCGCATCATGTTTGCAATAGAAGTGGCCATGCTGTTGAAATCTTCAGAGAAGAGTACAGCTGTTTCTGTAGATACCTGACGAACGTAAGTACCTGTATAGTTTAGCGTAACAGCAGCATTTCCACTGTTTTCGTCGCCTACGATATCTGTTACAGAGCCAGCCTCAAGTACAACCTTATATTTTGCGCCAGAATAGAGATACTGAACAGTAGGAGGCATGAGAGCAACCTTCTCTCCCTTTGCAAATACAGAAAGAGAAGATATCTTCTTCTCACCGTCAGAGGTTATTTCGAAGAGACTTGCAGAAGCTTTCTCAGAAGCAAGAACTTTTGTCTCAAAGGTGATCACAGGGAAGAAGGTCTCGTTGTCGAAGTATGGAACTTCAGAGTCATTAGCAGGATATATATCGGTAACGGCTACTGGGGTGTCGTCACGACCTACGTAAGAGACGCTGATAGCCTTGTTTGTCTTATTCTCGTTGGCAGCAAGGCAGAGCGCACCTTCCGGTATCTCCACTGTGTATGTCTCCCCTGCAGTGAGAGCCTTCTCACGGAATGTCACCACAAGTGTGTGAGAGTCTGTCTGAGAGACCGCCAAACCAATTGAGTTCAGCACAACATTTCCCTGGCTGTCTTTCAGTGTTGCAGTAGCCTTTGAGTCTTTTACAGCAATATTCTGTGAGAAGAGGAATGTCACCTTGTCAATCCAGTGGAAAGCGGCACCAGCAGAAGGTGTTGGTGTGAAGCTCTGGAGGAGGTCTATATTCTGACAAGCATCATTAATGCTCTCTGGGAGAGTGACGATATAGCTCTCGCCCTGTGGAGAGACCATAGAGCCGAGCACATGTCCGTCAGCAGATCCTGCCCACAGTGTTCCCGTGTTCTCGAAGTTTGTAGCCTTATAGAAGTCACGGTTGTAGCGCTGGTTCATAATGAGTGAGAACGGATACCAGATGCCCTCGCAAACCACCGACCATTCGCGCACTGCTGTTCCCGAAGGAGAAGAAGCATATACGTTACCGTTGTTGTCAACATGACCAGCGCGCTGGTCAAGGTTCTCAATATTGTTGTAGGCGGTATATGTCTCTGTTTCAAGGTTCAGCACAGCCACGAGGAGGTTGTCTTCTGTGTCGCGCACTGTTGCTGCAGCATATTTTCCGTTAGGACTGAGAACGACATTTCCGTCTAACTGGTTGAAGTTTGGTAGGCTGTTCTTCCCCTCTATACCAAAGCGAATAGACTTCTTCTCTACAGTGTTGTATATGAATGCAGTAGGGTTAATAGCCTGGTTGCCATATATTGATATGAACTTACCATCAGCAGAAATGTCTGTGTACTGCTCCAGCTTGCAAGAGTAGTCAACAGGCATCTTTGGAAGATTCTCGAGAGTGACCATCGTTCTCGTTTCGAGATTCCACATCACACCGTGTGTGTTAGAGCTCATGACATTGATTGGATTGTCCTCACAGACACCCACAGCATACTTTCCATCAGGGGTAACGGCATGCACCTGACCAGCCGTAGTGCCTTCTAGGAGAGGTAGTGCGACCCATTCCTTTGTGGTCATATTGAAGAAACCAGGTATGCCGAGGAAAGAGCCATCATCTGTAAGAGTTCCGTTGAAACCACCCACCACGATATTTCCATCGTCAGTGATGTCGTTTGCCATGTATTTTCCGATGGCATCGGCTTCCGACTCTTTTTCAAGTTTCAGAATTGTGTACTCTTTTGTCTCTGTGTTCAGAATGCGCACGTTGCCGTTCTTCTTCTGTTCACCAGTAGCACCCTTTACAATTGCCCATTTTCCGTTGTCAGAAATCTTGTTGACGATGGAAAGGTCAGCAAACTGCTGTAACTGGAACGAAGGAGCTCCTGTTGTCTGTGCGTTTACCGACAAAACAGTTGTCAGCAAAGCCAGCAGTAATAAGCTTGCGAATTTTTTCATGTGATTGTTATAATATGATTATTAAAGGTAGGCGATAATCTTTTCCCACCGCAATTATTTTATTTCGTTCTAAAAAACTGATTCGTTTGTTTAGAACTGTTGTCTGCCTTTAAAAAACAGATGTTTCCCGCCATTTAGAAGCACTTTTCTTACTTCACAACCTTGCGAGTCTTTACAGAGCCGTCAAGGCAGAAAGACTTCTTTATGAAGAGTCCGCTCTTTGGCTCAGCGATCTGCTTACCAGTGATGTCGTAGAACTCCGTCTTTACGACCTGATCATGAAGTACAGCGTCCTTGATGCCTGTAGGGTCATAGACATACTTGATGGTAACGGTAGTAGATTCAACAACCTTGTATTTTGGCTTTGCCTGTGGTTTTCCAGCCACGATAATAGTCTCTGTACCGTCTTGAACAAGTGCGTGAGCAGTGTAAACGACCTCAGCACTTCCTGCTTGCGCCCCATTATACCATTCTGCTCTAAGGTCTGTTTCCTCATTCGCACCAAGTCCTGTTACGTTGATGATATTGCCTTTTGAACTGTAAGGATTGTCAGGATAAGTATATTTTCCTGTAGTTTTTTTCGAAAGACAAGAGCCTTTATAGCAGATATCATGCTTGCCGAAAGGCATTGTCTTTATCTCATATTCCACTAAAGTCTGAAGGGCAGCATCTGTTGTATTCTTTACAAACAATCCGCTGGAGATAAAGTCATCTCCCATTCCCATCTCGTCTGGAACGAGTGTGCTTTGTGTAATCACAGCATTATTGGCTGCGGGAACAAATTCGCCAGCAGCGTTCTTTGTACCAAGCTGAATCTTCTCTTGGGCAAAGAGTGAGGCAGCACCAAAGAGCAGTGCAGCCGTAAGAGTGTAGAATTTCTTCATTTTGTATTCGTTTTTTTAGTTATTGTCAATAGAATTTTTTCATATTGAGAGTGACACCTTAAAATTCAAGCATTATCTCAGCACCTTCTTGCCGTTGATGATATACAATCCTCGCGAGAGCTTGTATGTGTTTGTAACACGCTGACCAGCAATATTATACACAGCATTTCTGTTTGCTGGAAGATTGTCGGCAGAGATATTGTCTATACCTGTAGAGAGATGGTTTGTGAAGCGGAAAGAGATGGTGCCATCAGTGTTCTGAGTAATCTCTGTGATATCCTTCTTCATAAACATCGAGCCGTCAATATTTGCATTCTCAACAGTTGCTGCAGGAATGGAAGTGGCAGTGAGAGCATTGTTCCCGTTGAAAGGGTAGAGGTCTCCCCGAACATCGTCTTCCGTACGCTGTTTAGAATTGTCGGCAGCAATGACAGAGAATCTCTCCTTGTTTGTGTTCACATTGTTTCCCGACCATGCTTCCTCGCTGTAGTTTACGTGAGAGATGAGGAGACCAGAAGAGTAAAGCCCACCGTCACATCCCGTCTTTTGGCGGTTCTCAAGGATATAATATTCGTCCTTATGTCCCTCATTATATATAATGTATGCCTCGCCACCTTCAGAGAGCGCCTTCATATTCGTTATTTCTGTAGAGGCGTTAAGCTCAGTGAGATTCTTCCAACCGCAGTACCAACGCTCATAGGCAGTGAAGCCAGCAGGTTGAAAACCGTTGTCGAGATAGTTTCCCATGTTCATAAGGTCCCAGACGTATGTTCCATAGAACAGCTCCGTAGCTCCAAAGCCACCCTTGTCGTACATATCAGGAAGTCCGAGGCAGTGTGAGAACTCATGGCACATGGTTCCTATGCCGTCAATCTTTCCGCCCTCTCCGAGCTCACAGCTGCATGCGAAGTTCTTGATTGTTACGCCATCCATTTCGAATGGCTCCTGCGACATTCCGAGTGAGCCGAGTATTCCTTCCTGCGGCCATACGAGGTCGATATCGTCAGGGTTTGTGTTCTCTCCCTGTCCAGCATAGAGCACGAAGACCTGGTCAACGATTCCGTCTCCGTCCCAGTCGTATTTTGTAAAGTCCACATCACCCTTCTTGTCTGCATATCGACAAGCATCGTAGATAAGCTTTCCGACATTCGCCTCATTGGTTCCGTAACCACCATCGTTCTGACCGTAAGTCTTATAGGTGTTTGGAAGTTTGAAAGGTCCTGCAACATCGAAGTTGAACTCAAACTGTCCATCGCTCTGAGCAAGGAAATAGTCGTAGAGACTACTCTTAAAGCCAACGGCATCATCGCGGAAGCCAACCTCGTTAGCCACACGGTCGTAGTATGTCTGTGCATCGGCAGTAGAGAAAGTCTTTTCCGCCACCTTGTCGGTTCCTGTGAACTCTACGAGGATGATGAGCCCACGCTTCTTACCAGTGAACTTCCCTGGCTCTGCAGAGGCAGCACGAGTGGCGCGAAGAGCGTTTGCCTTTGAGCGCATTGTGCTCGCTGTTCTGTCAAGAGTCTGACGGTCAGTGATTTCGCTTGCCACTCCAGAAGTGGAGAGAACAAATGCCTTCCCATCAGAAGAGCGCCAGTATCTGCAGTACTCATCTCCTACCAGCTCCACCTTCTTCTCCGTACCGTCAGCAAGGCGTATGGTGCGGAACATTCCCTGCTTAGCAGGAATGGCATATGAGGAGATGGCGAGCAGCAAAGCCGCTGATAAGGAGAGTATTTTTCTTGAGGTCATAATTCTTTGATTTTTTTTCGTTAAGGGTGGTTCTATTCCGCTTTTACAAGCTTTTCCTTCACCACCTGCTCAACACCGTTTGCAGAGAATACAAAGGCAACCACGTAAAGGTCTTCTGGCTTGTAAGAACTGTCTATATTTGCAGAATAAGTCTTTTCGAAGTTCTTTCCGTCAGCAATAGAGATAGGGTCGCCATCTTTGTCTGAAACAGAAGTGCGGAGCACGTGGTTGTGAACAAATTCCTTGTTCACAGAGCCGTCAGGAAGTCTTTGTAGACTAACCACATTGTCTTCGATAATCCATACCTGCAGGTGAGCATCGTCAATAGTGCTCAGAGCATCTCCAGAAACCTTTATGGCAGCAGTTCCAGAGGCAGAGTCGTAGCTGTTCTCGCAAGAAAGCGTGATCTTCGCCTCCTCCTCAAGCAAGGTGGCAACAATTCCCGACCAAGCTATGTAGTTGGAGATCTTCTCCTTGCGGTTGATGTTTGCATATGGCTGCTCAGAGATGTTCATCTTTGTGTTGTAATAGTCACCGAGGTCGGTTGTCAGAGGGTAGTATTTTCCCGTTGCCGACTTTCCAAACGGACCGCCATACACGCCCACAGCAATGATTTTCTCCCCGAAGGTCTTGTGCATCTTGTCTAACTCCTCCATGGCAAGCGGACAGTTCACGCAGTTCTGTCCGGTGAAGTCCTCTATGAGGATGTTCTTTCCCCCGCCGCCAACCATTTCTCCTGGTATGAAGCGCTCGTCTTCTGCAATATTGCTACATGAAGCGAGAGCGGCAAGTCCAATGACAGCAAGAGAGAATATATTCTTCATTTTCATTTTCTTTTCCTTGTTGCTTTTTTTTAGAAGTTATAGTTATATGAGAGAGTAAATCCCTTGCTTGCAGGCACATAACGGCAGACACCACCCGAGCAGTTATATCCCGCCCTTGTGCGTCCATAGCCTGCCATGATGCGGTGTGAGCCAGTGTTGAAGGTCACAGAACCTTGATAGTAATGAATGTCTGTTTCTCCACAGTTATACATGTCAGAGATTGTGAACATGAAATGTGGGAGCACAGAAAGCTCAAGGAGTCCGTACATCCAGTCTCCCTCGTCTTCCTTAGTAGAGAGATACTGTACCTCACCACGAAGAGTGAACTTCTTGTTGAAGCGATACTTTCCGTCAGCAATGAAGATATCAGAGTGAATCATTCCGCCCTCACCCTCAACAACAGTCTTGTTGTAGTATTGGTTCATGTACATGAGGTTAAGGATGAACGATTTAGTGAGACGCTTGTTAATCTGAATGTTAAGGTCCTGATAGTATTTCTCACTGCCCCACTTCCAGAAATCGGAAGTGTAGCCCTCTGTGCCTACGAAAGTGCCGTTAACCTTGTCAACCTCAGTGCGGTTGAGAGCATGAACATGAGAGAAGTTCACCTTTAACTCAGTGCCGTATTTTCCACCGAGGGCAGTCTTTCTCTTGAACTTATAACCAAACTCCGCCTGATAAGCCCACTCGCCGTTTGGCTGTGTGGCATAAGGGTATAAAGCTGCAAGGGCGTATGTCTGATCCATGGTGAATGCTGGCAGATGGTTCAAGAAAGAAGATGTTCCACTCATAGAACGACTACTTCTGAACGACATATTGTCGCTTCGCTTCGCCTGAAGGAGTATACTCATTCCGCTCTTGGAATAAGAAGTGGAGAGCATTGCCACGCTTCCCTTGCGATAGATATATGGGTAGTTCTTGTCGAAAGAAGGGTCGTCGGTCTTCCAAGCATACTCACCAAGCACGCTGAAGTTCCCCAGCTGAAGGTTTGCACGAACGTCAAAGGCATTCACGTAATCAGGAGTGTTCAGAATGTCGTTGTAGGTTCTGCCTTCCTCGTCAGTGCGGAGAGAAGTGATGTCGCCATGGTTCTTCTCGTATTTGTTCACCCAAGAAGCACCGAGGGTGAGGTATGTGTTCTTCTCTGCCATGCCCTTTATGAAGCGGTCGAGGTTCAACTCCAGGTCACCACCAGAAATCCAGCTGTCGTTGTAATGCCAGTATCTGCGCTGCTGACCCGTGAGTGCCTTCACCGTGATGCCCTCCACAGGCTTTAAGACAACACGACCGCCAAGGAGCGAGTTGTCTATGCCAAGACTTCTCTCCTCGTAGGTGCGGAGAATGAATCCTGATCCGAACTGCTCATAGAAAGAGCCTGCCGTGACGTCTATCTTGTCGTAATGGAGGTTAAGGAAGTAATGCCTTATGCCCCAACCCTTGAAGTCTGGCTCGTAGCCCGGCATAGGGTGGTCGAGGTATTCGAATCTCGCACCAGCATTGATGTGCTTTGACATCACGTTGATGTCGGTATATGCATTCATCTTGCCCCAGTCGCTATCTTTCGTGGCATTTATCTTCTCGTCGGTCTGGGGAATGAGAGCGTCTATCTGCTGACTTCCGCTGACCACAATCTTGTCCTTCGAATCCCCCTCCTGAGCAAAAGCAGGAACGGCAAGGAAGGAAAGGATTATTGCTTTATAGAAATTGTTCATTCTTATTTACCTACTTTTTCTGTGTTGATTTAGAAAGATGAGGATTATTTCACGAGTTCACGAACTTTCTCAATAAGCTCTTCTTCTGCACCATCGGTGTAACCGTTGTGCTTGTAAACAATCTTTCCAGAGCCATCAACAATGAGCGTGTAAGGAATCATCTGAATGCCCAAGGCACGCTTGAACTCACTGTTTGGGTCGAGGAGAACCTCATAAGGCCATCCGTGATTGTCTACAAGGGGCTTAACCTTGTTGATGTTCTGAGCCTGGTCGATAGAGACTGCAATAACCTTCACGCCGGTCTCTTTCTGCCAGTCCTCATAAACTTCTGCAATGGCAGAAAGCTCACGGTTGCAGGGCTTGCACCATGTTGCAAAGAAATCGATGATAAACGGTTTTCCGTTGTTTGACAGTGTGTCTGTCTTTACTGTTTTTCCGTCAATGCTCTTCAGTGTTACAGAAGGCAACTGTGCAGAAGCTGCTAAGAAGCATCCGCAAACCATTACTAAGGTCAATAAAACGCGTTTCATTTTTGTATTAATTTGATTTTTTTGTTAATAATTCTGTTAATAAGTAGATTGTACCTCTTGCATTGATGTGTTTATGCACTCTTTTGCAATTGTAAGAACATTCTGAAATATTGTCAAAATGTTATATGCTTGATATTTAGAGAGTTAATATTACGTTTATTGTGTGTATGCGTATGTATGTTGTTATTTTACTGCAAATTTAATACTTTTTTTGTTGCAAAATGTCATTATTGGCAGAAAAAAATCCAAAAATTAAGGTTTTTTACGATTCGCCGGCACAACCGATAAACCCTGTGGAGCGATACAAAAAGGTTCTCACCGTAAATTGGTTTACGCTATAAAATCCAGTTTTGACACTCTAATATTCTCTACTTCAACACTCTGATGCACACCCCTACCTTATCGTATTTTCTCGAATGTTAAAAAACGACAAAAACAAGGAGAAGAAATCAATATCTGCCATCGCCATCTCTTAAATAGCACAATCGCCATCAAAAGCAGTCAATATCACATGTATAATTCTGTTTTACAGTACTTTACACACCACCCCTACCCAAAACCACACTTTATTATTTAACTTTTATAAACAAAATCTTATCCCTTTCATCAATGCTATTTAGCCGCTATTTAGCCGTTATTTAGCCGTTATTTAGCCGCTTTTTGTGCTAATTCAACAAATTATTTATTGGTCTTTTAGCGGAGGTTATCGTAAAATCAATAGGAGAAATGCTATTAAAAATTCGGAGATAAAAAAGGGAATAGAAATACAAGGGAATCTTTGGTTGTTGTCCTACACCCCCTGCATATTATAACATCCTTGCTTCTTCCTTTTCTCTTTATTCGCTAATTTTGGTAGAGTTCTCGTTTTACCTTCGCTACTTCTTTGCTTTCCAATCGATGTTAAAGCGAAGTTCTATCGAAGGTAAAGCGAAGACAAAATTCCCTTGATTTTTTTACTGTCTAAAAGTTACGAAGAAGTTCAAGTAAGGCGGTAAAGGTGTTGAACTTACGTTAAATTAAGGAATATTAACGTCGATTCTTTTTCTATGTCAAGTAAAAGCGTTAATTTTGTAGCGTCGCAACATGCAATAGAAAAAATTACTTAATAACGTTTTCCAAAAATCTAATAAAAACAACCAAAAAAGATATATGCGAAAGATTCTTTTAACCATTTCCATGGCACTCTTTGCCATTACTATGATGGCAGTGCCAAAGATCTCCGGACAGACAGTCGAGAACATGACAGAACCGCTCGGACTTTCTGTCTCAACACCTCATTTTTCGTGGAAAATACTCGATGCGAGTGATAACTGCAAACAGCATAAATATCGCATTCTCGTGGCGTCAACTGCTGCACTGCTCAGCGAAAACAAGGGAGACCTTTGGGACTCCGGAATGGTGAACAGTTCAGAGCAGCTTTGGATTCCTTACGGTGGCAAGCCGCTTGCCGACAGAATGCGTGCCTTTTGGAAAGTTCTTGTGGTTACAAACACCGGAGAGGCATGGGGTGAGCCGCAGCAGTTTGGCATGGGCATAACGGTAGAGTCTCACTGGAGTGGCAGATGGATTGGTGTGGAGAGATGCTTAGAGGGTGAGCAGCAAGGCTATCGCTCTCGCCTTGCTGCTCGCTATCTTCGTAAGGAGGTGAAGCTGAAGGCGGTGGAGGTCGCTCGTGCCACGGCATATATCGCTACTGTAGGTCTTTATGAGTTCTATGTAAACGGAAAGAAGCAAGGCGAAGATGTTCTTACTCCGCAGCCTACAGATACCAGAAAATCAATCATCTACAATACTCTTGACATCACCTCTGCTCTAAAGCCTGCTCCTGCTCCTCTTCCAAAGGCGAAGGGAAAGAAGCGCAAGGCTGTTGCTGTTGTTGAACAACCTATCGACACTGCCGCATGCTTCGGAATCGTACTCGGAACAGGTCGTGCCTTCCCAATGCGACAGTCAAAGCCACACAAATGGCCGTTCATGGGATTCCCAAAGTGCCGTGTGAACATTGTTGTGGAATATGTCGATGGCACAAAACAGACATTCGCAACAGACGAGAAATGGATGATGACAAATGCTGGTCCTATTCGTGCTAACAACGAATACGACGGTGAGGAATATGATGCTCGCAAGGAGCTTTGCGGATGGGCATCTGTGGGTTACGATGACTCTAAATGGATGAAGGCAGAACGCTCTGCAATACCTATGGCAGAGCTGATTGGTCAGCCTGCTCCAAACATGCGTGTGCTCTCCACTCTCAAGCCAGTGTCTATGAACAACATCGGAAACGGAAGAATGATTCTCGACTTCGGACAGAATATGGCGGGATGGATACAGATGAACGTAAGGGGAAATGCTGGTGACACCATCCGCATAAAGTTTGCGGAGAAGCTGAATCCTGACGGCACCCTTTACCTTGCTAACTTCCGTGACGCTCTCTCAGAAGATATCTATGTCTGCAACGGTAAAGAGGCAGGGCGCCCTTGGCATCCTACCTTTGTCACTCACGGCTTCCGATATGCCATGATAACCGGAAATGAGTATGCCACCATCAACGACTATGAAGCGCAGGTGGTTTCAGATGCTATGGATATCACGGGAAGCATCACAACGAGCAATGCCGTGCTCAATGCCGTTTATAAAAACGCATATTGGGGCATTCTCTCAAACTATAAGGGAATGCCAGTTGACTGTCCGCAGAGAAACGAGCGACAGCCATGGCTGGGAGATAGAACAGTGGGAGCCTCTGGAGAGGCGTATCTCTTTGGAAATGAGCGACTATATTCAAAATGGATGAGAGATATCTATGAGACACAGCGCACCGACGGCGTGTTCTCTGATGTGGCTCCCGCCTTCTGGAACTATTACAACGATGACGTCACCTGGCCTTCCGCCCTGCCGTTCATCTGTGAGATGCTCTACAAGCATTACGGAAATAAGCAGCCAATCATTTCCTCTTACCCTTACATGAAGAAATGGATGAACCATGTGCTCACAGAGTATATGGAAGACTATATCATCACGAAAGATACTTATGGCGACTGGTGTGTTCCGCCAGAGGATCTGAAGATGATACACTCTCAAGATCCGGCAAGAAAGACAGACGGAAAACTGATCTCTACTGCCTACACCATCAGAAACCTACGACTTATGCAGATGTTCGCAGAGATGCAGAATCTCACGGCAGACAAAGATTACTATGCTTCACTGGAGAAGGAAATGACAATGGCATTCAACAAAACATTCCTAACCGTGAAACGAGGAACATCACAGCAGCCAGGACATATGCACTACCCAGACAGCGTGTTCTACGGAAACAACTCCGCAACAAGCAATCTACTACCGTTAGCACTCGGAATCGTTCCAAACGATTGCAAGGAAGAGGTGGAGAAAAACCTTATTGCCAATATCGTTGTGAAGAATGGCGACCATGTCTCTTGTGGCGTGATCGGTATCTCATGGCTTATGAGAACACTATCTGAGATTGGGCGTGCCGACCTCGCATTCAGAATAGCATCGCAGAAGACTTATCCGTCATGGGGATATATGGTTGAGCAGGGAGCAACAACCATCTGGGAACTCTGGAATGGTGATAAGGCAAACCCTCGCATGAATTCCGGAAACCATGTCATGCTACTTGGCGACCTTCTCGTATGGTACTACGAAAACCTTGCGGGCATAAAGAACGCTCCGGGTTCCGTGGCTTTCAAGAAGTTACGCATGGCACCTGAGTTTAGTATTCAGGAACTGGATAATGTTGATGCAACATACGAGTCTCCATATGGAAGGATAGAGTCGCACTGGAAGAAAACCCTTGAGAACCTCGAATGGACAGTAACTCTTCCGGCAAACACCTCTGCAGAACTCGTGCTCCCAGACGGTACGGTGAAGAACATCGGTTCGGGAACGCATACTGTGAAGTGTGAAATAACTCCTCGTGACACTCGCATCATTAACGATGAGTTTGTGTACGACCAGTCGCAATTCCCTGAAACTCATGCATCTTCCATCGTAGAACTGAAAAATGGTGACCTCCTCGCAACTTATTTCGGAGGAACAAAAGAGCGGAACCCTGACGTCTGCATCTGGACACAGATAAAGAAGAAGGGTAGCGACAAATGGTCGAAGCCAGTGCTTGCTGCTGATGGTGTCTTTAAGCTTGGCTCTGAGGACGCTCTCTTCGCAGGTGTCGACACCACCTGTGCAAAGGCACATGTAGGACCAGTGAAGAATATGAAGATCTCTTGGGCACAGGCAAAGAGTCCGGGAGCGGCAGACAACAAGGCTCTCGATGGCTACTACCGAAAGGCGTGCTGGAATCCGGTGCTTTTCGAGATGCCTAATGGAGAAATCTGGCTGTTCTTCAAAATCGGTCTTAATGTGGCAAACTGGACAGGATGGGTGACAAAGTCTAAGGATGGCGGAAAGACTTGGAGCGAGAAGACTCATCTACCAAAAGATTTCCTAGGACCGGTGAAGAACAAACCGGAGATAATAAATGGAAGACTCATCTGTCCTACTTCAACAGAGGGCAAGGGAGGTTGGAAGTTCCATGTGGAGATTCTTGACTTAAAGACAAAGGAATGGAAGTGGGTGGACATACCTCGTGAGATGGCTGTCCTCAGTCAGGATATGGTGCCTGTATTGCCTAAGGATGGAAAGATGCCAGAGATTATTCTTCGTGACAGTGCGAAGATGCGACCCGTTGACTGTATTCAGCCTTCAATATTGAGACATGCTGATGGTAGACTGCAACTCGTGGGGAGAACAAGAAACTCTCGTCTCGCATCTACATTCAGTAGCGACAATGGCGATACATGGACTCCTGTAACTCTGCTCGATGTGCCTCAGAATCAGTCGGGTACAGATGCTGTCACTCTTAACGATGGTCGCTTCGTGCTTATATACAATAATGTCTATACTGTTCCGGGAAAAAAGAAGGATGCAAGAACTCCGTGCTCTCTCGCAATCTCGGAAGATGGAATAACATGGAAGCATTTCCTTACCCTTGAGGATAGTCCTATCGGACAGTATTCATACCCTTCCATAATTCTTGGAAAAGACAACACCTTACATTGTATCTATACCTGGAGACGCCAGCGTATCGCTTACAAACAGGTGAAATTTTAAGACATAAATCTTTAAGTGGCTGTGCATGGTGAGAATTTCCGTGCACAGCATACTTCGTAAATCTTCATACAATGAAAAATATCCTTTTCACAATCATTCTAACTATGGCATCGGCAACGGCTTTTGCCGATAAAGTGAATATCATACTGCCAAAGAAGGCAAGCAATAGAGTAGGGTATGCTGCTGAATACCTGCAGAAACACCTTGAGAAACAGGGCTTTGACGTTGTCGTGTCTCCTAAGAAAGATGCGAAGGCCGACCATTTCGTAACGCTATCTGCAGCAAAGAAGTTAGTGGGAAAGAAGGAGGGATTCACCATCTCGGCTGAAAACAAAACTTCAAAGAACGGTACTTCTGCCATAATCTCTGTAGTGGGGAACGATGGCACGGGATGTATATACGGTTGTAATGAACTCTCTGAGCAGATAAAGCGATACGGAATAAAGAAACTGCCACAGAAGACAACAGACGCACCGGAGATGGTGCTTCGTGGAGGATGTATCGGTGTTCAGAAGCCATTCCTGCTTCCTGGTCGTCAGGTGTATGAATATCCTTATACTCCGGAGCTCTTCCCTTGGTTCTACGACAAGAAGCAATGGATTGAATATCTCGACATGCTCGTAGAGAACAGAATGAACTCCGTTTACCTTTGGAATGGGCATCCTTTCGCTTCTTTAGTGAAACTGAAGGATTATCCATTTGCTGTGGAGGTGGACGATGCTACGTTCGAGAAGAACAAGGAGGTGTTCGCTTTCCTTACTCGGGAGGCTGACCGCCGTGGCATCTTCGTGATTCAGATGTTCTATAACATCCTTGTATCAAAACCTTTCGCTGAGCATTATGGCATAAAGACTCAGGATCGTAACCGTCCAATCACTCCGCTCCTGCACGATTATACCTATAAGTCAATAAAGGCGTTCATAGAGAACTATCCAAATGTTGGCTTGCTCGTTTGTCTCGGTGAGGCGATGGCGACTTACGATGATGATGTGCAGTGGATGACACAGACTATTCTACCTGCTGTGAAAGATGGCTTGAAAACACTCGGAAGAATAGACGAACCACCTGTGCTCCTTCGTGCTCACGATACTGATTGTGAGGCGGTTATGAAGGCTTCTCTTCCTCTTTATAAGAACCTTTATACAATGAATAAGTATAACGGTGAATCGCTCACAACATATACTCCGCAAGGACCGTGGGGACAGACACACCGTGCTCTGGCGGCTTTGGGATCTACACATATTTCTAATGTGCATATCCTTGCTAATCTTGAACCGTTCAGATGGTCGTCTCCTGATTTTATACAGAAAACAGTGAAGGCAATGCATAGTGCACACAATGCTAATGCTTTGCACCTCTATCCGCAGGCGTCTTACTGGGATTATCCTTACACTGCTGACAGCATTGGTGGAAAGGGCGTGAACCGTCTAAAGCAGCTTGACCGTGACTGGATGTGGTATTCTGCATGGGGACGATATGCTTGGAACTGCCAGCGAGAAAGAAATGCTGAGAAAGCATATTGGGACGATACGCTTGCTGTGAAGTATGGCACTTCGGCTGAGAAAGCAGCAAAAATTAGGGAGGCACTCGAAGAGAGTGGGGAAATTGCTCCGAAGCTTCTTCGTCGATTCGGAATAACAGAGGGAAACCGTCAGACGCTACTTCTCGGAATGTTCTGCTCACAATTGGTGAATCCTTATAAATATACCATCTACCCGGGATTCTACGAGAGCTGTGGTCCTGATGGAGAGAAGCTTGTGGAATATGTTGCTAAGGAGCATGGACAGCCGCTTCCTATAAACTCTATCTTCCCTGATAACGTGAACGTAAAGGCAGCGGCTACTAAGGAGCATGTTGGTGAGCTACCTCTGCAGATTGTCAACGAGGTGCTCGCACATGGAGATAATGCTGTTGCTGCCATTGATGAGGCTTTTGATGGTGTTGGGAAGAATATCGATGAGTTTGCACGACTGAGAAACGATATCCATTGCTATCGAGAGTTTGCTTATGCCTTCGGACTGAAAGTGCGTGCCTGTGAGCATGTGCTGAACTATAAGTACACAAACGATATCGGTGAACTCGACAAGGCTGTTCCTCTTCTTGAAAAGGGTCTTGCACACTATCGCACTCTCACGGCTCTCACTGCTCCTACATACCGTTATGCAAACAGCATGCAGACTTCCATGCGTCGCATTCCTATCGGTGGAAACGATGGGAAGATGAAGCATTGGTGTGAACTCCTTCCAGAATACGAGAAGGAGCTTGCTAATCTCAAGAAGAACATCGCAATGCTAAAGGCAAAGGCAGCAGGAACTTACAATGAGGAGGCGCGTGTTCTCTCTCCTCTCTCTCCTTTCGCACTACAGAACGTAACCATAAACGGCACTGCTGCTCAGACGGTTACAGTGCAGAAGGGTGCAAAGCTGTTCTCTGACCTTGACTCACTCGTAACAGATCTCGCCACAGAGGTGGAGGGCATGCAGGCATTCGTGGTGGCTTCTAAGGAACAGAGAAACAACGGAACTGTGATTAAGTTCACAGCAGAGAAGCCGGTAACAATCCTTGTTGGTTTCTTCCGTGACGATCAAACAAAATACGCAAAGGCTCCTCGACTTGAGATAGACGCCTCTGCCTCTGAATACGGGCAGCAGGACCCTTGCTATATCTCTGCCATCCGAATAAAGGGAATGCCGCAGGTGAACATTCATCCTTACAACCTCAAGGCGGGAACTCATGAGCTCCACCTACCAAAGGGCTTCCTACTAATCCTTGGAGCAACAACAGATGCCATCACTCCACGTGATGCTGCCCTTTCTGGTGCCGACAGCTCAATAGACTGGCTCTTCTATTAATCCCAGTCTTTCCCCTGCCTTTCCCAGCTTTTGGCTCTCAGCCTTCGGCTTTTGGCTCTCTGGCTTTCAGGCTTCGGCTTTTGGCTTCCCTGATTTTCAAGCTTTTAGGCTTTTGGCTCTCTGGCTTTCAGCCTTCGGCTTTTGGCTTCCCTGGCTTTCAGCCTTTGGGTTTTGGCTCTCACCTTCAGTCTTCGGCTTTTGGCTCTCACCTTCAGTCTTCGGCTTTTAGCCTTTGAACCCTTGGTGCCTTTTTGTTCCTCGGCGTTACAACGCCTTTAATCCTCATCTCTAACCTCAATCACCCCCATTCTCCCAAAACAAGATGAAACTAAAAATTTTTCTCTCTTTCTTCCTTTCTGCCGTTCTTGCCAAGGCGCAGACAGTGAGTGAAGAAGTTATGCAGAGTCTCTATGACGAGGTGCAGTCTCCATATAAGTATGGCATGGTTGTTGCGCCCACAGACAACAACCATAAGATTGACTGCCCAACGATCTACCGAAGCGGAGACCGTTGGTATATGACCTACGTTATCTACAACGGAAGTGACGGTCTCAACGGAAGAGGCTACACAACCTGGTTAGCAGAGAGTGCTGACCTCCTTCACTGGAACACACTCGGATGCCTACTGGACTATAAAGACAGCGGATGGGATATGAACCAGCGTGGCGGCTTCCCCTCCCTCATCGACTGGAAGTGGAACGGCAGTTACGAGATGTCAAAATTCAAGAACCGTTACTGGATGACATACCTCGGAGGAGAAGGAACGGGTTATGAAGGTGTCCGTGCTCCTCTCTTCCTCGGTCAGGCATGGACAGAGAATAGCAACACTGTTGCTCACGAATGGAGTGCTCTCGATAAGCCTCTCATGCACATCAACGACAAGGATGCGCAATGGTGGGAGAAGCTCATTCAATACAAAAGCCTTGTTTATGAAGATAGCAGAAAAACGCTTGGCGCCAGATTCGTGATGTTCTACAATGCTGGTGGAATAAATCCTGCCAACAACCACAAGGCAGAACGCATCGGCATCGCCCTTTCTAACGACATGAAGAAATGGAAGCGCTACAAGGGAAATCCGGTCTTTGCACAGGAGGTGCCTGGAATCATCACTGGAGATGCACAGATTGCTGACTTCACCGATTGGGAAGGAAACACCTCCTCTTCTCAACCAGTGACTAACGGCAAGAACGGCAAAAACCTCAAGAACGGCAAGGAACCGCTCTATGTGATGTTCTATTTCTCTGCCTATAACCCTTCACGTAAGTACAACGCCTTCAACACTTTCGCTGTCTCTCGCGACCTTGTGAACTGGCAGAAATGGGAGGGAAAAGACCTCGTATACCCTACAAAGGGCTACGATGAGATGTTCGCCCATAAGAGCTATGTCTTAAAGCACAACGGTGTGGTCTATCATTTCTACTGTGCTGTGAACAATGCAGGACAAAGGGGCATCGCGCTCGCTACATCAAAGCCGATGGGAAAGTCACCTGTCTCGTTCCCGCTTCCAGAGAAAAAGGGAAAACGGGAGATTGTCTCTCTCAACGACAATTGGACAACCCGCCTCCTCTCAGCAAACACAGAGGTGAGGGGGGAGAAGACTCTGAATGTCAATATCCCTCACAACTGGGACGACTACTACGGCTATCGCCAGCTGAAGCATTGTAATCTTCATGGCTCTGCTGTCTATGAACGCTCTTTCTCTGTAGAGAAAAAAACAGGAAAGAGATACTTCCTCTTCTTTGAAGGTGTAGGAACGTTTGCAACCGTTACTCTTAACGGTCATTCCTTTGACCGTCAACCTGTTGGACGCACAACATACACTCTTGACGTCACTGAACATCTGAAAAACGGAGAGAATACTCTCTCTGTGCTCTGCGAACACCCAGAGCTAATCACAAACATGCCGTGGGTATGTGGAGGATGCTCTTCGGAATGGGGATTCTCTGAGGGCAGTCAGCCACTGGGAATCTATCGCCCTGTCTCTCTCGTTGTTACCGATGAGGTGCGCATAGAGCCTTTCGGAGTACATGTTTGGAACAACAACAGTTGCGATACCGTCTTTATAAATACAGAGGTGAGAAACTATGGCTCGACAGAGGCTTCCTTCGAGATTGTGAACAATTTCAATCTTGCCAGCGGAAAGCGGGCATTCAGAGTGTCTGAGACAGTTTCTCTGAAACCGGGAGAGACAAGGGTCGTATCAATGAAATCGCCTATCACTAACGTGAACAGATGGTCGCTCGAAGACCCTTACCTTTACAAGGTGGTGTCGATGATAAAGAGAGATGGAAAAACAACAGATCAGGTGGAGACTCCTTACGGTATTCGTGACATACGTTGGGTGAGAACACAGGGAGCACCAGGGTTCTTCCTTAACGGGAAAAGGACGTTCATAAACGGAACCTGCGACTACGAGCATATTCTCGGAGGGGGGCATGCCTTCTCTCCGGAGCAGATAACGTCAAGAATGAAGATGATCTCACAGGCGGGTTTCAACGCTTTCAGAGAGGCACACCAGCCACATAACCTCCTCTTCCAGGAGATTCTCGACCGTCAGGGAATGCTCTTCTGGAGTCAGTATTCAGCACATATCTGGTACGACACTCCACAGTTCCGTGAGAACTTCAAGACTCTCATGCGACAGTGGGTGAAGGAGCGCAGAAACTCTCCGAGCTTGATTCTCTGGGGCTTACAGAACGAGTCTACTCTTCCAAAGGCGTTTGCTGAGGAGTGCTCTGCCATCATCCGTGAGATGGACCCTACCTGCTCTTCCGCTCCTGATGCTTCTGGACGACTTATCACCACCTGCAATGGCGGTGAGGGAACTGATTGGAATGTTATCCAGAACTGGAGTGGCACTTATGGTGGTACTGCTCTTAACTACGATAATGAGATGAAGCGTCCTGACCAACTTCTCAACGGGGAATATGGCGCATGGAGAACAATTGGACTGCACAGTGAGTCGCCTCTTGATGTGCTGAGAACGGAGAAGACATACAGTGAGGAGCGTGCCACTGACCTTATGGAAACAAAGGTGCGACTTGCTGAGCAGGCAAAAGACAGTATATGTGGGCATTTCCAGTGGATCTTCACCACTCACGACAATCCAGGGCGTGTGCAGCCTGACGAGGCTTACAGAATGGTTGACAAGATTGGTCCTACGAACTATAAAGGTCTCACAACCGTCTGGGAGCAGCCAGCAGATATGTTCTTCATGTATCGCTCTAACTATGTCTCTCCAGAAAAAGACCCTATGGTATATATCAATTCCCACACATGGACAGACAGATTCAAGGTGTCTGGAAAGAGACGTACGGACATATCCGTATATAGCAACTGCGATAGCGTAAGGCTGTACAACAGTGCAGACGAGTCGGTATTCCTTGGAAGGAAGCGGAACGCAAGAAAACCGGGTACTCACATGCTTTGGGAGAACCGTGAGGTGAAGTTCAATGTTCTGAAGGCTGTAGGCTATTATGAGGGAAAGGCGGTTGCGGAGGATATTATCCTTCTTGAGGGCCTTCCTAAAGCTCCAGGCTTCGAGACTCTTTACTCTCCTTCGGCTGTCGTCCTTTCTCCTGCCGACAATAATAGGGACCTTTTGAAACCTTCTGCCGCCGACAATTACGTTCTACGTCTAAACTGCGGTGGTGATGAGTATACCGATAGCTACGGAAATCTCTGGCAATGTGACGATATGTCTTTCTCAAAGTCTTGGGGAGACCGTTTCGCAAATAAAGATACCGTGCAGAATGTGCTTGATATTCAAAGGGCTAAGGCATCACAGGGCGAGATAAGTGTTCCTATTCGTGGCACTCGCGACTGGACTCTCTTCCAGTCATTCCGTTTCGGACGCCACGAGCTTGAATATTCCTTCTCTCTTCCTAATGGGGATTATGAGGTGGAGCTATACTTTGCAGAGCCGTGGTTAGGAATAGGTAGTGGCATAAAGGCTGACCATGAGGGACAGAGGCTCTTCTCTGTTGCTGTAAACGGAAAGACTGTCATCAACGACCTCGATATCTGGGCGGAAGCAGGATATGCTGGTGCTTTGAAGCAGACTGTGAAGGCAACGGTGACAGACGGAATACTATCCATCTCTTTCCCAGAGACAAAGGCGGGAGAGGCTGTTATCTCTGCTATTGCCATAAAGACAAAGAACTCTGTTCCTGCCTTGAAGGTAAAGAGAAATGGTGTTTGGAAGGCTATTCGAGAGAATCGTGTCGAAAGGCTGCCAAAGGAGATGCTTCCTGCTGATGAGGAGGCATTCCCAGCAAGCAGATACACTCCTCAGAAGGGGCTTCGTGCCAGGGATAAGAGTGAGACAACATTCATAATAACTCCTGGGGTTGCTCGTGAGTATGCTCTTCGCTTCCGCTTCCGCAACAATGGCGCTCCTGTGAAGGGGCAGCTCCGCATCATTGATGAAAAGGGTATCGTCTTGGTAGACAATGAGATCCTCTTCCCTTCACAGCCGAAGAAGTTCAAGATGGTGAGCACAACAACGGGCACTCAGATAAATGCTGGAAACTATCACCTCCAACTCCTTGAACCGGGAACAAAAAAGTCCATAAAGGGTGTGGAGTTTGAATATGTCGAGGTGCAGTAGTATTCCCAAACAAATAACAGTTCTGGTGGGAATTAATAGAGCCCACCGTAAAACACCAAACCTTTCTACAATGAAGAAACTATTTATATTTCTAACTCTCTCCATGGCTATCACCGCTTCGGGACAGCGAAACGATTGGGAGAATGAAACTGTAATACAGAAAAACAGATTGCCAGCAAGGGCGTTCTTCATACCTTTTGCTGAAAAAACGGGAGATAGGGAAATGAGTCTCAACGGAACATGGAAGTTCAGATGGGCACCAACACCAGAGAAAATTCTCGATGCTCCTTGGACAACGCTCTCTGTTCCAGGAAACTGGGAGGTGAACGGCTTCGGAACTCCAATATACTCTTCCTCTGGATATACCTTCAAGGTTGCTCCACCTTTCGTGATGCAGAAACCGAAGGAGACATTCACGTCATTCACTGAAAGAAATCCTACAGGAGAGTACATACGTACTTTCTCGATTCCTGATTCCTGGGGTGATGGTGGTAATACCTTCTTGCGTTTCGATGGGGTTATCTCTGCTTTCTATGTATATATAAATGGGAAGGAGGTGGGATATTCTCAGGGAAGCAATCATCCTTCTGAGTTTGACATTACTAACTTCCTTAGAAAGGGTGATAACGAGGTGCGACTGCTTGTACATAAATACAGTGACGGCTCGTATCTAGAAGATCAGGATGCATGGCGATTCGGTGGCGTGCATCGTAATGTGACACTTTTCCATACTCCTTCCATACGTCTTGCTGACTTTACCGTTCGCACTCTTTCTGTTGACAAGGATTATCGAGATTTCACACTTCAGATAAATCCGAAGATAGTGAGTCTTGACGGCTCGAATGGGGAGGGATATACAGTCCTCGCTGTTCTCTCAGATGCTGAGGGGCAGAAGGTTGCGGAGATGACGACTGATGTAAAGGAGATTATTAATCTCGAACATAAGGCGGGAGTTATGAACGAGTGGTTCCCACAGAGGGGAAGAATGAAATTCCCGCGTATGGAGACGCTCGTAAAAGATGCAAAGCCTTGGACAGCAGAGACTCCATACCTTTACACATTGCGCATAAGCGTGAAAGATGAGAAGGGTAGGGTGGTTGAAAATGCTCTTCAGAAAATTGGATTCCGACAGTTGGAGATAAGAAACGGTATGTTCCTCGTAAATGGAAAGCAGGTTAGATTCCGGGGCGTGAATCGTGTTGAGCACGACCCTATCACTGCTCGTTTCGCCTCTGAGGAAAGGATGTTGCAGGATATTAGACTTATGAAGTCGGCAAACATTAATGCTGTGCGCACTGCCCATTCTCCCGCATGCCCTCGATGGTATGAGCTCTGCGATTCTCTCGGGCTTTATATCCTTGATGAGGCTGACTGTGAGAATCATGGCGTGAGGGGTGAATTCTCTTCTACCTCTGCTTGGAACACGGCTATGATGGACCGTGTGATTCGTCTTGCTGAACGAGACAAAAACCATCCATGTGTTGTCTTCTGGAGTCTTGGAAACGAAAGCGGATATGGGGCAAACCACTCGGCTATGGCTGGTTGGCTGCATGAGTTCGACCCTACTCGCTTCGTGCATTACGAAGGGGCGCAGGGAACCACAGAAGGGGCACTCGCAGAAGGTGCGGCTCCAGAGCCAGACCCTGTTTGTGTGGATGTCATCTCTCGCTTCTATCCTCGTGTCATGCAGGAATATCTTAATCCCGGAATGCCAGAGGGCTCTGATAAGGAGCGTGCTGAGAATGCGCGTTGGGAGCATCTGCTCGCCATCGCACAGAGGGAGTGGCGCTTCAAAGGCGGGTATCTTGACGGTGTTCTCGACAATCGCCCGGTGCTTACCTCTGAATATGCTCATTGCATGGGAAATGCTCTCGGAAACTTCAAAGAATATTGGGATGAGATATACTCAAACCCTCGTATGCTTGGAGGATTTATCTGGGATTGGGTAGATCAGGGAATCATTCGTGACGGATGGGTACACTATGGTGGCGATTTCAACGATAAACCGAACCTAAAGGCATTCTGTCTCAATGGGGTAGTGCGTTGCGACCGCTCTGTAACAGCGAAATATCATGAGGTGAAGCATGTCTATGCTCCAGTGCAGTTCTCAAGGCATAATGGGGAGATATATGTCATAAACCGTAACCATCATACAGGACTTCAGAACTTCTCGCTTTCGGCTGTGGTAAGCATAAATGGGAAAAAGCAAAAAACTGTCGCTATAGAACTTCCTGACGTGGCTCCTGGAGATAGCGCTGTGATTAATGCTCTTTCTCCTTTGGCTCTTTATGGAAAGAAAAAAGGGGATGTGAGGTTAAACCTCATCGTTTCTAAAAAAGGTGAGAAAGATGTCGTTATTGAGGAGCAGTTCTCGATATCAGGATCTGTTCTTGACTTCCTCTCTTCTCAAAAATCTTCGGCAAAGAAGAAAAAGTCATTGGCAGGAACGCCTTTAGAGAGCATCCGTGCTTCTTTCTTCCGCGCTCCCACAGACAACGACAAATCGTTCGGAAACTGGTTGGCAAAAGACTGGCAGAAGAACAACCTCTCTACTCCGGAGATTGCTCTACTCTCACAGCGTGAACTCTCTGAGAATACTTCTGAGCGTGTGGAGGAATACCGCTTTGTGAATGGCTCTATCACCGTTACCACTGTCACCACATTGCTGAAAGACGGCTCTGTGGATGTCGTTCAAGAATATGAATGCAAGGGGGAACTGCCTGAGTTGCCAAGAATGGGCATGCAGATTGTTCTTCCAAAGAGCTATGAGCTCTTAGAATACTACGGACGTGGACCTTGGGACACCTTCCCAGACCGATGGCGCTCATGTCATGTTGGATTGTGGCAGTCAACAGTATCTGAGGAATATACTCATTTCCCCGTCCCTCAAGATTCTGGAAACCACGGTGAATGTGCCTCTGTTCTTCTCAAGCAGAAAAACGGAAACTCTTTCCGTGTGAATGCTGTTGACGCTCCATTCTCCTTCTCTGCTCTTCACTACACTCCTCAAGATATCTCTGCCGTGCGTCACGACCACGAACTAAAGGAGGGTGACTATACAGTCCTTTCTATCGACTGTGCCGTTCTTGGCATAGGAAACAGCAGCTGCGGTCCTGGTGTCTTGAAAAAATACAGCATTGACAAGTCAAAGAAGCATCGTCTGCATGTGAACATACAGTTTTAACGAAATGGAATGACTGGCTTTCCCTGATATTTCTCGGATTGCTGGCATTCCTTTTTCGGTGTTATTAGTTTTTCTGTTGCTAACTTCTTTTGTAATATTTTTATCTATGCATCTGGCAGAATGGCAAAAAGCGAAGGTGAGGGAGAAAGAAGATGCTCTCCCTGATGCTCTTAAGCGTGATTCTCTTACCGACTATCGTGAGGGATATTTTTTCGTGACACTTAACACAAGGGATTCTTCGCCTATTCTCTCAACAGTTATTGGGAGGTTAGATGTTGAGGATGGAAACCCAGGAGCGCCCCGTTGTCTATATTCTTCTTTAGGAGAGAAGGTGATGGAATGTTGGAAGAGGATTCCAGAGTTTTACCCAATGGTGAAGGTATTGGGAGCGGAGGTGATGCCAGAGCATTTCCATGGCTTGCTATATATCCAAGGCGGGGGGGAAGTGCATCTCGGCCAGATTATTCGGGGCTTTATGATTGGGTGTACTCACGCCTATTGGGACAAGCTCGGAATAGAGTGGCGAGTCGCCCCTGACGTTATAACGCCTGATTACCGCGATATAGACCACACCCGCTCCTTCCGTGGCCCTGCTCTCTTCGTTCATGGATATAATGACGTTGAGGCCCTCACACCAGAGCAGGTGGAGATCAAGAAGCAATACCTCAGAGACCAAGCAAGAAAGCGCCTTGTAAAGGGACGGCTTTACGATCGCTTCAAAGTTCATCGCAACTGCAATTCCAAGGGATGGACAGACGATGCCTTACGGCAAGGACTCCTTGCAGACTGGTTGCTCGCTCGCGACTCAAAGAAATTAGACATCGCCCTCCAGATAATAAACACAAGAATTAACAGAACCCCCTCAACATCAATCCCCTCAACCTCAATCCCCTCAACCTCTAAACCTTCAACCTCTATCCCTTCAACCTCAATCCCCTCCAATCCCTTGCCAAAGCCCGTTTTGGATTTTGTTGGAAATAAGGAATTGCTGGTGGCAGAAAGGAAACTTCCTCTTATTTGCCATAGGGCAGATGCCGCATTTTTTGAACAACAGAAAGAAGCAGTGTTGACAGAGGCAAGGAAGGGGGCTGTAATTGTTTCTGCCTTCATAAGTCCTAAGGAGCGTGAGATTCTGAAGATCCTTCTTTCCGAGCAGCTCCCTGTGATACAGATTATGGACAATGGTTTTTCCAATCGCTATAAGCCCTTGGGTACTGCCTTCTATGCCTGTGGAGAAAATCGCCTCATTCAAATCTCTCCATGGAATTATGTTTTTCAGAAAGACGTAAAGGTAACAAGAGAGATGTGCATGATTATGAATCAGCTTTCCCGGATCATAACAAAAGAAAAAGACGATTGGTGGAAAAAGTGAAAGGCGAGTGAAAATGCCAGTTAACACCCCCTGCCTTTTTCTCAACTTGATGGCTCAACCTCAGAGGTGTTAAAATGCCAGTTAACACCCCTGCCTTTTTCTCAACTTGATGGTTCAACCTCAGAGGTATTAAAATGCCAGTTAACGCCTCCTGCCTTTTTTCTCACAACAATATTCATTGCGAAAATAGATTTGAATATAAAAGGGCTTCTTTGCCATCTCTGTTGCAAAGAAGCCCTAATATTTTGCATTTGCATTTTTCCTCCTTCTCTCCCTGAGCCTAAAAAAACGTGACTCCGAAGAGGTACGGCTCGACCAGGTCGAGCCGCAGAAAAGCAAACATCAATTTACACAAAATCTTTGGGAACTCTAATCTTTCACCTTTGCCACTCAATTACTGAGGCTGCTTGCCGATGTAAGCGAGGATACCGCCGTCAACGTAGAGAACGTGACCGTTTACGGCATCAGAAGCCTTAGAAGCAAGGAACACTGCTGGACCGCCAAGCTCCTCTGGGTTCAACCAGCGTCCAGCAGGAGTCTTTGCACAGATGAAAGAGTCGAATGGATGGCGGCTGCCGTCTGGCTGACGCTCACGGAGTGGAGCCGTCTGTGGAGTGGCAATATATCCAGGACCAATGCCGTTACACTGAATGTTGTACTCACCGTACTCAGAGCAGATATTTCTTGTAAGCATCTTCAAACCACCCTTTGCTGCTGCATAAGCAGAAACAGTCTCACGGCCAAGCTCTGACATCATTGAGCAGATATTGATAATCTTACCCTCACGGCGCTCCATCATCTCTGGAAGAACAGCAGAAGCGCAGATATAAGGTGCTACAAGGTCGATGTCTATTACCTGCTGGAACTCCGCACGCTTCATCTCATGCATAGGAATACGCTTAATGATACCAGCATTGTTTACAAGGATGTCTATCTGACCAACCTCTGCGTGAATCTTCTCAACAAGAGCCTTTACGCCTTCCTCGTCAGTTACATCGCATACATAACCCTTGACATTCTCTATGCCAGCAGCCTTGTAGTTGTCAAGACCGCGCTGGAGTGCAGCCTCGTTGATGTCGTTGAAAATAATCATGTTTGCACCTGCTTCAACAAATGCCTTAGCAATATTGAAACCGATACCGTAAGAAGCACCAGTGATCCAGGCGTTCTTACCTTCAAGAGAAAATGGATTTGCCATAGTGTATAAAATTTAAAGTGTTAAGTAATGTTTTTTTTCTTAATAGCACCCTTACCGTCTCCCAAACAGAGTTCTGGCGGTTACTGCAATGTTTCTATAATATCTCATACGAAGATACCAAACATTCTTCGTACAAAATTAATAAAAAAACTTTCTCTATTCAAAATATCATACTTTTTTTTATATAATTTTATATTTTCCAGAGAAAACAGTTCCTTTTATGAACCATAACACCTACCATGGCAAAACCCTCAAACTCTTTACACCCTCAACTCCCCTCGTTTTCACTTTTTTCTTTAAAACTATTGATGAAAAACAAGCAAAACAGTGAAAATAGTCCGAAATCGTTAATTTTTTCACTAATTTAGTCAGAAAACATTAATTTTTTCAGCGACATTGAAAAAAAAACACTAATTTTGCATTCAAATCATGTAATGGTATGACGAAGTCTAAATATACCGATATATATAATAAGGTAAAGGCGGCGATGGAACAGGAAAAACTCTTCCTTCAGTCAGATATCACTATGATGCAGTTAAGCAGAATAGTTGGTACGAATAGGGTTTACCTTTCAAAGGCCATTAATGAAGGATATGGATGCGGATATAGCGAGATGTTGAACAGATACAGACTCGACTTCCTTTTCCGCGAAGCTATATACGATAAAAAGAATATCGAGAAGCTCGTGACAGAATACGGCTTTTGGTCGAGAACAACCTTCTACGATATCTTTAAAATCAGATTCGGAACTTCTCCGAGGCGATTTATGGACGAGCACGACAGCAAGGATATCCAACGAAACATTCTTCCTGCCCTCGCTTTTCCCAACTAACAAGAGGATGAATCAAAAGAAATACATTGTCTAACCCTTAAACAAAAAGAAACAGAAAAAGAGTACGAAAGACTAAAAAACACGCGATAGTGCTCGCTGATACCCATGCGTATCACGCAGCAAGTATGAATTAAAGAATTAATAATTTTTTTTAATTTATAAATTAAAGTTTTTATCATTATGAAGAAAAAGTTTTTAAGTGCATTCCTGCTCGGTGCTCTGACACTCGCAGCAACAAGCACAATGACTTCTTGTAAGGATTATGATGACGACATCTCAGGCCTCAAGAAGGAGATTGCTTCACTTGAAGACCTTGTTAAAACAAAGGAGCAGACTATCAACAGCTCTATTGCAAACCTCGAGGCTGCAATAAACAAGGCTAATGGTGAGCACGCAACAAAGGCTGCCCTCGAAGAGGCTAAGAAGGCTCTTCAGGCTGCTATTGACAAAAACTACTCTACACTCGTAGAGAAGGACGCAGAGCTTTCTGCTGCTATCGTAAAGGCACAGACAGCTGCTGATGCTGCTTCTGCTCTCGCTACAGAGAACAAGGCTGCTATTGAGAAGGTGGCTGCTGATCTCGCTACAGCTAACGAGAAGCTCGGTACTCTTAGCGACAAGCTCGAAAAGGCTATCGCAGAGACTGCAGAACTGAAGACAGCTCTCGCTGCTCAGAAGACAGCTCTTGAGGCTGCAGAGCAGGCTATCACCGATGGTGACAAGGCTACTCTCGAGGCTGCTAAGGCTGCTGTTGCTGACCTCCAGAAGGAAGTAGCGGCTGCTGACGCTGCCCTTGCTCAGAAGATCGCGGAAGAGGGTGCTGCTGTTGCTAAGGAGTTTGACGCTGTAAAGGGTACTATCGATGAGCTTCAGGTTGCTCACAACAACCTCGCTGCTGAGGTAGGTACACTCTCTACAAAGGTTAATGGTCTTGAGACAAAGATCAGCGATGTTACTACTCTCGTTAACAAGGTTGACGCAAAGTACGACGTGCTCACTAAGGTTCTCGCTAAGGCTCTCCGTTCACTCGTGTTCGAACCAAACCTCTACGTTGATGGTATCGAGTCTATCGAGTATCCATTCGTATTCCAGTGGGGTAAGGCTGCTCAGGCACCTGAGGAGATGACACGTACTCGTGACGGTATTACAGACAACCTTTCTGAAATCGTTGACTATAACTGGCCTGCAGTACCAAACTTCCAGGCTTATGGTCCAGTATGGGGTGTCAACTACCACATGAACCCTTCACGTGCAAACATTGAGTTCGCTGACGTTAGAGGCTTCCTTGATCGCGAGGTTGAGGTTGTTTCTCGTGCCGACGAGGGTCTCAATATCGTAGCTGCAGAGAAGGATGCTGCTGGAACAACTGTATTCGCATGCAAGAATGGCGTTGTTACAACTGGTATCCAGGTTAAGAATGCTGCTAACCTCTATGGAGAAGGTGATATTGAAGCATATTACACTGAATATCTTGGTCAGGAGTCACAGTTTGGTGACCATGTTCACAATATTCTTAAGTGGAGCAAAGATCACGTAGTTGCTCTTCAGGTTAACTCTGCTAACGGAACAGCTCAGGATACTCTCATTACTTCTGACTACGCAATGCTTTATCCAAGAGAAGTATATCCAGCTTGGCTGAAGTGGAATCCAGGTAACCTCGAGAATAGTGGTGAATATCTCTATGATAATCCAAAGGACGCTCTCACATATCACGCTCCAGTAGAAATCGTTTGGAATGATGAGAAGGGTGTAAACCTCGAGGCATATATTCGCACAGTTGCTTCTCAGCAGCTCGCAAAGCCTAATAACTATTATACTCATACTTGGACTAACGCTGATCAGAAGAAGTGGGGTCTCCACTATGAGTTCGAGACTGTTGAGTACAAGTCTGCTTCTAACCAGACTATCGACTCTCGCTACTGCAAACTCGACAAGTACACTGGTAACATCGTTGCTCGCAACGTTGGTAACGACGGAAAGACTCTTGAGTCTCAGAACATCGCTTCTGTAGGTCGTGAGCCACTCGTACGCGTTCTCCTCATGCTCAACGATACTCCTATCCTCGACGGTTATATCCTCGTGAAGATTGTTGAGAAGCCTGCTGACGTTCCAGCTAAGGAAGACAAGAATATTGATGACTACACAACTCTCGATTGGAAGGTTGACTTCAACGGTTGCAACAGCTACGAGACTCCTAAGACTACTTGGGCTCAGTTCAACGAGTGGGTACTTACAAACGCTCTTGAGATCACTAAGGAGAACTTTGACAGACAGTATGTAATTGACGGTTCTTATGTTGGTTCTGTTCTCGCAACAGGTACTGACGAGACTTCTACATATCTCTGTGAGGTTTATTCTGAGCCAAATGAGGATGCTCCTGCATTCGACGCTTCTGTTTACTACATCAAGGATGCTAATAACATCAACAACTGTACATTCCGTGCAGAGATGACAGCTTCTGAGATTGAGAAGTACACACATGGAAACCTTGATCCTACAAACCTCGTATTCTACGTACGCTTCAAGGAGGTTCCTGGAACTGACGCTAAGTACGCTAACATCTGGGTTAAGTTCGATATCGACGTAACACGTTCTCAGATCACAGGTACTATCAGCGAGAAGAACAGCAACTACTGGTTCGCTCTCGACGGTGCTGACGAAGGTTGGGATGCTGTTGCATTCAACATTGGTTTCCCACAGGACGGTATCGTTCCTACAACTTGGACAAACCAGACTCTCAACACATTCATCCAGAACAAGGTTGTTGTATCTGACGCAAATGTAACAGCTAAGAAGTTCTTCTTCTTGCCTATCAACACTACGATCACTGATCAGCATGGAACTCCTTGGACAATCACAACTCAGAACGGTCCTCTCGATGGCAAGTGGAATCAGCTCATCTGCAAGTACAACGCAGCAGATACACACACATGGCCAACAATAATGGGTCTTGATGGCGAGGCACAGACAGATGCAACTAAGATTGCAGAGATCCTCAGATCTTGCGCTATCAACTACAACAATGGTGCATTCACTCGCAACACTCTCTACGCAACTAAGGGTGATGGTGTCTACACAGCAATTGCTGGAATGAATCAGGCAACTGGTGAAATTGAGCTTATCAGATCTGCTGCTAACTACAATGAGCCTCTTGACCTCATTGTTAACGCACTCGGTTACGAAGAGAACCACGCTAACATCAACACAGAGTTCCACGCAATCACTGGTATTGTTGGACGCAACTCTTGCGGTGTTGCTGTTGACCTCTACAGCGTATCTGCTGAGGCTGGTGACACAAAGAGCCACGCTATCTGGACTTCTTCTTGGCAGCGTCCTATCAACTTCAACAACCTCGAGGCTCGTGTAGTTGAGGATGCAAACGCTAATGGTGAGTATATTGATATCCTCAGCCTCCTCAGCTTCTACGACTGGCGTGGTCCTGTTGCAGGTAGCATGGAGGGCAACAACAAGTGGCTCTGGGGTTACTACAACATCAACGGTATCATCATCGATACAAATCCTGAAGTCGTAACAACTGATATGGCCGGTGGTACACTTGGTAAGACTACCCTCGCTGAGAAGTCACGCCTTGTTCACCTATATCCTGCAACTGCTAAGCGTGCTGATGCTGTTCTCGGTGCTGGTCAGGCTCGTTTCAACTTCGATCTTACACCTTGGAACAAGGCTTCTCTCAACGGTGCATTCAAGACCTGGCTCAAGATTAACGAGGCTAAGTTCGGTTACATCTACTACGAGAACAACGGTTCTAACGTTGAGGACTTCACAGTTCGTATCCCAGTTGAAATCATCTACGAGTGGGGTCACTTCACAACAACTGTTGATGTACTCATCAAGCGTACACAGGGTAACTAATCATAAATTGAATGCCTAATCAAATTAGGTGATCAAAACACTCTATAAGGGGAGTGCGTCCACGAGAGTGACGACGCACTCCCTTCATTTTCATAATATCCTTTTTCATATTAAAAACATTAAATATATCTATTATTGTCTAAATATCCTTGAGAACACAAAAAATTCACATCTACGATATTCACTATCGTTAAATCCTTCTATTGAAAATTCATATTACGATATATAAATCCAAGAAAAATTAAATACAGTTTAGTTATGAACAAGTTATTTATTCTTTGTGCAGCAGTTTTCGCTGCTATTGCTTTCTCTTCTTGTAAAAACGAAAAGAAACCTTCTGACATGCGCCAAGTTCTTGAGTTCCGTAGCACTCTTACGAAGCAGGATACTACGCAAGTACTCGACCTTGCAAACAAATGTATGGAACTCCTTAAAAACAAGAATATCGACCAAGCGGTTGCTTCTCTCAACGAGTACGACGACTCTCTCTGTCAGGTAAAGCCTCTTAGCAAGGAATCTGAGCAGGGTGTACGCAAGATGTTTAAGCTTTTCCCTGTTCTTGACTATGAACTCTCTTATTATTCTCTTCAGTCTGAAGGTATTAATGATGTGAAGTATACTGTCACATTCGCAGAAGAGCAGAATCCAGAGCAGAACGGTCGTCCTGTTACTTCCTATATGTTCAATCCTGTTAAAGTAGATGGTGTTTGGTATCTCTGTATAAAGAAAGCAGGGCAAGCTTCTGACGAACTAAGAAGATAAACTCCCTATACAGATATAATCAATATTCTCTGAATCATTTATCTATTCTTGCCACGACAATGATTGAGTTTGCTTATAATTGCTCTCTGGCTTAACAATAAATTCACTATTACAAAATGAGAAGATTTATTTTATTTATTGTCTCCCTTGTCTTTGCCTTATCTATAAATGCTCAGACATCTCAGACAGTAACCTATGATTTCGTGCATCCAGAGACTCTTTCCCCTGCGATTGATATGGGTGACCTTTTCGAGAAGCAAGTAGCTGGAACGACCTTTACAATAGGTCCTATCTCCTTCAATCTGGAATCTACCAAGCTTAAATGTTCCTTGAGGAAAGGAGACGAAGGTTATTTCCTTATGATTCCTCGTGGCACTACTATCACTTTAAAGGGTGATAAGGTAAAGCTGAAGTCTTTCAGCATGGGAGACATATATCAGAGAGGCGGTTTGGGACTTGATGCTGGTCAGCC
The DNA here is from genome assembly GCA_945829115.1 of uncultured bacterium. Lineage (GTDB taxonomy): Bacteria > Bacteroidota > Bacteroidia > Bacteroidales > Bacteroidaceae > Prevotella. Next base: position 20,558 of record CALZTP010000004.1, on the reverse strand, counting down.
AGGTTCTTTCAGTCTTGGAAAATGGACTTGTGGTGATAACGATAATGTAACCTCTGTTTCTCTCACCAATACCAATGCTGCTGACTGTTACATATATACTCTTGCAGTGACATACTCAACTCCGGTTGATGGACTGGAGCCAATCTCTGTATCTCCTGCTGACAAGGCGACAGTACAGACAAACGAGTTCAAGGGCGTTACCTTCTCATTCGGAACAACAATCTCTTCTGCTGATCCGAATGCGTTCACTTTCAAGAATAAGAACACTGGTGCTTCTATTGCTGCCACAACTGCTGTTTCAGGAAAGAACGTGACAGTATCTCCTGTTGAGACTCTCGTGGCGGGAAGCTATACTCTTGACGTTGCCACAAAGGCATTTAAGACTGCCAGTGCTACGTATAATAAGGCGTTCACCACGTCCTTTACACTTATCGACCCTCAGAATACGTTCATTCCAACGACTATTCCTGATGGAAAAGTGGAGAAGGTGCCAGCATCGTTCTCAATCTCTTTCCCAAGTGAGATTGGAAATAAGGGAAATTCTGCTGACTCAAAAGACATCTCTAAGCTCATCGTTCCAGTAATGAATACTGTAACGGGAAAAGAGGTGGCAAAGGCTTCTTTCTCTGTAAAGAGCACTTCTAAGAATGCTCTCACAGTTACTCTGACCCCAAACACTGACATCACCACAAACGGTGTCTACACGTTCTCTATCCCTGAGCAGTCTGTCTACAACGAGAACTACGGCAAGGGTGCTACTAAGGGTGAACTCTGGAATCCAGAGATAAAGGTAGAGTTCCAGGTGGGTGATGTCTATGTTGCTTCAGAGGAAATTCTTTCTGAGGCAAGCAAGGCACTCGCTCTCTCTGGTCTTGGATATCCTGCTGCAGATGCTGCTGAGCGCGTTGCTCTTACAAAGGCTTATAACGAGGCAAAGAACGAGTTCAAGGGTTCTGATGACATCATGACTGCTGCCATCAATGCCTTCTTTGCTTCCACAACTGTTGAGATGCCACTTGCAGACAACTATTATACTCTCGCCAATATGGCGAAAGATGGTACACTGCGCTACCTCCAGTATGCAGACGGAAAGGTGACTCTGACTTCTTCTAAGGAAGAGGCTGCTCATTTCAAGGTGGCAGTAACTGCTGAAGGAAAGTATGTGTTCTCTATCTATGGTGCTTATCTCCATACTCTCATGGAGAACGATAACTACATAGGAACCTCTTCAAGCAATGTGCTCACAGCATACAATGCTGAATTGAATGACATTACTGTCGCTCGTCTCCTTGTGGAGGGTGTTGACAACAAGACCACCATTGGAAAGTTCTCGCTATATGGTGCCATCGGAAGGGTTAGAGAGGGCGACCCGCTTTCTTACGGCTACTCACTCGTGACAGATGGAGCTATTGACTCTCAGAAGAACAACAAGCTGTGGTTCGACAACAATTCTTCTTCTGCATTTGTAATGGAGAAGACAATGTCTCCTGACCCTATTACGGAATATACTCTCAGTCCAGAAGATGGTGCGACCTTAGATGCGCTGAACCAGATAGAGGTGACAATAACGAATGCTACTGCTATCCAGCGCAATGAGACAAAGGCAATAAAGCTTACTTCCAGCAAGAATGACATCACTGTCGATAACTATTCTATTGAAGGAAACAAGCTGATTCTGAAGGTTGCTCTCACAGAAGATGGAAACTACACTCTGACAATTCCAAAGGGTGCTATAACCTATAGCTTCGAAGGACGCTCTGTTCAGGTGCCAGAGATAAAGGCAAGCTATTCCGTTGTCTTCTCTGAGGATTTCGTTTTAGATTTCGATCAAGAGTATCACATCCATACTTCTTGGGATCAGAATGTTGCTCATAATCCTGAAGATCTCAAAGATTTATATCTCTATTCAAATATGGAGTTCTTTGTGAATCCTGATCAAGATTCTTTCATCTTCTACGACTATAATACTGATAAGACGCTCGCTAATGGCACTATCGAAAAGGAGAACTATCTCATTGAGACAAAGACTTGTGACGTTATCTACCGAGGCGAAGAGCAGTGGGGTGTGATTACTACATATCTTGACAGTAACCACAAGAATGTTGTCATGACAAATGCTAAGGGTGAGATTGAGTATTACACCATCAATCCGGTGACAGACCGTGTGGTTACAGAGACTGTCAATATTTATGAGTATCGCCTGAGATTCGTTTTACCTGAGTCTATAGACATAAAGACTCTAAAGGATACAAGATACGGATTGGTGATCCCAGAGGGTTCCTTCGGTGATAGAAACTACGGAAAGTTCCTTGCTGGGGAGGCAATATCACGTGGTGACTGCCATCTGAATCTGATTGGAAAGTATTACTTTATAAGCAGCCAGTCTGTAGTTCCTTCTGGTATTGAGGATATCCAAAGTGCGGAGACAGAGAAATTCTCTGATACTGTCTACGACCTTCTCGGAAGAAAGGTATCTTCTTCTCTCGCTCCTGGCATCTATGTCAAGAACGGAAAGAAGTTCATTGTGAAATGATAAAAATATAGGTGTGCAGAATTATTCATTTAATCCTGCACACCTTTTTTCGTAATTGTTTGTAAAACTCACTCTACAACAGACAAACACAGTGAATAGCGGAGCCCAAACCTTAGCTCACACCTTTAGGATTATCGCTCCACCAGGGTTTATCGTTTGTGCGATGAATTTGATATACGCTCTTAACCTCTTTCCAAAGAACGAAAAACCTTTGGAAAGAGGTTTTTTTACACCCTCTAAAGCTTAGAATCCTTTGATAAAAGGCAAAAATTAAGGATTTTTGCACTGCGGTAAGCATTTTTTGCGCAAAATTGTTGGTGATTCCACAAAAAACTCGTAAATTTGCATTGAAATTACTATGGGCATTCGTGCCTTAGCAATGAACAATACATTTTTTAATCGATTAAAAATAATAGGAAACAATGAAAAAGCGTATCTTTTCTCTCCTTATGCTGTCAATGATGGCGTTCGGAATGGTATCTGCGCAGAACGAGCCAACAGAGCAGGTTTCTTACAGCTTCAATCCACACTGGTTCATGCAGCTTCAGGGTGGTGCACAGCACACTCTCGGTGAGGCAAAGTTCTTTGACCTCGTTTCTCCAACTGCACAGGTAGAAGTAGGTTATCAGTTCTCTCCAGTATGGGCATTGCGCCTCGGCGTAAATGCTTGGCAGAGCAAAGGTGGATGGGGTGAAGGCACTGCAAACGCATGGGGTCTTACAAGCAACACTTACAAGTGGAACTACATCGCTCCTGCTCTTGACGTGAAGTTCAATATCATCAACGCTATCTGCGGCTGGAAGAAGGACCGTGTGTTCACAATGAACGTAATCGCAGGTGCTGGTGTTAACCTCGCACAGTCTCTCGACGATGCAGAGGCTATCTATGCAAAGGTTCCTCAGTTCCTCTCTCACTATCGTACTGGCACATCAGCAATGCCTTTCGGTCGTGCTGGTCTTGACTTCGACTTCGCAATCTCTGATCGCGTGTCTCTGAACGTAGAAGCAATGGCTCACATTCTTAACGACCACTACAACGGAAAGCACACAGACAACGCTGATTGGTATTTCAACGCTCTTGCTGGTATCAAGATTGCTCTCGGCAAGACTGTTAACAAGCACGTGACTGTTGTTGAGCCTGCTCCTGTTGTTATCGAGGAGCCTGCTCCAGAACCAGCTCCAGAACCAGCTCCTGTTGTTGAAGAGAAGGTAGAGCCATTCCAGTGCAATGTCTTCTTCAAGATCAACAAGACTGTTGCTGAGGCACAGGAAGTGGCTAAGGTTGCTGAGCTCGCTCAGTACATGAAGAAGTACCCAGAGTGCAAGGTTACTCTCTCTGGCTACGCTGACAAGGGTACTGGTAACGCTCGCATCAACAAGCGCCTCTCTGAGGGTCGTGTAAACTACGTTGCTAACCTCCTCCGCAATCAGTACGGAATTGAGGCAGAGCGTATCTACACAGAGTTCAAGGGCGACACTGTTCAGCCTTTCGCTGACAATGATTCTAACCGTGTTACTATCTGTATCACAAAGTAATCGACATCAGAATCTTTCTACGTCTCTCCTCTTTGGATTGACGAAAAAAAAAACATAGAGCCAGCCGATTTCGGCTGGCTCTATTCGTTTTTCTATCCTTTGTTTTTCTATCCTTCGTTTTTCTATCCTTCGTTTATCTTGCACGGACTATTCTCTTTGGCTTGGAAGAACCTTCGGAAGGAGAGACTGTTTCAGAGGTTGTAGAATCACTGTTTATAGAAGGAATATATTCTGTGGTATCAGCAGAGCGGGTGCCATCGATATGCACAGGCTTTGACCAACTGCTGTACCAATCGTCATATCCCCAGCGATTATAGTCGTATTCCCAGTTTGGAGAAGAGGTGTGACGAAGAGAGAAACTAACACGGTTGCCATTCTCGTAGATATATCCTGAGAAGCGGTTGTCGTCAAGGCGATAGTCCTCAATCCTTATTGAAGTACCCTCTTCACGGAAGTAAACCGTTATGCATCCGTTGTCCACCCTCCAGTCGATGTGACAAGCGATGTATTGCCAAGGAGCATCCCCTCTATAATGATCTACCCAATATCCTGAGCCTTTCGTGTATCGGAAAGGGTCGAGCAGGAACTCTATCTCTGTATATGTAGCGTCATATACCCTTCCGTTCCATTCTGATGAGATATACATGTTTCCTTCCCAAGTGCCTTCCAATGTGGAAGCGATCATCTCGTCTTCGCAGGATGTGAATGAGAGTGATGTTAGAGCAAGCAAAAAGAGCGTTGCTAATGTCTTGAATGTCTTTTTCATTTTTTCTCTTTCTTTAAATGTTGTTGTTTTCTGAGTGCAAAGGTACGCCTTTTTTCTTAACATCTAATAAGGGTTTTCCCTATTATAGAAAGAAAATCGCCTATTGTTTCCTGGGACGCTCACAGGCTCTGCTTTTCTCTTCTTTCAGTCGTTCTCCTGCGTCTCAAACAGAATTTGGAGGATGCGGTTTGCAGAGCGTCCATCCCATCTGTCTGGCAGTGATCCTTCCTTCCATTTCTTGTTTACCATGTCAGCAACGCATGAGGAGAGCAGTTCTGTGTCCTCCCCAACAAGTACGTTTGTACCTATTGTCACAGTCTCTATATGTTCCGTGTAGGTGTTTATCGTGATGCAAGGGATGTTGTTGAATGTTGTCTCCTCTGCGATATTCCCAGAGTCGGTAATCACGCCACAAGCGTTTGCTGTGAGGTATGAGAACTCTAAGTACCCTAAGGGGTCAATGATGTGAAGGGTAGGGTATTCTATTGTTAGATGCCCTAACACCTCCTTCGCCTTCTCACGAAGAGGGGCGAAGACAGGCATCTCACCAGCATTCTCCATGATTGTCCTTACTTTTTTCTCCAAAGCTTCCCGGTCGTCGATAAGCTTCTTTCTGTTTAGAGTGAAGACAAGATATTCCCGGTCTTCTATTCCACTGAGACAAGTTGGTCTTTTCAGACGGTTACGGTTATTGCGCAGAGCATCGAGAAGGATGTTTCCCACCATGTATATCTTCGACATCTCTGCACCACCACGCATTGCCGTACTGCTTGATGTCGTTCCTGCAGTAAAGAGGATATCACTCAGTCCGTCTATAACAAGGCGGTTGATCTCCTTTGGCATGTTTATATCGAAAGAACGTGTTCCTGCAACGAGATGAGCAAGTCTCACACCGTGTTTCTTTGCCACGATAGCAGTTGCCATGGTAGAAGCAAGGTCGTCAACGACAATCACCACATCGGTCTTGTTCTTGTTCAGATACTGCTCGAAAGCCCACATCACCTTTCCCGTCAGTTCGTTAAGACTAACGCTGTCTATCTCCAAGAAAATCTGCGGGCGCTCTATCTGTAGGTCTTCGAAAAGAGAAGTTTCGAGAGTCTCGTCGTCTTCCCGTCCTGTATATATTAAGGTATAGGAAACCTCCTTACCTTCTTTCTGTGCTTCACGGATAGCATGAATGATTGGTGCCACCTTAATAAAATTTGGTCGTGCACCAGCAACGATACATATATTCAACATAAATCAGGTGTATAAATGTTTTTTTTGATTATTATTTCTTCACCAAGAACCGATACATACGCTCAAGGTCTGAAAGCTGTTGTGGAACAGAATGCCCCTTGCCATAATCCTTCAGAAGTTCATACTCAGAACCCGTAGACTTCAGCAGTTCAATGAGATTGTCCATCTGCCTGCCGTATTCCGCATCGTCAGAAGAATTATAGAAAAGGAAACAAGGAACACAACCATTCTTTATGCTTCTTGCACCCCCCTGCTGCTCCCAAGCCTTGGCAGGAGACGGCTGAGAAGAACAGTAGACAGACATATTCCTGTATTCCCGAGACTCTGCAAGAGTCTTGCTATAGTCGAAGATGCCAGGACCAAGGAAAGCCTTCTGAATCTCCGCACTCTCTTCTGGGAACAATCCTCGAACGTCTTCAAGCCATTCCTTGTTCGGCAGGTCTCCAATTGCCAAGGAAGCTGCTGTAGACCCTCTTGAGAAGCCATAAAGCATTACGCTTTCTCCCAGTCCCAACGTCCTTCCAGTGCCACGGAGAGTGCGTATGGCTGATCGCACCTTCCTTGCTGCATCGGGATTTATCTGTATGGAGCCATATTCCTTCTGCTTGCCATCTATGCGGTTCCCACGACCCCAGTCGCAGTATTTTGGATGGTCGGCAATTGCCCATGCCACCCCAACTGCTGGTGCTCCTTCAAGGAAGGAGTCAGAGAACATAGAAAACGTGTATCCGAGGAACATCCTTTTATGCTTGTATTTCTCTGTGTATCCCTCTTTCGCTGTTCCGGCATAGCTATTGCTGTATGAGAACGACAAGATTGTTGGGAGTTCCCTTGATGGATTTGCAGGGTAAACAATATCCATATACAGAGAATCTCCCTCTGTTTCTGAGTATTCCTTCGGATAGTTATATACCTTTGGGTCGTCAAGATAGTATGCCACGTCTCTCTTTATCCTATAGCCCTCAAAGAGTATGTATGCCCTGTCTGTTGAGATTCCGTCCATGCCGCAGAACGTTCCGTTGTTCAGTGCTTTGTTCAATGCAATGATATCAAGATTGAGATAAGGAGACTTGCTCCTCTCATGATGCTTGTAGTCAAGAACAACGACTCGATACCCTTGACTGCTCAGCCATGAGATATTCTCCTCATTAGAATACTGTCCAATCTTCTCGCAGGCAAGATTTGTAAGGTATACCACCGTCATCACCTTACCGCTATAGTCAACAACTGGAGTCTTTGGCTCCAAAACCTTGCAGGCAAGGGCGGCCCCTGTTGTTTCACTCTGCCAGAATGCTGCCTTTGCAATCATTGGTATGAGTGCTATAATAAGAATAAAAAAAATTGTTTTCCTCATTTTCATTTCTTATGTAAAAGGTGAAAGGAAAAATTTACACCCTTAACTTCTCTGCAATGAGATAATCGTGCAACTCTTCTGGAGTGCCACAGAGAAGTTCGTGTGACGAAGTCATTAGCCATAGGAAGTCAGCTAATCGGAGAGCAAGCTCCATGTCGTGAGTGGACATAAGAGCAGCAGTGCCATAGCAAGAATCGTTTTCGACAGAACCCCCTTCTTTCTCTTTTCCCTCCGACACCAACTCTTTCATAAGAGTCATTGTCTCCACCTTTGACGGATAGTCAAGGAAAGCAGTTGGTTCATCGAGAAGGATTATTCTTGTCTGCTGCGCCAATGCCTTGGCAATCATCACTTTCTGGCACTCACCATCAGAGAGAGAGCCGATGGCACGTTCAGAGAGATTCTCTATCCCCACTTTCCTGATGCACTCAGCGACAATGCTATGGTCGTCAGCAGTCAGTGTGCCCCAGATGTTGGTGTATGGCGTTCTTCCTAATGCCACAACATCATATACCTTCATAAGATAAATATCTGGTCTTCCCGTCCTTACAACTGTTAGCTCACGGGCTAACTGCTGGCGGTTGAAAGAAGTGATGCTCTTCCCACAAAGAGAAATCTCCCCAGCGAGAGGAGGCTGTATGGCGGCTACTGTGCGCAGGAGAGTAGATTTCCCTGTTCCGTTTCTTCCCACGAGACATGTCAGCGCCCCTGTTTTCAAAGATGCGTTCAGCCTTTCCGCCACCTTTTTCTCCTTATATCCTATTGAAAGGTTACAAAGCGTCAATATACTCATATAGCTTCTTGTAGAATGGGTGGCGCGTCATGGTCTTTGCGTCACCAAGGATTATCAGTTTCATTTTCGCACGCGTGATGGCGACATTCATTCTCCGGAGGTCGCGGAGGAAGCCTATCTGTCCCTCATCGTTCGCCCTGACAAGTGAGATAAGGATGATATCCCGCTCCTGACCCTGAAAGCCGTCTACGGTGTTCACGGAGAGAAGCTTTCTATACGGCTTGAAATACTCGTTCTGCTTGATAAGCTGACGGAGATACTGCACCTGAGCACGGTATGGAGAGATTATTCCCACATCAATTCTCTCCTCTAAGACCCGCTCCTTTCCGATCTTGTCGAAGTACAGCTGCAGTGCAGCAAGGGTCAGCTTCGCCTCCACCTTGTTTATTCTTCCATACGACTCACCCACAAATTCCTCCCGACAAGCCATGTCTGAGGTGTCTATCCAAAGCATAGGGATATCGTAGTCAAGAACCGACCGATTTCTCACCTCTGGAGCAGAGACCACCTTTCCCTGATAGAACCACTCTGAGGAGAACCGCATAATCTCATCGTTCATGCGATATTGGGTGGTGAGGAGAGTGACCACCTCTGGCTTCTGCCTTACGATACGCTCCATGAGAGTGATGCCCAAGCCTCCTTTGAGAGCCTCGTAGCTCTTTACCGTTGGAGGTAACTGGCAATGGTCGCCAGCAAAGACAATTCTCGATGCCCGGCGTATAGGAATCCAGCAGGCTGCCTCTAAAGCCTGTGCCGCCTCGTCTATGAACAGCGTACCAAACTTCTGTCCTTCTAAGATTCTGTTTGCAGAGCCCACAAGGGTGCAGGCAATCACACGAGCCTCTCCAAAGAGCTGCTGGTTGATGGTCATCTCGATCTCTGTCGCTCTGGAAGTCAGCCGGTCTATCTTCTGGTGGAAATTCCTATCTCCACGTTTCCTGTTTTTCTTCAGATCACGGATTGCCTTTCTCAGAGTCCAGAGTTCTGGGTAGTCCCCATGTGCCTCAAACAGCCTTTCGTAGGTGAAGGAGAGCATCTTGTCGTTCACACGTGTCGGATTTCCTATTCTCAGAACTGGAACACCACGGTCTACAAGCTTCTCACTAATCCAGTCGACAGCCATATTGCTTTGTGCACATACTAACACCTGGCTCTCCTTATGCAGGCACTCCACAATAGCCTCTACGAGTGTGGTGGTCTTACCAGTTCCCGGAGGACCATGAACAATGGCAACATCCTTTGCCCGCAACACTTCATTGACAGCATGCTGCTGAGCACTATTCAACCAAGGAAGGGAAATATCTCCGAAGGTGAACAGCTGCGGAGGGAGGTCGGTGTAGAAAAGGTCGCGGAGGTACGCCAGTCGGTTTCCCTTACTCCTTATCACTCTATCGAGTGCCTCTGTCATGGTGCGATAAGAGGTTTCGTCGAACGACAGTTGTATGCCGAGTCCCTCTATGTTCTGCAGTTCTGCAGCATGACTCTCATTGTTCAGTGCCACCACCATCCTGTCGTCTTCAACATATGAAACTGTTGCAGTGAACGAGAGATACTTCGGCTTTGCTCCCGTTCCTGCAAGTGTCTTTTTTATTCTCTCCTCCTCATTGGACTCTGATTCCTTTTCTGCCTTTCTCGTCTCTTCACCTTTCAGTGAGAAGAAGCACACTGGCTTGGAATGCTCAAAGTTATGGTCGGTGTCATCGTCTTTCCTGCGATGGAGCTCTATGCAGTATTGGTTCAGGGAGTTGTAGTAGCAACGACCAGTGGTGAGCGGCCACCACGCATCACCACGCTTTACGGCTCGCCCAATTCCCCTTGCCTCGCTCTGCTGGCGGAAGGCTTCTCTTTCAGCATCATATTCTTGCTTCAGGAGAATCTTCTGTTTTTCAAGTTCCAAAATCGGATTCGTATATGACATTCTTTTTCTTTCTCGTTGTTGCTTTATTTCTTAATTTCCTACTTTTCTATAGGAATCAGGAATGTGAACGATGTTCCTTCTCCTTCCTCTGAGGCGATTGTGATCTCACCGTGGTGATTGTTCACAATGATATCGTGAGTAATCTGCATGCCCAATCCAGTGCCTTGACCAATCGGCTTTGTGGTTATCGTCTCACGGAACAGACGCTCACGGATATCTGCCGGAATACCCGTTCCGTTGTCGCTGATTACGATGACGAGCTTCCCACTTTCTGTGGAAACGGCAACAGAAAGAGTCGGAACATACGACTCGTTCTTCTCTTCCTGCTCCTTGACGGTACGTTGTTTTATTGCGTAATACGCATTGTTTACCACGTTTAGGATAGCACGGCTAAGGTCTTGCGGAATAACCATTACCTTCTCCATACCCTCCTGATAATCCTCCTTTATAGATACATTGAACGACTTGTCGTTGGCACGTTGAGAGTGATATGCCAACCACACGTATTCATGCACGAGATGAGGAATATCGGTAGGCAGTCGCTCACCCGTTTTCCCTCGTGAGATAAGCAGAATGCCTTGTATGATGCTTATCGCCCTTTCCCCATGCTCCTTAATCTTCTCCATGTTTGTGGAGAGGTCGTCGGCAATATCTTCTAAGTCGGCAGCATCATCCTCGTCAATCTTCCCTTCAAGGTCTGAAACGATATCCTTCAGGTCAGCAAGCAGTCGCTCCGACATCTTCGAGAAATTGATCACGAAGTTCAGCGGATTCTGTATCTCGTGTGCTATGCCAGCACTCAGTTTTCCAAGCGATGCAAACTTCTGTTGCTCCAGCAGCTGTTTGCGTAGTATTTCCAGTTCGGTCATAATTATACACCTACTTAGTATGGGAACGTTTGTTTCTTCTTTCTTATGCTCTCTTCAAGACAAGAACGGTGATGTCGTCACTCTGTTCTGCACCATCAGCATGTCGGGAGACATCGCTATTTATTCTCGAAGTGATTTCAGAGGCTGAGCAACCCTTTGCACTTTCCAATACCGCAATCAGCTGGCTCTCCCCATAGAGCGTGTTGTCTACAGAGCATGCCTCGGTGACACCGTCTGTGAATGTCACGAGTGTATCGCCCTTGCTGAGAGTGACCTTGTGGGAAGTATATTCGAAGTCTTCTAACACTCCAAGGCAGAGGGCAGGCATTGTGGAGAGTTCGCAGACCGTACCATCTGCATGAAGAATATAAGGAGGGTTGTGTCCAGCATTCACGAATGTCAGTTCTCCGCTGTTTACGTCATAGACGCCATAGAACACGGTTACGAACATTGAGTCGAACGACTCTTTAGAAAGCATATTGTTCGACTCGGTAATCGTGGTGATAGGGTCAAGGCAGCGAGAGCCGGTAAAGCGAAGAAGGGTATGACTCATGGTCATGAACAGAGCGGCAGGGACACCCTTTCCCGCCACGTCTGCCATGGCGATGCCTATATGGCTATCGTCAATGCGGAAGAAGTCGTAGAAGTCTCCTCCAACATCCTTTGCAGGGCGCATCGTGGCGTGTATATCCATCTTCTCCGTGAGATCCTTGAATGGTGGGAACTGCTGTGGCAGGATTGCGTTCTGCACTTCAGAGGCGAGGGAGAGGTCTGCCTTTATGTCTACGAGCTGTCCATGCTCTTTCTGTGTCTGCTTAATGAATGCAATCTCTTCGCGCGCCTTTTCTATCGTTCTCTCAAGGTCTTCAAGGTCGATAGGTTTTGTGGCGAAGTCGTAGGCGCCATTGTTCATCGCCTCACGAATATTCCCCATCTCTCCGTATGCGCTCACCATGATGACCTTCATGGCAGGATTGTTGCGGTCTTTGATTTTCTTCAACAGTGTGAGACCGTCCATCTCAGGCATGTTTATGTCGCTGAGAATAATGTCGATATCAGGGTGGGTAAGGAGTTGCTGGAGAGCTTCAATACCGTTATGAGCAAAAAAGAACTCGTATTCTCCCTTGCGAATTTTCCTTCTGAAGTATTGTGATAACAAGAGCTCAAGGTCCAGCTCGTCGTCAACGCTTAAGATTTTTAATGCCATAGCCAATATGCAGTTTTTTGTTTAAATTATTATTTTCTTACTGAAGATATACCGTTGTAGCTTCGGATTTTCTGCAAATTTACACATAATAATCGTAAATTCATGAAAAATGTGTCGTTTTTTTCTTAATTCTATTAGAAAAATTGTAATTTTGCATCCGAATATCACAGAAAATGGAAGTATGGAAGGATTTTTGATTCAAAAAAGGTTGTTTACAACCTTCTTCAAAATAGGAGCATTTACATTGGGAGGAGGGTATGCCATGATACCCATTATACAGAATGAGGTGGTGGAAAAAAACAAATGGATTCAAAAGGAAGAGTTTCTCGACTTGATTGCCGTGGCACAGTCGTGCCCAGGAGTCTTTGCCGTGAATATCTCCACGTTCATAGGCTATAAGCTATCAAAAACCTCGGGGGCGCTGACAGCCGCCTTAGGGGCTGTGCTCCCTTCATTCCTTATTATCCTTGCCATTGCTGCCTTCTTTCAGCAGTTTCAAGATATTCCTTGGGTGAAAGCATGCTTTAACGGCATTCGACCAGCTGTGGTTGCTCTGATTGCTGCTCCTACGTTCTCGCTCGCTAAGGCTGCGAAGATTAATTTCGCAAACTGTTGGATACCAATTCTTTCGGCTCTCCTTATCTGGCTTCTTGGAGTGAATCCTATTCTCATTATCCTCGTAGCAGGATTGGGAGGATATGTATATGGACAGATTGTTGAGAACGAAAAATAAGTAGGTGTTTACTGCATGGCTGTTCTTGGAAATTAATTCTTTTGGAAATGCATTTTAGATGCATGGGGAAAATTGTTCCAGAAACGGTTGCAGAACTCTTTTACGTTGAAAAAAGAATTGAAAAAAATATGATCTTCTTGCTTTTATTCATAACATTCCTGCAGATAGGACTCTTCGGATTCGGAGGCGGCTACGGAATGCTTTCGCTGATACAGACGGAGGTGGTGGTGAGACACCACTGGATGTCGTCTGCGGAGTTCACAAATATCGTGGCAATTTCGCAGATGACACCGGGACCTATCGGCATCAATACCGCCACCTATTGTGGATATACTGCCGTCTATAACGATGGCTATGGCACGCTGATGTCTCTCCTTGGCAGTCTAACAGCAACGTTTGCCCTTGTGCTTCCTTCTTTCGTTCTAATGATTCTTATTTCTAAGATGCTTATGAAGTACATGCATACGAATGTTGTGCAGTCGGTGTTCACAGGACTGCGCCCGGCTGTTGTCGGACTCCTTGCCGCTGCCACACTCCTGCTCCTCAATGCAGAGAATTTCTCTACTCCAGAGAACCCATGGTATTTCTACGTGTCTTTGGCAATCTTCCTTGCCACATTCATAGGGGTCTTCTGGGTGAAGGTTAATCCGCTGAAGATGATTGCTATGGCTGCTTTTGCTGGTTTGCTCCTTCTGTGGTAAAGGAATGGGAAGAACACTTTTAGTAGTAGAAAAAACTCGTTGACAAAACAAAAAAAGATTACATAATTATGGTTTCAAACATTACTTCAAAAATCAAGTACATCGGAGTAGACGATCTTGATATCGATCTCTTTGAAAGTCAGTATGATGTGCCGAATGGCATGTCGTATAACTCATATCTCATTCTCGATGAGAAAGTAGCTATTATGGACACCTGCGACCAGCGCAAGGCGGAGGAGTGGAAGAAGAACCTCGCAGAAGGACTGGAAGGAAGAACTCCCGACTATCTCGTTGTTCATCACATGGAGCCTGACCATGCTGCTCTCGCTGCTGAGGTTTTGGAGATGTTCCCAGAGATTACTATCGTTTCTTCTCATAAGGCTCTGCAGATGATGCCGCAGTTCTTTGAGAATATCTGCCTTGAGGGGCGCACATTGGAAGTAGGGGAGGGCTCTACGCTCTCACTCGGTGAGCATACACTGACATTCTGCACAGCACCAATGGTGCATTGGCCAGAGGTGATTGTTAGCTACGATGATGTTGACAAGGTGCTCTTCTCGGCTGACGCATTCGGAAAGTTTGGTGCACTCTCGGCTGATGAGGACTGGGCTTGTGAGGCTCGCCGCTACTATTTCAATATCTGTGGAAAATATGGTCCGCAGGTTACTCGTCTCCTCGACAAGGCTGCCGCTCTTGATATAAAGACCATCTGTCCGCTCCACGGACCAATCCTCTCTGAAAACCTCGACTATTATCTCGGGCTCTACAAGACTTGGGGGGCATACGAGGTGGAGACAAAGGGTGTGCTCGTGGCTTACGCTTCTATACATGGCGGCACAAAGGCTGCTGCAGAATATGTTGCTGATATTCTTCGCCAGAAGGGTGCTGGAAAGGTGGCTGTCACCGACCTCTCTCGCGATGATATGGCTGAGGCTGTTGAGGATGCATTCCGTATGGGGCATATGGTTCTTGCTGCTGCTTCTTACGATGGAAATGTGTTCCCTCCAATGCATGACTTCCTCCACCATCTCCAGATGAAGGGATATCAGAACCGTCGTGTGGCAATCGTTGAGAACGGCTCTTGGGCTCCTACTGCCGGAAAGATCATGCGCCAGATGCTGGAGGGCATGAAGGAAATAGACATCGTAGAGCCTATCGTAACCATCGTGTCACGCATGAAGGAGGCTGACAAGCCAAAGCTTGAGGCTCTTGCTGACTCTCTCATTGCAAAGTAAAGGTGGCTCCGTTGCTTTATAGCACATCTACTCTTGGATTATAACACATTCGGTGTTACCTTATTAAAAATATATTCGGTGATTCTTCATTTCCTTATTAGAGGAGAATTTGGAGAATCACCGATTTTCTTTGCGAGGAGCATGTGGTTCACTCGCTTCATGATTATGCACACCTACTATATCATGAACAAATCGTCCATAGTCACCACACTTTGCACCCTTCCAGAATATTCGTTGCGTGACAAGGCATACGTTGTCACAAGGGTGATGTGAACAGAAGATGATTTATGCTATATAAATACCGCTATTTTGCCACAAAGGTACTAAAAATATCGTTTGCGGCAAAATAGCGGTTAAAAAATCAGTCTTGCCTTCAGTTTACACAGCCGTTTTCCCCACTCTTTTCACACCTCAATCCCTACACCTTCTTTTGAAAAGAATGCTTCTACTGCATATAATGGGATGTTTTCCATCCATTGCTGGTCGGCATATGGCATCATAGAGCAGCGGAGTGCCTTTAGGGAATAAGAAGAGAATTCTTGGTTTACAAATGTTGTCAGTGATTTGGAACGAACATTATGTTCTGCCTTTACCTCTACAGGAACGACTCGTTTGCCACCTTGAACAACGAAATCCACCTCTAATGGCGAACTCTCTTTGCTATAATAAAAAATTTCGTTACCGATAACGTCTGAATCTTCCAACGATTTTATCTGGTTCATAACATAATTTTCTGTGAATGCGCCCTTGAACTCTGTAAAAGCACCCATTCCTAATAGCATCTCACTTGAGCGCGCTCCGCAAAGGCATGCCAGCAGACCAACATCGTGAAGGAAGACCTTAAAGGCGGATGTGTCGGCATAAAACTTCAATGGCTCTTCGGGTTTGGAAATTCTGCATACCTTATATATTAAACCGGAATCGGCGAGCCATTGAAGGGACTTCTCGTATTCTGCTGCTCGCGCACCTTTCTTTACAGCTCCAAAGATGAATTTCTTGTTCTCCTTTGCCAACTGTGAAGGGATGATGTCCCAAACCATACGTATCCTTTCCACTTCCGTCTTGGTGTGCTTCCCCATGTCTCCAAAATATGTGCTAAGGATAGCTCTTTGCACATTTCTCGTTTCACGGGCATTATGACCGTCTATCCATGTCGATATAGCTTCTGGCATCCCACCAGTGAAGTAGTATTGGCGAAGGTATTCCACAAGTGTCTCATGGTGGATAGACAACTCTTCCCATTGCATCTCTCTCAGTGAATCTGCCAATCTTTCTCTTCCGTTTGCCTGAAGAAATTCTTCGAAGGTCATAGGATACATCCTAAAAGTATCTATCTTGCCAACAGGATAACTCTCGTCCTCACGTAATGATACCCCCAACATAGAGCCTGCCACTACCACATGCAACTCGCGATTCTCTTCGCAGAAGTATTTCAATGCAGGTATTCCGTTCTTCACTTCTTGGATTTCATCAAAAAAGAGTAGTGTCTTACCTGGAATTATGTTGCATTCATTGTCTTGCTCCAACTGATAAAGAATGCGTTTTATGTTGAAGTCGGAAAATAACGATGAAGCAAAGGGGTTATTATGGCAGTTTACGTATACGAAATTGTTGAATTCTTTCTTGCCGAACTCCTTTAGAATATAGGTCTTTCCTACCTGTCTCGCACCTAAAAGTACAAGTGGCTTATGGCGTGGATTATTCTTCCATTCCAGTAATTTTTGGTATATCTTCCTTTTCATTTTCTTTGATTTTTATTCTTCTGTCTGCAAAGTTACTGAAAATAAATGGAACACGCAAACTTTTTACATTTTTACGAACGTTCAACCATGCAAAAACCACAATTTTATGAACGTTCAATCGTGCAAAAACCACATTTTTATGAACATTCAACCATCGGAAAGCTATTCTTCCAACCTTTTTAGCAACTCTGTGCAGCCCTCAAGGCAGTCTCGCCATGTGGCATCGAAATTTCCAGTATACCAAGGGTCGGCAACATCTCCCTTCCTTGACGTGAAATCCATGAGTTTATGAACCTTCCCTTCTTTGTCTCCACCAAAGCAGCGAAGCATGTTCCGCATGTTATAGGTGTCCATGCCGATTATGAGGTCATAATAACTGTAGTCAGCCTTAGTAATCTGGCGCGCTGTCTTTCCTTTACATGAAATACCGTGTTCTGCAAGTTTCTGGCGAGCAGGAGGATAGACGCTATTGCCAATCTCTTCTGTGCTCGTGGCTGCTGAGGCTATCTCATATTTCTCACTCTTCCCTGCCTTTTCTACAAGGTCTTTCATTATAAACTCTGCCATCGGACTTCTACAGATATTTCCGTGGCACACAAATAGTATCTTTGTCTTCATAATTCTTATTTTTTCATCTTTCTATACTTCCTTCACACTATTTTTCAGTCGTTCTTGCAGAATGTGTTCTGACATGTGTGATTGATAGTTCGTTTATATATTATTTGAATTTAGGTGCAAAAGTACTGAAAATAAATGTATTAGCCAAAGGTTTTTGCGTTTTTGTGGCGTTTTCTTAGATTTTTCATAGTCTTTCGCTTGTTGTTTTTGCGGTTAAGAACCTTACGATAGTTTTTTTACCATCTGCTTATTGCCTTACATACTTTGATTTGTGATTAAACCTCAAATGGGCGACATATCTTTCGACATTAATAAAACCGGAACAGTTAACGCCTAATCTTTATATGTGTAGCCCTTGCCCAGAGTTCTTCTAAAGGGCCTCTGCGGAAATGGCTTGTCCAGAAACGACAGAAATAGTAGAGGCATATGCAGAACAAGATGCCAAGAACGAAACTCATCCTATGGTGGCTGACAGTATAGAGACCAAGTCCCCAGTTGTAGAAGATGAAACCACCGATGATGCTCTGTAGGAGATAGTCGGTAAGACTCATCTTGCCTATGCACTCAAGGCGTGAGATGGCTTTACGCATAGGTGTGGTGTAATAAAGAAATGTGATGCCACCAACATAGAATGTCATCATGGCGAAATTTCGCCATGCAGTGAGCTGAATCTCCAAACTCTTGCCAATACAAACTTGTAACTTTTCAATGGGTGTTGTCAGAAGTAGCACTTGTGTTATGGCAAATACCAACAAGGCAACCTTCATCGCCTTCTTCCAAAAATCGAGATTGCCTGCCTCGTTGATAAATAAGCGTTTGCGTCCCAATAGCATACCTACTACAAAGAGCATAAAAGTCTGAGTGAGGCGACCATGCTCTATTGCCCAGCCGAAGTTAATGGGCAATCCTGTTGTCAAGCCTGCCTTTGCCACATGGAGGAAACCTCCATTGGCACAAGCCTCATAGCACACTCCCCACAAATGTCCATAACCAAGATCCATAGGAGTGGCATCGGGAACAATGATACCCTTTATGATGTAATAGATTTCAATGGGTTGCAGAAATAGTATGGTTGCCACAACAATAAGCACCTTGTCGGGGGCCTTTACAAGAGGTATTAACAAAAGTCCTAGAACTGCGTATGTGCAAAGTATGTCGCCATTGAAGAACATAAGGTCGAGCATTCCCCAACCGAAAAGCAAAAACATTCGCCATGCGAAGCGCAAGCGGAAGTCCTCGCCACGTTTCTCTGCATTATGGTGCTGAATATAGCAGCTCAATCCAAACAGCAATGCGAATATTGCATACATCTTGCTTGCTCCGATGTAGAACACCGTGTCCCAAAGTCTTATGTCAAAAGCTGTCAGCTCGGGAAAAGAATAAAAATTGAGGTGTTCGAGAAAGTGTATGATAATAATGCCTACCACGGCAAATCCGCGAAGGCTGTCAACAACGTTTATGCGCTGTGGCTTGATGCTTTGTTCCATAATATTATTGATTTCCTGTTATTTGTAATTTGTCGAAAAGTTACATATTATTCCTCTTACCACCCAATTATTCACGTAAAAAAGGATACTCAGCGATTTGCATGCCCTCGCAGCTTGATCACTGCCTTCTCCAGCGATTCTGTAGGCTCAATGATGTTGTAGTCCTTCCAGTAGTCCTCGTCCCAGTTTTGCTCAGCATCGTCGCTAAACAGCCTCTTGCTGCCATAAGACTCTGACGACGGTATGCCCATTGTCGCTTTGTCGTCAACATCCACTACCACCATCTCTGCCACTACCACATAAGCCGATGAGAACAACCGTCGTTTCCAGTCGCACTTGAAGCGTATGCTACTTCTTAGGTAGTCGAGACACATCCTATCTCCATGTTGCCTATATGTCACCACAATGCTTACCTCGCGGGTGCTGAACCGCAGTCCTGCGGGCTTTTTCTGTAAAAACATCTTGTTCGCCTTTTCCTTATCGCTCACATCAAGCGACAGTTCCGCACGACTGATGCTCAAGGTCTGAAGGTCGATATACAGTAGGCCAGAATAAAGCGGATAATCGAGGCTGACCAAAGGCTTGAAGCTCACCACATAATGCAAACGGTCGTTGAGCATCTCAACATGCTCGTGCCTAAAGGCATAGCAATCTATCGTCTTACTGTCGAACAACGCCTCTTCGTTCTTTACGATATCGAGATACACCGAAAGCCAAGGTCCGCCCTGCACCTTTACAGCTAATGTGTCGCGGGACTTCTGGCTGAGCAGGCTCCTGCTGCGGTGCAGCCTTACCCTGTCTCTCAACACCGAGCGATGTTTGTAGTTATCCTTTGCCACGTCCAACACACCCTCTGATATTCCCACAAATCGGCTTCCCTTCATTATTGTCTCTCGATAGAACATGTTGAGCAACTGGTTTTGAGAAGGGTAGTTCACCTCAATCTTCCTCAGAGCCTCCTCAACAAGATTTTTGGCATCACCGCCAAATACCGTTACCTCTCCAAGTCGCTTGGTCATAGGGTTAAGGTAAACCGTCGCTGCTTCCTCTCCATTAAAGTAACTGCATGCCATTCTGTAGTTTGCATATCCAAGACAAGAGAAAAGCAGTTTGCCTTCTGCGTCTTCTCTATCTACCTTTAATGCAAACACCCCGTCGCCATTGGTCACTGTTCCCACATCCCTTCCTGGTATATAAACATTAACGTTGGCAAGTCGCTTCTTGGTGTCAGCATCCCTTACGGTTCCTTTCAGCGTCACCAAGCTGTCTGAACACAGCATACCCTTTGCCGAGACACCAAATATCCCTAACCAAGCCATTATCAATATAAACACAAGTCTTACCATAGCAATTATTTTTCTGCAAATATACAAAAAATAATCGACACCGCCATATCTTTGCCTGAAAAAGGCGAGGAAATATTTTTTTTAAGCTTGAGAAAGTAGAATAATATTATTTTATTATGACAATTAAGGTTATTAACCTTACGCCACTAAGATTAATAATCTTACGACTGCATGGTTAACATCAAGGTGTTTGAGGAAAGGAAAGTCCGCACAGTATGGGACGACACACCCTACCTTGCATGGCGTCGCAGTCCACAGGATTTATCGGTTGTGCCGGATTTAGGGAGATATTTCAGTACAAGAAATAAACTCGATAGAAATGGGGAAGTAGCCTCTTCTTACCTCGTTCTTCGTCTTCTCTTTTTACTCAACCATACCGTTCAGTCACCGTCACTTCCTCGCTTACTTATCGATGCGAAAGCGATGTCAAAGCGAAGTTCTATCGAAGACAAAGCGAAGTTCTATCGAAGACCTATCGAACA